>NZ_LMCG01000050.1:0-485478 GCF_001623065.1 Pseudovibrio sp. Ad46 | reverse complement strand
CGCAGAACTATTCAAAACCGACGCTTGCGCTACCACGCACAAGCCGCTTAACATCAACACGCAATTGGGCCAGACACTCCACTAATCGAAAGCCAATTTTGTCCAACTATCTTTGACGACGGACAGTTCTTCTTCAGTTGGAGTTTTTGCAGGATGCAGTCGATTGGCTGGAAGATACATTGAATTCCAATAATAAAAGCCAAGAACAAAGCAGTGAAGAGACCGGCGATCTGACAAGTAAAATTTCTGCTGCCGAAAGCCTGGTGGCTACCCTTGAGGCGAAAGGCTCTGAGATTTCCGATCCGGAGACAAGGGGATATTTTGGTCAATACGTTGGAGCTGCCAAAGATTACATTACCCAGGCACAACAACATGCGAGGAAGGGCGAAGAAAAGACGTACTTCTTCAGCTTGAATTTCTGCAGGACTCAATCGAGTGGCTGGAAGACACTGTGGGAGCTGGCAGGGGCGATCAGGAGAAGAGCGGCGATCTAAACTCCAAGATTGGCATCGCCGAGAAGAAGATAAGTGGATTTGAAGCCAGCAAGTCCCAGATTACTGATGCTGAGCTACAAGGCCCGTATAAGCAATATATCGATGCAGCTAGAGCCTTCATCACACAAGCTCAAATCAGTGCGGATGGTGGTGATGAAAAAGATGCCCTTCTACGGCTTGAGTTTTTGGAGGATGCAGTCGACTGGCTGGAAGAGGCTCTCAGGGCCAGCTCCAACGAGGTGGCCGGGAACGGCATGTCTAGTCTCCTCTGCTGCAATTGGCAAAAAGACTAACTCTCAGGACCGCTCCGAGGACGTTAAGTTGAAAGAGGTCTTCTTTAACCCCAAGTACGAAACTAAGAAGCAAAGGTGCAACATTGACTCGCGCAAAAAACCAGAAGGACACAACCCGTTATTCTATTGCGAAAAACAGGAAAAACGCCATTGCATGAAGCACTCGATGAATGCCTTATTGGGGTATGATGCAATACCACTTGAGTCTTTTGCAAAGCACGCCCTGACACCTGTCAAAGAAAACATTGCCCAAGTGCCGCGGAGCGAGAAAGTGCAAATGACAGAGGCTTACCTGAGCTATGATCAGGAACGTTTTAACAAAGAATATGAAGAGAATGCAGACAAGCTGCTCACAAGCCTTGCACGCGAGCAATATCAGCTCTTTAACGGAGTATATCCAGAAGAGAGCGATTCTACTGCCGGCTTCAGCCCGGATACTGCCAAGCTTGTCATGAAAGAGCTAAGGCCAGACTTACCAGAATTCAATGTTGACTGGCTGGAAGACCCCACGGGCAACGATAACGTGCTGAAGAAAAATAAGCAGCAAATTGAGAATCTTATGAAAGAAGGCGGACCTGATCGTTTGATTTATGGAAACGATGTTCACTTAGTAGCCTTCAGAAAAAACGTAGAGGGTGACTGGTTCCTCGTGGACAGCGAGAACACGACACTTCAACGCATTGACCCGCTCCAATATTATGAGGAATACAAGGATGCTGGTGCTTCTAATGTGATCATGCATTTCGGCAAAGAAGTACCGTTTGATTAGGCGCTATCAGCTTAACTTTGGCTCCAGTTCCGATTTGTAATTGCACAACATGACTTCTGCTCCAATCAGTTACAAACGCCACCGTTTCCCGCCTATGTTGTTTGGCTCTATCACCGCTTCTCCCTCAGCTTGCGTGAGGGAGAAGAGATGCTGCTGGAGCACGGCATAATTCTATCATATGAAACCATCCGCAAATGGGGGATCAAGTTGGCCCGGCTTACAGCCGTGAGTTGCGGCGCAAAAGAGCCGAAAGCTCAGATGTCTGGTATCTTGATGAGGTTGTCGTCAGCATCCAGGCCAGCGATACTATCTAAGGCGGGTCGTTGATCAGCATGGTTACATTCTTGATGAAATCCTTCAGAAACGGCGCAATACCAAGGCTGCCAAACGTTTACTGCCCCGTCTTTTGAAGAAGCAAGGCGTATCGCTCAAGCGGATCATCACCGACAAACTTGGCTCTTACGGTGCCGCAAAATGTGAAGTGATGCCCGCTGTTGAGCACCGCAGCCATAAAGGCTTGAATAATCGTGCTGAAAATTCGCATTTGCCTTTGCGAAAACGCGAACGGGCCATGCAAAAATTCAAGTCGCCGGGCCAGCTTCAAAGATTTCTGACAGCCTTTCCGGCCTGCGCAATCGACATTCACCTTCATCGTCTCAACGCTTTTGCTCAATGGAGCCAAGCCGTAATGCTTGACGCTTAAAATGCGCCTAGAGAAAGCTCTCGCGGCTAAATTCAGGTTAAGTTGATGGCACCGTAGCAACGCTGGCTGACTTGGTGTTCTGCCCATATTTCATCACTTCAGACATTGTGATCATGATTCGAAACGCTCGCTTATTCAAAATTAATTCATATCCTTCAACAACCGACCATGTTTCCTCGTCTGCTCGATGACTTCTCCGAAGGTGTTGAAGCCGTGGGAGGATAGGAGGGGGAGGAGTTTGCAGAGGGCCTTGGCGGTGGCCTGGGCGTCGCCGAGGGCTGTGTGGCGCAAAACTATGGGGATTTCTATGCCAAGGCGGGTACAAAGGGCGTCGAGAGTGTGAACTTGATCTGCGCCGAAAACGACAGCAGACAAGAGGACCGTATCAAGGATCGGATGATCCCAGGCATGGCCGGACAAGTGGCCGTATCGATGTAGGAATGCCATGTCGAACGGTGCATTGTGCGCAACAATGACAGAGTCTTTCGCGAAAGCATGAAATTCTGAAATTGCAGTGACCGGGTCTGGAGCATCTGCCACCATGTCATCTGTGATCCGGTGAACTCCGGTTGAGGCAGCCGGAATGAGTCTGCCCGGATTGACGAGTTGGTCCACTGTTTCACCGGGAATGATACGTCCGTTGACAACCCGCACGGCCCCGATCTGAACAATGTCGTCCTTATTCGGCATGAGGCCGGTTGTTTCTGTATCGAAAACGACGAAGCTGAGATCACGCAGAGAACGCTCCTCAATTTCCTTTTCAAAATGGTGCTGGGCCGCCTCAAAATCATAAATCAGTGGTCGCGGTGCCTCTGGTGCGATGCGTGCGGTCGCATCGTCAATCAGGATCATGTAGCCCGACATCCCTCTGAGCTTTTTGAGGCGCAATTGAAAATTGAGATTGCCACGGGCTCCTTTCACATCAACAGCAATTTCTGTTTTCAATTCGATCAGCTGATCATAGGCAGCGCGCAGTTCCTCCTCAATAAAGTAATCAAAGATGGATGCACTCAAACGTGGAACATGAACCTGCCCAAGAATGTCTGCGGCTTGACCGTCATAAAGCATGATTTTGTGTGCAGGGCTGACGAGCACGATGGCGACGGGGATCTCAGTTAACAGCAAGGCCAGCTGCTCGCGCTCGCTCGCCAGCTGCGCCGTTGCATCAGAAACCAACTCATCAGTTTCTGCACTGTCATTGGTTAAACGCCAGGCAACCGCATGAGCCGCAGGCGCAAGGTCGCCAAGGTATTTCGCTTCTTCAAAATCAATTGAGGCATCAACATTAGCATGAGCTGTCGTGCGGATGGCAGCGGAGAGACGTTGCACTGGTTTGGCAACATTTTCGTCAAACAGAAGCCAGATGCTGACTGAGATCGCAAGAAGACCGAAAATGGATAGAATGCCGGCCAACAGGAAACCTGAGGCTGGTGTTGTTTCTGCAATACGGGTGTATCCGAAATAAAGCGCAGCCCCGACAACGGCACAGCTTGCTGCGGCAACACCCGCGAACAAGAGGAAGATCCGAAATCGTAAACTGAGGCCTGTTAACATTACCCCGCTCCGCATATTGTTGAGGTGATCCTGTCATTTTCCGGAACTGACACCCATTGAGCCCCAGAGATGCTTCCACCTTCCTCAAAAATGATACCGTCAGCCAATGCTGCCCGTCGGCTGGTGGTGCAATCGGTAAGCACAGGAAGCTTGTTCACCGGAGACCAGCGGCCAAAGAAGTAAGCTTGCGCTAGTTTCATGCCCGGCTGCTCTGGATGTGTCTGGATCGTGGCAGTATCAATCGCGACAAATCTTTCCGTGAAGGGAAACAGATAGGTCCATGGACGATAGAAGGCTTTGCTTTCTACAGTTTCAGCAACCACTATGCCATCAGGGAGCGTATCTTTGGTGCGCGAAAACCAGCTGTACTCGCTGGAGATTGTTGCCAGCAACATGGCAGCACCGGCAGCAACCGGGGCAAACCAGCGCGGCAAACGCCCACCAAGAACATGATTGATCAACATCACAAGACCAGCTCCGGCAACGCCTGCAATGAAGGTCCCGATCAATTCAAGAAACATGTTATTCCTCCCAGGTGACTGTGGTCGCTTTTGTCTCGCCACAGCTTTGATTATTATTGGTCTAGAGCGGAGCGAATTCTTGTTGCTTGATTGAATCCAATCAAACAGAACGCCCTCTAGCTTAGCATTCCACGGCCATGCCCAACTGCTGACTGCATGGTTTTAACAACAACAAACGCATCCCGGACATGGGAGCGTTCAAAGTCTGACAGGTTAGAAGGCTGCAGAAAGTTATCGGGTTGAGCGCCTTGTTTAACCAGATCGGCCTGATGCTGGATTCGCGTCTCGGCGATCAGGTCATAAGCATCCAGAAGATCTCCTGCGCCTGATTTGCTCAGTTGGCCACTCTCACGAGCTTCTTCCAGCCGTGCGCGGGTATTGACGGCCCCGATCTGTCCTTGCAGCGCATAGATCCGTGCCAGATCAACCACTGGCACCACGCCGTTGTGCTTCATGTCCAGCGTGTTCTTATGCTCACCAGAGCGGATGGTTGCCAATCCGCGTAGCAGGCTGAGTGGCGGCGTATGTTTCAGTGAGTTGCTGACCATGTGTGCGACAAATATCGAGTTACGGCTTGAAGCATCCAGTGTTTGTGTTTGCAGGTCTTCAAAGAGGGAAACCTCGCCGCCAATTGGCCTGAGGTCAAACATGACAGAGCTGAGCATCTGCGCTTCTGGGTCTGGTTTGTTGATCCATCCTTCAAAATAGGTTTTCCAGACAGATAACGGCTGGCTCCAGCGCGGGTTCGTCGCCATCATGTCACCAGGGCAGTAGATGTAACCGCTGGTGTTCAGTCCATCACACACAAACTTTGCCAGATCAGCAAAGTACCCAAGCCGTTGCTCGTCGGTAACGTGGTCATCCAAAAACAGACAATTATCCTGATCACTGACCCCGGTCTGTTCGCGGCGCCCTTGCGAGCCACAGGCAAGCCAAAGATACGGGACGGGCGGAGGGCCAAACTTTTCTTCCGCCAGCTTCAGCAAGCGACGGGTTGCAGCATCAGCAATATCAGAGATCAATCGTGTGACAATTTCGTGCCGACTGCCACCTGCCACCAGCTGTACCAGCAGGTTGGGTATCCGGGCTGTCACCCGTGCTATGTCATAGGCATCTTTAGCCCTGGCAACTTCGCTGACCAACTCAGCTGAACTGATGGCCTGAAACCGTGTCAAATCCGTTTGCGTCACCATGCCGACGAGGCGCTCACCCTCGACGATTGGGACATGACCAATGCGCCGTTCCATCATCAAATGTAAAAGATCCGACCCGATGGCTGATGGTGCAAGCACAATGGGATTAGCCGTCATGACAGCTTCAACCGGTGTCTCAACTGATAAAGCAGGCGCCAAAACCTTAAAGGAGAGATCCCGCACCGTGATGATCCCGATCAGCCCACCTTTTGCATCTGTTACACAAAGCGAAGAAACGCGGGCATCCCTCATCTGTTGGGCAGCATGTTGCACTGTGTCGTCAGGACGACAGGTAATCGGGTTGGGCGCCATAAACGATTCAATTGGAATGGCGGCTAGATCGTTTTCGCGGGTCCGCGGCTTCTGAGTCCGGTCAAAGAAACGGGCAACGGGTTGATGCGCTGCGATCAGCTCTGTCAATAATGCAGGCGGGAGCACCAAAAGGACGGTTGGCTCACCGGCTTTTGCGGATGTAACCGCGCGTCCGTCCAGAAACAGACCGCGCTCCCCAAACGAATTGCGAATGCCAAGACGGCTTATGACGGCATCATTCTTATCCCGGATTTCAACGCCGCCCTCGTAGATGAGAAAGAGCCCCGGCAGTTGATCTCCAAGCTCATAAATACCAGCACCGTGGACACGCTCCCACACTGTTATCTGGTTGGACAACGCCTCTTGATCTGTCTCTGGAAGAACATCATAGGGATGCACGGATTTCAGAAACTGTAGGACTTGCTCTGATGTAAGAGGCATGGCTCCGCCTTCAGCTGGAAGAAATAAAGTCCTGCCCAGCATAGGCCGGGCAGGACAGGATCGAAAGACAGCGGGTTACTGAGGTTCAGCAACCCGCGTCAGTTATCAATGGTCCTGAGCTGCACCGGCTCCACGAGGGATACGTACGCTTTCCACGAGGTCCTTGATCACCTGAGGTGTTTCCTTCGTCATGCCTGCAACAAAGTAAGCAACAGCGAAGTTCACAGCCGCACCAATCGCACCAAACGATGTGGACTTGATCGTACCAAGCAACGGATCAGCATCTGAGAAGCTGGCTGTGCCTGGAATGAAGAACCAGCCCTTGTGCAGGAAGATGTAAACAAGGGTCACAACCAGCCCAGACAACATACCTGCAACAGCGCCGGTATTGTTGATGCGGGTTGAGAAGATACCCATCATCAGCGCAGGGAAGATGGATGCCGCTGCAAGACCGAACGCCAGTGCCACCGTTTGTGCCGCAAAGCCCGGAGGATTGAGCCCCAGATAGGTTGCCACAATAATCGCAACCGCCATGGCCACTCGGGCAGACATCAACTCACTCTTTTCTGAGATTGATGGTCTAATTGCCCCCTTGATCAAGTCATGACTGACCGCCGAGGAGATTGCGAGCAAGAGCCCTGCAGCCGTTGAAAGAGCCGCTGCCAAGCCGCCTGCAGCAACAAGACCAATCACCCAACCTGGCAGGTTTGCAATTTCCGGGTTCGCCAGCACGAGGATGTCACGGTTGAATTTTGTCAGCTCATTTCCAACCCAGCCTTTTTCGCCGGCAAGAGTTTGCATTTTTTCACTCTTGTCGTTGTAGTACTGGATTTTGCCGTCTCCGTTCTTGTCTTCCCAAGCCAGAAGTCCTGTCTTTTCCCAGGTGTGCATCCAGTCATATTTTGGGTCGTTCTTAATCTGTGCAACTTCAACAGCACCACCATTAATGCCGCCGTTTGGCCACATCATATCTGTGATGTTGAGACGTGCCATCGCGCCAACTGCAGGAGCGGTGATGTAAAGCAATGCAATAAACACCAGCGCCCAACCTGCGGACCAGCGTGCATCAGCCACTTTAGGCACGGTGAAGAAGCGCATGATCACGTGCGGCAGACCAGCAGTACCGATCATCAGAGACAGCGTGAACAGCACCATGTTGAAGGTGTCAGCATTGTTTGAGGTATATGAATTGAAGCCAAGCTCGGTCACCACCTGATCCAGTTTGGTCAGAAGTGGTTCGCCACTTGCAACATCATTGCCGAACAGACCAAGACCTGGAATTGGGTTGCCAGTCAATTGCAGCGAGATGAAAACTGCTGGAATGGTATAAGCGGTAATCAGCACGACATACTGAGCGACCTGCGTATAGGTAACGCCTTTCATGCCGCCAAATACAGCGTAAGCAAACACAACACAGGCACCGATCAACAGGCCTGTTGTGTTGTCAACTTCCAGAAAACGACCAAAGGCAACACCAACACCCGTCATCTGACCGATCACGTAAGTGGTTGACGCAACAATCAAGCAAACCACAGCAACAATACGAGCGGTCTGACTGTAGAAGCGATCACCGATAAACTCAGAGACGGTGAACTTGCCGAACTTGCGCAGATACGGAGCAAGAAGCAGTGCCAGCAGCACGTAGCCACCAGTCCAGCCCATCAGGAAGGATGAGTTGTCATAACCGGTAAACGCAATAAGACCGGCCATGGAAATAAAGGATGCCGCAGACATCCAGTCAGCTGCAGTTGCCATGCCATTGGTAACAGGATGGACACCGCGGCCTGCAGCGTAAAATTCAGATGTGGAACCCGCACGGGCCCAGATCGCGATGCCGATGTAGAGCGCAAAGGAGCTGCCCACAAATAGCAAGTTGATAGTAAACTGATCCATGATCTGAAAAGCCCCTATTCTTCTTCAACGCCGTGTTCACGGTCGAGACGGTTCATACGCCAGGCGTAGAAAAAGATGATCGCCAGGAAGACCAGAATGGAACCCTGTTGTGCGAACCAAAACCCCAGATCAGTGCCGCCAACACGAATGCCGCTCAGCAGTGGGCGCAGCAAAATGCCAAACCCGAACGAGACCAGAGCCCATATAACGAGGCTTATTTTGATGATACGCATATTGGCAGCCCAATATGCGTTGTTGGATGAGTTATCTGACATGCTCTCCTCCCGTTTGGGCCGGATGAAATTCAACCGGACGGCATATGCCCCCAAATCTCAAACTGGATTTGCTGTTGATGACCAGTACCTCCCACTGGTCAGCTGGCTTGGAGAGTATTCGTTGATCTTGTTTGGCTTAACAAACCCCATCAAGAAAAGCCGCTCAGGTGACGTAGAATCCCATCAAAACATCACCATTTCCAGAAAGCTAAGCTTTACATTTGCGTAGAGTTTAGAGCTCGCAGACTTACACAGCTAGCCACTTGCTCCCTTAACCCGCCCCACTTCATCAAGAAAGCGTTGCGTCAGTTCCCAAAGTCGGAACTGAGCTATCACAAGATCCTCCAACGACTCCCACACAAGCCACCTTCAGCACACAGTTTGTTCCCCCTCGGTCAACTTGTACACGCCTACTTACGTAGAGAATACTTATGTATTACAACCAAAGACTTCGAAATTACTTACAGCTTGGTCACATCTGTAGGGGGCATATGTGGGTGAGATGGTAGCAACAATTTGCAGTTGGTGATAATTCCATTTTCATAGACTCATCTGCCTCGTTTTCTTAGGAAGTGAATAGCCTTATTGAGCTATTACTGACTATCAACTCAAACTTACTTGACGTGGAGGAGTTGAAGGTCCTAGATCTTTCGCATCTATAATTTGGTGTAGCTGATTAACACTTATCCTCACAAATGATGTAAGGCCACGAGTTGTCCCTGGTGCTGGGTTACTTTGATTTCCATTGAGTAGAGGGTCTGCAGGGCTTTTGTTTCCAGGACATCCTGCGGTGTTCCGTGGATGGCGAGGGTGCCGTCTTTTAGGGCGATGATTTCGTTGGCGTAGGCGCCGGCGTAGTTGATGTCGTGGAGGACGATGACAAATGAGCGTTTGCCTGTGTCTGCTATCTCACGCAGGCGCTTCATGAGGCTGCGAGCGTAGTACATATCAAGATTGTTAAGAGGTTCATCCAGGAGGAGGTACTTTGTCTCCTGACAAAATGCCATGGCGACCAATGCTCGTTGTTTTTGGCCGCCGGAGACTTCATCAATGAACCGGTCAGACATAGTTTGCAGATCAAAATAATCTAAAGCTTCATCTACCGCTCTATGATCTTTGGCTGTTGGGCGACCTTTGTGGTGCGGGTAGCGGCCAAATCCAACAAGATCCCGCAGAGACATACGACTGCTGAGTGCGTTATCTTGTCTTAAGATAGCAAGGGTCTTTGCAAGTTCTCTGGTGGGTGTTTGAGACACTGATTGGCCATCAAACGAGATGGAACCTGTCTGGAGTGGCTGCAAGCGGGCCAGGAGGGACAAGAGCGTGGACTTCCCTGCCCCGTTTGGCCCAATCAAGGCTGTGATTCCGCTTTCTTTTATAGAAAGCGAGATGTTTTGAAGAATTTTGCTCTTTCCGTAACTATGAGAAACACCATTAATTTCAATCATCTCATTTTTCCTCGAAAGAGAAGCAGCAAGAAGAGAAGGCCGCCGAAGAATTCTACGGTAACGCTCAGGGTAGACTGGCTTTTTAAAATGCGCTCAAAGACCGTCTGGCCGCTGACGAGAATGAGTGCAGCGATCAGGATAGAGGCCGGCAGCAAAATGCTGTGACGGTGGGTGTTCATGATAAAATGGGCAAGACTAGTCACCAACAAGCCAAAGAAAGCGACAGGACCGACCAGAGCTGTTGAGACGGAAACCAGAGTGGCGACGAGGACCAGAACAGCGAAGCTTGCCCTCTCATAGTTTACGCCCAAATTGATCGCATTGCTGCGTCCCAGTGCAATGACATCAAGGCTGTATCTAAGCCGCCAAATGATAAGGCAACACACTGAAACGAGCAGGATGCTGAGGCCGAGCAGGTCTTTGTCTACGCTAGAAAATTGAGCAAAACTTGCACCTTGCAAAATGGCGAAGTCGTTTGGATCGATAATCCTTTGCAGGAACCCTGTCAGACTTCGAAACAATACCCCGAAAATGATACCCACCAGAACCATACGATGAAGGTCCTGCCTGCCTTTTCCCATCACGGTTGAAAAGAGCAATATGGCTGCAAGCAACATAACACCTACTTCTGCGAGAAACTTGATTTGTCCATCAAGGGCGACGTAGGTGAACCCTCCGAGCATAAACACCAGCAGCGTTTGAACCAGCAAGTACAAAGCATCAAAACCCATGATGGAGGGCGTTAAGATGCGGTTCCCGCTGATGGTTTGGAACAGAAGTGTTGCAACAGAAATTGAGACTGACACCAGCAAAAGTGCGAGTAGTTTTGTTCCCCGGAAAACAATCAGGAAACCCCAGCTGCCTTTAGCGCCAAGAGTCATGAAAGCGATGCAAGCAAGTGCCAGCAAAACGCTCAGGATAATGAGCTTTTTAGCGTGCATGAGCTGGTCTCGCATACAACAGATAGAGGAAAACGAAAGACCCGATAACGCCGAGTACCGTACCAACGGGTATCTCATAGGGGAAATGAACTAGACGTCCGATAAGGTCGCACGCAAGCACCAGAAGCGCGCCGAGCACTGCGACCCACGGCAAGCTGGCCCGCAGGTTGTCACCCATCAATCTGCGGGCGATGTTTGGCACAACCAGCCCCACAAATGGGATCATGCCCACTGTGACAACAACCAATGACGTTGAAAGTGCCAATATAAACAGGCCGACAATCACGACTTGCTTGTAATTGAGGCCCAGATTGATGCTGGCATCTTTGCCCATGCCAATGATGGTGAACTGATCAGCTACAACATATGTGAGAATTGCCAGTACGCCGCAAAGCCACAAGAGCTCATAGCGGCCGCGTAAGATGCCGGAGAACTCTCCGCTCATCCATGTTCCCTGAAACTGCAGCATTTCTGTTTGAAAAGCGATGAAGATGGTCAAGGCTTCCACGATGCCGCTGAAGATCAAACCAACGAGCGGCACGAGCAATGGAGATGTTACGGGTAATCTGGAGATCATTGCCAGGAAGACAGCCATACCGATCATCGCTGTGATGGACGCAACAATCATCTTCACAATCAATGGGCTTCCCGGATAAAGCAGTGTCACAAGCAAAATGCCCAGTGCTGCACTTTGGGCTGTGCCAACGCTGGAAGGCTCCACAAAGCTGTTTCGGGCGAGCATTTGCATGACAGCACCTGAAACAGCAAGGGATGCGCCTGTCAAAACAACTGCCAATGTGCGCGGGATTCTACTGATAAAAAAGAGGTCAATGTTCTGAGGGCTTTGCCACCAGTCAGAGATAGAGATCTCTTTGACACCAACGAATAGGCTGAAGCAGGAAAGTGCGAACAGAGCGACGATAGCAACGCCGATGCTTTTCATGGGACACCAAGGAAATGGCTAGAGCTGAGCAGCGCGCGCCCAGCTCTTGGCGAGAACTATTACTTATTGAAGGCTTCGATCAGCTGATTGAAGGTGCGCATGGTTGCCTGATAACCACCTTGGGCAATGTAAGTTGCAGCCGGATCAAGGTAGATCACCTGCCCCTTCTTCCACGCAGTCGTGCTGGCTACCAGTTCATTATCCAGAACCTGACGGGCATTTTCAGCATCACTACCGATTGCTGTTGCGCGATCCATTACCAGAAGCCAGTCAGGATTGGCCTTCTGAATGTATTCGAAGGACACCGCTTCTCCATGAGATGCAACGGCAACCTCAGCCATTGCCGGTTCAATTTTCAGTTCATCATGGAACCAGCCGAACCGTGAGCCCGGGCCGAATACAGAGACTTTGGGGCCATTGGTGAGAACAAACAGCGCCTTGCCCTTGTCTTTAACTGAAGCTTTCACTTGTTCTAGCAACCTGTTGTAATTGCTAGTAAGTTGCGCAGCTTCCTTTTGCTTGTTAAAGATCTTTCCGTAGGCTTCCAGATGCGCGAGCAGCGTTGCTGAAACCTCTGAAGAACTTGGTGTCATATCGATGGTTGGCGCGAGTTCAGACAATGGCTTTGCCTGTTTACTGGAACGGCCTCCAACGATGATCAGTTCTGGCTCAAGCGCATTGATTGCCTCGAAATCTGGCTCAAACAGAGTTCCGATGACGTCTGCCTCAGACTGAACGCCATCAAGGTAATCGACATACATTTTGTTGACGACGCCTGCTGGTTGAACACCAAGTGCATTCAGGTTGTCGACCGCTCCGATGTCAAACACAATCAGATTTTTGGGCTCAACAACGACGCTGGCTTTGCCATTGGCGGTGTTGATTTCGACCTGATCCGAAAGGGCTGGAGAAGCTGCGAGGGCGAGGCAGGCGAAAGCGGCAACCGATCTCGTTACACGATGAAACATTTCTAACTCCGTTGGATAGATGTCTCATGGCTTGGCATCAGAGCCTGGCTGTTGAGCTTTGTCTCTATCTAAAATCAAAAAATATGGATGTCCAATAATACCTGAAGTTTACACTCAGATATTTATGCAATTGCATCTAAACGGGATCTCAACCCGTCATGAGGCATCCTTCCCGATCAAAGAAATAAGGCCATCACTGAGAATGGTTTGCCATGAGAATAAGTCGTGACCTGAAGCATAGGCTGTCAGCTTCACCTCATAATTCCTGGCAAGGAGAACATCTCTAAGATGCTGGTTAGACTGTAGTATCCCGCGATCTCCGCCACCTACACTCTTTTCAAAGAGCCCCGCGCTGAGGAAAAAACGGATATCTTGACGGGGAGTGTTTGCAATGAGGTTCGCGACGTAATTCTCGTCATTCTCCTCTGAGTACCAGTAGGATCCGGAGATGGAGAGTACATTTCCAAAGTGTTGCGGATAGCGCAGAGAGATGGTGCTGGACGCAAGGCCTCCAAAACTGGAGCCTGCCAAGATGGTTCTTTCTGGTGTCGCGGATATACCAAGCTCTGCCTCTGCAAATGGCAATAGTTCTTCCGCCACAAACGCAGCGAACTGAGCGTTGTTAGGCAGCTCCTGAGTTCGTGTTTTTGAATCTATATGAGATATAAATACGGTTGCTAATGGCGGAATTGCGCCGTCTGCGACCATGTTATCCAGAATGTCCGGAACAGAGATGCGGCCATTATAGTGTTCTGCGTCAAACATAATGAGCAGCGGAGCGGTTGCTTTTGATGCTTCATAGCCGACGGAACGGTATAGCCAGATATCGCGTTTGTTCCCAAGGGCTTTGCTCTCAAACTCGGAATGTGTGACCTGACCTTTTGCGACTGTCTGATTGCCGAGAAAATGGCCGGGTTCAGCTGCGGGCAAAAGCACCGTAGAGTGTTGATTATAAGGATCAATTGCGTCTGCTGGCCAAGGTTTTTTGTTGAGCGGGTCTGCTGCCAGAGTTGCCAGAATGGCTCTCCGGCGTTCCATCCAAGTACCTGAAATCACCGGCACATCAACAGCAAGTTGATAGGAAAGCCGCGTGGTGTTGGGAACAACAAAGGATTTGAACCAGACGTCACTGCCTGCAAGCTGCTCAAGCTCTTCATGATTGCTTGTTGGGGCACCAAGGAGGCGGACACCAGTTCTGGCGCCTCTGGCAAGAAATGTCAGGATACTCTTGTTGTTTCCGTTGTCTTCGATGAGCGGTGTGCCTTTTTGCTCAATCTCCGACCAGAAGGCATCCGTTGAGTCGCCTGATTTCAGTTGATCTGCAAGGTTGGCAATACGCGGGCTAAGGTATTCGGTTTGTTTGATATTCTGGTGTTCTGAGCCAACTTTCTTGATGATAGACAGCGTGTAGTGCCCGGTTTCAATTGCAGAGACTTTAAGATTGATTGGTGCATCCTCTACGACGAGTAAGAATGGTGAACGGCCAGCGTTTGATGAAACAAACCTGCGGATGTGAGCACCAGTCAATCGGTTGATACTGTCCAGGTTAAAACGGCCAGAATTCGCTTGCCAGCCAAGTTCTATGTAGTCTCCGGTTTCCGCCTGCAGCTCAAAGACTTCCTCCCGGCCTTGCTGAAGAAACCGTGTTTCAGTCGTACTTTCCGTTTTTGAAAGGTCGAGTGCTGACCCTGAAGACACAGTTTGAGACATCATAAAAACCACTAAGCTGACTATCGTTTTCTTAAATGAAAACATAGTGATACACCTCTACGCATTGAAGGTGAGCGTGGGCTCACCTCCTTGCTCCTTCATTATTAGAGATCAGAAACGAGTGGTGCCTGAGATGAAGTAGCGGCGACCGTCAACATTGAACTCATCCCAGTCGGTTTTCAGGATCTGATTGTCAGCAATGTTTAGAACGCCAGCGCGCAACGTGAAGTTCTCATTGACGTCATAGCGACCTGTGAAATCTGCTGTGATGTAACCATCCACTTTGCGGGCAAAGGCCATGTCACCGTTGGCGGGAACAGAGGTGTATTGCTCGCCTACGTAGTTGGCAGACAACGCGAAACTGAGTTTTTCACTGAAACTATAATCTAGTTTAACGTTAGCGGTATGCTCTGGCTGGAAGGCAAGCGGTGCATCGTTGGCGCTTGTGTTTTTTGCATCCAGATAGGTGTAGTTGGCAGAGACAGTCAGCTCATCTGTTGGACGCAAGGTCAGGTTGGCTTCTATCCCCATTGTGCGGGCTTCTTCAATGTTTTCAAACTTGAAGATCGGTTTGCCATCTGCAGTGAGGCCAACATAGTTGGAATAGGTCTGAGCAACAGCAACATCAGCTGTTCTGGCAGGTGGAAACTGGATCATGTCTTTGATCGTATTATGGAAACCGGTTAGCCCTGCACTCCATTTTGCTTCGTCATATTTGAAGCCAACCTCAAAACTGCTGCCCAGTTCCGGGTTCAAATCTTCAGCGCCTTCTAAGAAACAATCCCCTCCGCATGAGACCTGTTTCCAGTTTGGGGACAGTTGCAGCAAGGTTGGTGCTTTGAAGGATGAGGACCAGCCGCCTTTAAATGTCAGGGCTTGTGTGAGGTGATAAACACCGTAAACGCGGGGGCTGGCGTTCCAGCCGAATTTTTCGTGTTTGTCCAGACGGCCTCCGAGTGTGACCTCGAAATCCTCTGTGATTTCAAGGCGGTCCTCAATGAAGGCTGCGGCTTGCCAGAGGGAACTGTCTGCCCCGCCCTCGCCTACAAGCACATACTTGTCTTCGAGGGATTGATGTTGGTAAGTCGCGCCGACGGTGATGAAGTTCGGAACCAGAAGATCTGCGTCAAAGCTGACTTTGCCATCGCCATTGAAGTTATAGGCTGTGTTCGGCATATCGTCGCCAGCGGTGTTTCCGTGGCCGTAGGAGTTGTCGATACGGTCACCAAAGACACGCAGCTCAGTCTCACCAAACTCGTAGGAGCCGTGATGAGTTATGCCCGCTGAGTATCTGTCCAATGTTGTCTTATCGTGTGTGCGCTTGCTGTAACCTGCGTTAAAATCAACGGAATTTTCTTGGTTTACATCCCAGGTCACAGTCGTATCAAGGTGTTTGTTATCACTCTTGGCAAAGCCTGCATTGGCCCGTCCGCTTGCGCTGTCGGGGTTCAGAGTGCTTGAATCTTTGCGGCGAAAATCCCAACTGCCGTAGGTTCGCATGAAGAGTTTGTCTTTGAGGATTGGGCCTGAAAGATTGAAACCCGTCCGGCCATAGTCACCGGATTTGCGGTTTTCCTGAAGGGTATATTCGTTGGTAAGTGAGCCGTGCCACTCTTCGGTTTCCTTCTTGGTGATGATGTTGACAACACCACCGATGGCATCTGACCCGTAGAGTGAGGACATAGGACCGCGAACGATTTCAATACGTTCGACGGCTTCGAGAGGAACCCAGCCGGAATCGTAGTCGTTTCCGCGGAAGGCGTTTGGAGCGGAGGTGACGCGTTTTCCGTCTATCAGGAACAACGTGTAATTCTCGTTCAGGCCGCGGATTTGCACTTTGCTTTGATTACCAGCTCTGTTGAACGTGAGACCTTCTACACTTTCCAGAAGGGAACGAACGTCACGAGCCCCCTGATTTTCCAAGTCATCTGCGGTGATAACAGAGATACTTGCAGGCGCGTTCTTGTAGGTCACTTCAGAAGCTGAGGCTGTGACGACCACTTCATCCAGCAGTTTATTCTCCTGAGCGGACGCCGCTGAAGCGCAAGTCAGCGCGGTTGAAACCAATAAGAGGTTTAGTGCGTTCATTTGCGTTTTTTGCGTGAAACGGGCGTTCTTAAGTGCTCTATCAACGTCGCGGCTAGACATCGAAACATTCTCCAATCGTATCCGCGCGACAGCACAGCACCATGAGCGCTCGCAGTGTGTGGCGAGCACTTTGGGCACCTCTTTACCGAGATGTTCGTGAGCTGGAAAGTCGCGCTGGACTTACTTCATTTATACGAAGTTTTAAACTTGACTTCAAAACTCATAATATATTTATGAGGGGGCGTTCGTCGATTGGAAATGCATTGGCGTGTGCGCCAAAAACATATCCATTCGCGCCAGTGAAAAGTCAGGGAGCACTTTCTGTGCAGATTGAGCAGCAGATCCGAGTCAAAGTCCTGGATGAGACAATGGGCCATCATGAAAATGAAAGTTTGGTGGAGCTTTCACCTATTTTCCAGATTTTCATTTATCTGGAAGGTCAGCAGCAGTTTTACATTGATGATGTTTATTTTGATCTGGATGCCGGGGATCGCGAAGCACCCAAGCCTCAGGCTCTGCTGTTCAACCTGCGAAAACCTGCCAATTTGCGCCTGAAGCCGAGTGAGGCCGGGCACTCGCTGCGCAAGGTTGGCATTGCAGCTCAACCGGACTGGTACGGTGCAATTGGGTTTCAGGCCTCTGCTCTTTCTGCGGAAGTGCGGAGTTTTATGAATGGCCACCTGAATTACTTCATCTGGCAGCCGGATGAGCGTATGGTGGACTGTGCTGCGCGGATTTTGGCTATGACCAATGATGGAACTGATGAAATCGGTGGCCTACAACGGCAAGCCGAGGCGTTAAGCCTGATGTCTCAGAGCTGTGCGCATTTGCAAGGGGCCGTCCAGGCCGAGAAGCGGGAAGCGGACAGTCAGTTACGGATCAAAGGATTGAAGGTGCGGGAATTTCTGCTGGAGCATCTGGAGGAAGACCTTTCCATTGAGCGTATTTCTAAAGAAACGGGCCTTAGCAAACGAAGCATTCAGCGCCACTTCAAGGAAAAGTACAATCTGACAGTCTCTGATTTCATTCGTAAACAGCGTTTGGAGAAGGCGCGGCAAGCCATCAACAAAGGCGGCATTACTGTTTCTGAAGCTGCCTATATGGCGGGATATAACAGCCCGTCCAGCTTTAGCAATGCCTTTAAGCGGATCTACGGATCGGCACCAAAGACCTGGCGAACGTAGGGCCTGAGCTCGCAAAGCGGTCATTTGTGAAACTGCTAATCACTTGCAATTGCTAAGATAATTCTTCTCAAATTGACTTTGGTCAAAGCGAATAGTTTGTAGCTCTTCAAATCTGTCTCCACAAAATTACTGATTGGAGAATCCGATGAAGCTCAACACAAAAGTCGCAGAAGCTCTTAACCAGCAAATCAATGCTGAGCTGAGTGCCTCTTACGTTTACCTCGCTGTGGCTGCCTACTTTGATTCCATTGAGCTGCCAGGTTTTGCAAAGTGGTTCCGTCTTCACTCAAAAGAAGAGACTGACCATGCAATGCGCATTTATGACTTCATCGTGAAACGGGACTCCCGCGTTACTCTGGAAGGCATATCTGCTCCTACTGTTGAATTTGATTCAGCACAGGAAGCTATTGAGCTGGCCATGAAGATGGAAGTGAAGGTCACGTCGCAAATCCATGCTCTGTTTGATCTCGCCCATGATGAAAAGGAGTATGGGACGCAGAACATGCTGCACTGGTTCCTGGAAGAGCAGATTGAAGAAGAAGATCTGTTCCGCCGTGTTCTGGACCAAGTGAAAGCTGCTGGTGATGATCGTTGGCACCTGCTGACACTTGATGATCAGATGGGCCAGCGCCAAGCTTAAATCTCTTGTTATTGTAAAGCCCCCGCTATGCTTTTAGCGGGGGCTTTTTTTTATTTTGTGCCCGGTGATCTGTGAGCACCCCCCTGTCAAATTCAGCAGATACACACAGATCAGATTTTGATAAAAATTACGTAACACATTGCATTTTATGATTATTTCCTTTCATCGGTCATGTCACAAACGTTTATGTATATAGATGCACTTGCATCTATAATTACGCTCCCATATACCCTCGCGCATAAACATGAGTAATTATCTCATATTTGATTCGCCGTAGGTAATACGGCCAATATGTGGGTGGGGATCCTAATGAAGAAACTTCGGTGGCGCTTGCTTGTTTCCGTTTGTGTTTTAAGCGGTGCTTATTTTTCTACCGGGGCTGCAGCGCAGGATAGTGTGGATGCCAGCGAGGAGCTGGACCCTGTTGTTGTTTATAGTTTCAACAATGATCGCTTTGCAGTGGCTGCTGACAGAAACACCTCAATCTACGTTTCAACTCAAGCGATTGAAGCCGCTGAGATGGGTGATCTTCGTGATGTGTTTGCTGAGAATGCCTCAGTAACGGTTGGCGGCGGTATCCCTATTGCCCAGAAGATCTTCGTCAATGGTGTGGATGCTCTCAACCTGAACATGACTATTGAAGGCGCGATGCAGAACAACCGTGCGTTCCACCATGTAACAGCCAATGCCATTGATCCAGCGTTGTTGCGTGCGGTGCGTGTGGATGCGGGTGTTGCCGCTGCTGATTCCGGCCCGAACGCTCTGGGCGGTTCGATCGCCTTCCAGCTGATTGATGCATTGGACCTGCTGGAAGATGGCGAGACCATGGGCGGCAAAGCAACACTGAGCTTTGATACAAACGGCAATACATTCTCCCAAGCTCTGACTGGTTTTGCCGAGCATAACGGCTTTGATATTCTGGCCTTTGCTAAAAACGCCAAGGGGCAGGATTACACCTCTGGCGGTGACTGGGAAATCCCGGGAACCGGAGCAAACTTGCAGACCGGCCTACTCAAAGCCGGTTACACATCTGAGACCGGACATCGCTTTGAGGTTTCCGGTATGATGCTGAAGGACAAGGAAGAGCGGGCTTATCGTGCTAACTTTGGTTCATTGACCTCAAAACCAAATGATACAACGCGGCTGTATGATACCCTGCGAAAGAGCTTCTCATTCCGTTATGAGCACCTCGAGCCAACAGATCTTGTTGATCCTGAAGTGGTGCTCGGCTTCAGCGAAAACAATATCGACGTGCCTGTGCCATATGGAAGTAACGGGACTTCCAATACCTTGAACGGCAAAATTGCAAACACTTTCCGGTTAACTGAGGATATTGGCTTCACTACCGGATTTGATTTTTACAGGAAGACCGCAAACTACGATGACCCATCCTCTGATTTGGAAGAGGTTGCTCATAACTTCGGCAGTTTCGGACAGGTACGTTGGACACCATCGTCAGCGTTGAAACTGTCCGCGGGCTTACGCCTTGATCATCAGCGCTTTGAAGGTCTTGGAGATTTTGATACTTCTGTCACTGGTCTGAGTGGCAACAGCTCGGCATCCTATGAGGTCTTGGAAGGCCTCAAACTTAAAGCCGGTTATGCTACTGTTTTTGGTGGGATTGCGCTTGAGGACAATTATACCTTCAGCTCCTCATGGGATTACTCCGATATCAAGCCATCTCGTTCTCACAACGTGACTGCTGGGCTCGAGTTTGAACGTTCCGGCTTTTTGCTCTCCGGTGAAATCTTCAGAACTGACATTAGCGATGCTCGCTCGCGTGACGCAAATGTGGATGTTCTTACCGAAGGATTCAACTTGGCTGCGGGCTACAAGTGGGCCTCAGGTTCTGCAAAAATCACCTATTCCAACACGCGTGTGGAAATTGATGGTGATGCCGCCGATTCCTATGTTGCTCAGGACTTTGCTGCCCCACTGGGACAAGTCATAGCTTTCAACGTTTCTCATGAACTGGAAGACTACGGTCTGATAATCGGCGGAAATGTGCAAGGGGCATTCGATTATGACACAGGATCTGGTGACTCCAATCGAACACTGGATGGCTATGCAGTTGTCGGGTTGTTTGCGGAATACGAACCAGAGCAGGTTGATGGTTTAAAGCTCCGAATTGAAGCGAACAACATCTTTGATGAGGATTACTCAGACCGGGGAACTTATGGCGGTGACTACCAGTCAGTAAACACCCTGAAGGAACCGGGTCGATCCTTCAGCCTGACGGCAAACTACAGGTTTTAAGAGATATTGGGGTCGCTGTTTCGCGGCCCTTTTTTATTCGTAGAGCTTGGTCAGCAGTTTGAAGAGTTCAAACGCCTCTTTTTTGTTGAGGCGCGTTCCGACTTCCTGCTGGATGACTTTGAAGTAATGCGGCCAGATTTCCTCGTGGGCATGGGCCGCTTGAGGTGTCAGGAAGATCAGCTGGGCGCGTCCGTCCTCTTTATCTGGACGACGCTCAATCAGCCCCTTCTTTTCCATACGGGCGATGTGCCGTGACATGCTGAACTGCGCCATGTGCAGATGGTCTTGCAAGTCAGAGGCCTTTGCCCCCTGCTCTCCGGCACGTTCAACCTCCAGCAGAATTTCATACCAGACCGGGTTATCAATGCCATGCGTCCGCAAACTGCGCTCAAAGCGTGGGTAAAGATAGCGGTGGGCCCGCATCAGGTGAAACCAGACACGGCTTGCAAGCTTATCTTCAGCCTCCGTTTCAATCTCGTCGTATGTTTTCATCAACGCAAAGTCCCAGTCAGCAATCCGAAAGACCTAGCATACTGATCCTCCCTGCGGCGCCTGCTCTGACAGATACTGACAGAAAGATTTGTGTGAGGCTCTCCTTGCTTACAAAACGCGGGAGTGGATTTGCTCGGCGACGGTGTCGATACGGCTTTGGTTTTGGCCTCCAATAACGAGGTAACGATAGCCGTTGCCGGTCCAGTCTGCGGAGGCCATGCCTTTGAGATTGGTGGATTGCATGATGGTTCCGGCGGCATCGGTGTCTTTGAGGATGCAGAACGCAACCGGGGCGCCGTTGGGATCAGCGAAGACGATCTGGATGAGTGGTGCACCTTCATGGCCCAGAACCTGGGTTCGCAGTAGTTTCAAGCCTTCCAGATCATTGAGGTCTGAAAGGTTCAGCTGCTGGCCTACGGCGGTTGAGGCTTCAGCCAGCTCTTGTTTCAGCTCATCCTCGGACCTGTTCAGGGATGCAATTGTCTCATTGACGTAAAGCGCCTGATAGCTTGCAACCTCCTGCCGCCAGTCAGTTGCGTCATCTGTCCAGTACATGAGGCTTGTTCCGATGGCCAAGCCAATCACAAGCGTTGCTGCGCGGCTGCCCCATGTGCGGACAACAGATGGGGCGGCTGCGTGATCGTTTGCAGGGGTTGGCTGTGCGAAGATCTTGTCTTCCAGCTGTTTGAGGTGATCTGCGTCAGGGATCTCTGCAAAGCCTTGCTGGACGACGGGGAGCAGACCTTCAAGTGCCAGCAGGCGTTGTTCCAGGATCGGATCGCTCTCCAGATCTGCTTCTATTTGCTGCGCGGTTTCAGGGTCCAGAGAGCCTGCCAGATAAGACCGTAGGTGTTCGTCGGTGTACGTCATGCCAGCTCTCCCTTCTTCATCTGGTTGGCTTGTTCCTGCTTTAAAGGCGCAAGCGTTTTTCGGGCTGCAGATAAGCGGCTCATGACCGTTCCAATAGGAATACCTAAAATTGCGGCTGCTTCGCGATAGGTGAATTGCTCAACAAAGACAAGTTCCACCACAGAGCGCTGACCTTCTGGCAGTCGCATCACCTGTTTAAACACTTCAGCGGCGAAAATATTCGTTTCAGGAGATGGAGACGGATCAATCAGGCTGGATTCAATGGCGGTGTCGAGCTGGCCGGTTTTCCTCAGGTGCTGGCTGCGCATTTCATTCAGCCAGATGGACCGGCAAATGGTCATGGTCCAGGCGGCAAAGTTTGAACCTGCCTGAAACTGGCTTTCCCGCTCCAATGCCCGCAGACATGTGGCCTGCACCAAATCGTCCGCCAGATCTTTTTGCCCTGCAAGCGAAAGTGCAAAGCGCCAGAGCCGGGGCATGATGGTGATTAGGTCACTTTGAAAACGTTTCTGATATTTTTTTCCAAAATACATCGAATAAAAGCCAGCTGTCGTGTGTTCCTCAATTGATAGCAACCAAAAATCGTCAATCACATCAAATCACGAAGGCGACATACCTATGGTAAAAACCCTTTTCCGCACCTCTGCGATGCTTTTACTGTTGTCTGGTAGTGCCCTTGCACAAACCTGGTCCGTGGACAGCGACAGCTCACGCCTTTCTTACGGCACCATCAAGAAGAACTCCGTGGGGGAAGTGAACAGCTTTGAAAAACTCTCCGGCTCTGTCTCGGAAGATGGCAAGCTGCAGCTGACAATTGATCTGGGTTCTGTTGAGACCAACATCGATATCCGCAATGAGCGTATGCGCCAGATCGTGTTCCAAAGCATCGGGTCTGCTGATCTGACTGCGCAGCTGGACACTGCTGAGCTGAACCAGCTTGCAGTTGGAGCAACCACTGTTGTTGATCTGGAAGCCACCCTCAATTTGCTGGGCACCGAAATCCCGGTAGAGACAGAGGTTTTTGTAGCGCGTATCTCCGACAGCAAAGTTCTGGCGACTACCAATGACATGGTGTTTTTGGGAACTGAGGAAGCGGGTGTGAATGCAGGTGTGGATCAGCTGAAAACACTTGCCAAGCTGAACGGGATTACACGGACGGTACCGGTTACTCTTCGCCTTGTGCTGACAACAGACGGGAATCAAGCTGCAGCTGAACCAGTTGCGGTTCCAGCATCCGTTCAAGTGGCGTTTGCGGGTGATGTGAAGGCGGGCAAGAAGGTTTTTAAGAAGTGCAAAGCATGCCACAGCGTGAAGGAAGGGCAGAACAAAGTTGGTCCGAGCCTGCATGGTGTAATTGGCCGTCAGGCAGCTGCTGTTGAGGGCTTCAAATATTCCAAGGTTATGGCAAGTGCTGATGTGACGTGGGATACTGAATCTCTGACCGAGTTTCTCGCCAAGCCGAAGAAATTCTTGCCAAAAAACCGTATGGCATTTGCTGGTTTGAAGAAGCCAGCAGATATCGAGAACCTGCTGGCTTATCTGGACAGCGCATCAAAATAGCTGCGGTTTGATGCGCACGCGCCCGCTCGTCTTTCCACCACGAGTGGGCGCATTTATTACATGCCGATCAACAAAGACCCACTGACAAAACCTGCGCCAATGGCAGACAATAAGATTTTGTCGCCCGCCTTATAGCTTCGATTTTCCCGACACTTGGAGAGACTAAATGGGATAGTAGCAGCAGAGCTGTTGCCGTACTCCCCCAGTGTCATCAGTGTCTTATCTGCGTTTATTCCAAGATTGGTTCCGACAGCCTGAATGATTCGAGAGTTGGCCTGATGGGGTGCCCAGTGATCTACCTCTGACGGTTTGATGTCTGCTTGCCCCAGAATCTTCATGGCTGAGTCCGTGAGCGTGTTGACCGCTTTGGCGAAGACCGTCTGCCCGCCTTGCAGGCTCATCAGATATTCATTGGGGTCCATATCTGGTCTGTACGGATTGCGACTGCCACCACCGGGGATTTTGATGAGGTCGTAATAAGCACCATCGGATGCCAGATCAGCAGCAAGGATGCCCTGCTCTTTATGTGCCGGAGGCAGAACCACGACAGCGCCGGCAGCATCTGCAAAAAGCACGCGGCTGGCGCGTTCTTCCGGGTTGATGCGGCGGCTCAAGATATTGGCTGCGACGACGAGAACCGCAATGCCTTGCACTTTGGCATAGGCATCGGCCATGGCCAGTGCGTAAAGGAACCCTGCGCAGGCTCCTGCCATATCGATACCACCAGAGTTTGGCAGGCCAAGTTTGTGCACCAGCAGAGGCGCTGACGGCGGTAACAGATGGTCAGGCGTGCTGGTTGCCAGCAGTGTCAGGCCGATTTTAGCCGGATCGATACCAGCGTCCTCAATCGCCATTTGAGCTGCTGGCAGCGCGATATCTGTCAGAGCCTGATCAGAGGAGACATAGCGGCGCTCACGAATGCCGGTGCGGCGTTCGATCCAGCCCTCTTCCAGTCCCAGATCCTGTTCAATCTCCGCATTGAGCACGCGGCTTTCTGGTGCGTAATGTCCAAAGCCGATCAGCCCACCACGGTCCTTAGAGGAGTTCATCAGCAGCCTCAGCTATCGCATCGTAGATCTGGTCAATATCGCCCTGTGTGACGCAGTATGGCGGCATGGAATAGAGCGTGTTGCCCAGTGGGCGCAGCAGCAGGTTCTTTGACTTGAAGAACTCATAGAGGCGCGGGCCAACGTCAGACAGATATCCGTGATCCTTCACGTTGATATCCATGGCCGCGATTGTGCCCGTCTGACGGATGTTGGTGAAACGATCATCGTCTTTGAAACGCGCAAGGCCAGCAGATTGCATTTGCATGAGCTTTGCTATGCGGTCATAGACCGGCTCATTCTCCCAAATTTCCAGATTGGCGACTGCAGCGGCGCAGGCGATTGGGTTTGCTGTGTAAGAGCTGGAATGGAAGAAGGTTTTGCTTCTGTCCATGGAATAATGCTCATCATAAATTGCCGAAGAGCACATGGTGACGGCAAGCGGCAAAGAACCACCAGTCAGGCCTTTGGAATAGCATGCGATATCCGGCGTAATCTGTGCATGTTCACAGGCGAACATCTTGCCTGTACGGCCCCAGCCCGTCATCACCTCATCAGCGATGAACAGTACATTGTGCTTCTGGCAGATCTCATGGAGCGCCCGCAGTGTTTCAGCGGAATACATGAGCATGCCACCAGCACCCAGAACGAGCGGTTCTACGATAAACGCTGCTACATCGCCTTGGGCGCAGAGCTTATCCAGTTCATCTAACGTGTTCTGCTCATTGGCAGCGGTTGGGAACGGCACTTTGGCCACATCAAACAACAGCGGATTGTAAGGCTGGTTGAAGACGCAACGCTCGCCAACGGACATGGTGCCGATTGTGTCGCCGTGATAGCTGTTTTCCATAACGACAATGCGCTGGCGTTTCTCGCCCAGATGATGCCAATAGCCGAGCGCCATCTTGAGCGCCACTTCCACACTGGTGGAACCACTGTCTGAAAAGAAGACATAATCCAGTCCATCAGGCGTGCATTTGAGCAGCTGCTGCGCAAGTCGCTCTGCAGGCTCATGGGTGTGACCTGCAAAGATCACCTGATCCAGCTTTTCCGCCTGCTCCTTGATTGCGCCGATGACGTGCGGATGGCAGTGGCCGTGGGTTACGACCCACCAGGAAGCAATGGCATCAAGCAGTTTGTCGCCGTCATCCTTTGTCAGGTATGCGCCAGAACCGCCCGTAATCTTGGTCATTTCCGTCAGCACAGCGTGCTGGGTGAATGGATGCCAGATTGGTGAGTGCTTAGACATTATGCGTTCTCCCCGGTTTGCAGGCAGAAGTCTTCCAGACGGAAATTCTCTGCAAACGCTGTTCTTATTGTTTCTGGGGTGATTTGTTTCAGCAGTGGCAAGCGGCCAAGCTTTTTGACGCCTGCGTACTCTGCGATCGTGCGTTCTGAATCTGCCACTTCCTCACCGACAAATACAATGCCGAGCAGATTGCAGCCACGGGTACGCAGTGCTTCAATGGAAAGCAGGCTGTGATTGATGGTGCCAAGGCCGGTGCGGGCGCACAGCACAATCGGTGCCTGCCACTTTTTGAAGAGGTCGATGTAAAGCGTCTCACGCGTGAGCGGAACCATGACGCCACCTGCCCCTTCAACGACCAGCGGTCCATCGACCTGAGGTAATGCCAGGCTCTCCGTATCGATCAGGACATCTTCTGCTTCCGCTGAGAAATGCGGAGATGCGGGAACCTGCAAACGGTAAGTCTCTGGCAGTGTTTTACAACCTGTCAGACGTATTACTGCTTGTGTGTCGGTTTCTTCTTCCAGTCCAGATTGAACAGGCTTCCAGTAGGTGGCAGCTAAAGCTTGCGTCAGCGCTGCAGAGAAAATTGTTTTGCCAATACCGGTGTCGGTGCCTGTAACTACGATTGGTTTTGTCATGAGCGAACCAGCCCCACTTCTTCTGCAAGCACTTCAAACATGTTGGATACATCGGACTTGCTGGCATGCAAGGTCAACGCAATGCGCAGGCGGGATGTGCCCCGTGGAACGGTTGGTGGGCGAATGCCGCGGATGTCATAGCCGCGTTCCTGCAGTGCTTTTGCAATCAACATGGTGCGCTTGTCATCGCCAATGAGGAACGGAAGAATATGCGTTCCGCTGCCCTTTTGTCCGCACAGACGGTTCATCTCAGCATTTGCATGTTTTACAAGGTCAGCAAGCTGGTCCCGTCGTTCCGGTTGATCCTGTACCAGTTTTAGCGATGCACGCACGATGGCTGCGACCAGAGGTGATGGCGCGGTCGCGTAGATGAACCCGCGCGCGCGGTTGATGAGGTAGTCGATCAGAACAGCTGGCCCGCAGACAAGTGCGCCGGAGGCTCCAAGAGCTTTGCCACAAGTATGGAGCGAAATAACGTTCTCCCGGCCTTCAAACTCCGCTGCCAGGCCTTTGCCGCCCTCACCCAGCACGCCTGTTGCGTGGGCTTCATCGACCAGTAAAAACGCATCGTGCGTATCAGCGAGTTCTATCAGGTCCCTGATCGGTGCCTGATCACCATCCATGCTGTAAAGGCTTTCGCAAGCGATCCAGATCCGCCCGGTTTCGCCTTGTTGGCGCCACTGGGCAATGCGTACTTGCGCATCCTCAACCTGATTGTGCTTAAAGGCCATGGACTGGGCTGCACCCAACTTCATGCCGTCATGTGCACTGGCGTGGATGAGGCTGTCATGCAGGACAAGGTCGCCCTGCTGCGGCAGGGTTGAGAACAGCGCCATGTTGGCGTTGTATCCCCCACCAAAGAAAAGGGATCGCTCTGTGTTGAACAGGTTTGCCGCTTCCAGCTCAAGCGCTTCATGCTCAGGATCATTGCCGCGCAAGAGGCGCGAGCCGCCTGCGCCGAGACTGACACCACGGGCAAGAGCGTTTTCTGCCGCTAAACGCAATTCTGGCGCTGTTGTCAGCGCCAGATAGTCGTTAGATGAGAAATCGCAGCCATGCGCTTTGAGCAGAGAACGGGACCTACCCCGTTCTGCCAGACGCTCGAGCGCTCCTTGGTGCTTATTCAGCAGGCTCATGCTCAGCCGCACAGCTTTTCAGTCCCATAGGGCGGATACCAAGGCGTTTGAACAAAGCTGCGTCCTTGGAGTCTTCCGGGTTGTCTGTGGTGAGCAGTGTTTCGCCTTTGAAGATGGAGTTTGCTCCAGCAAAGAAACACATTGCCTGCGTCTCATCAGACATTTCTGTCCGGCCTGCTGACAGGCGAACATGAGATTTCGGCATCATGATGCGTGCAACGGCAATCAGACGAACGAAGTCAATCGGATCAACCGGTTCAGCATCCTGAAGCGGCGTGCCTTCAATTGGGATAAGCATGTTGATCGGCACGCTGTCCGGATGCTCTTCCAGTGTCGCCAGAGAAACCAGCATGTCGAGGCGGTCCATATCTTTTTCGCCCATGCCGACGATGCCGCCAGAACAGACTTTGATACCGGATTCCTTGACCAGATTCAGGGTGTCGATACGATCAGAGAACTTGCGGGTTGTAATAACCTCGCTGTAGTAGCGCTCTGAAGTGTCGATGTTGTGATTGTAATAATCCAACCCAGCATCTTTGAGGCGCAAAATTTGCTCAGGTGTCAGCATGCCAAGCGTCATGCAGCTTTCCATGCCGAGCTCTTTGACGCCTTCCACCATCATTTCAATGGCGCGCATGTCGCGATCTTTAGGAGAGCGCCAGGCTGCGCCCATGCAATACCGGGTTGCGCCGCCTTCCTTCGCCTTTTTGGCTTCTTCCAGCACCATTTGGACTTCAAGAAGCTTTGAGGCGGACAGCTCGGTGTTGTTGCGAGCGGACTGGCTGCAGTAAGCACAATCTTCCGGGCAACCGCCTGTCTTGATGCTTAAGAGCTGGCTTTGCTGGACCTCATTGGGGTCAAAATGCTCGCGATGAACGCAGTGAGCTTTAAACAGCAGGTCATTAAACGGCAGGTTGTAAAGAGACTCAGCCTCTTCACGCGTCCAGTTCGTACGGATGTCAGATGATTTTTGCACGCAGTTCAACTCGTTGATTTCCCCTAGGGCGTGTTTTGCCGTCAATTACAGCAAAAATGTGGCGTGCACAATGATCTATTAGAGGAATTTATTAAAACTGCCGCTGATTGAACACCTTATATCCCTTCAGTTTTGCCGGGATTTTGAGCATTTCAAAACTGAAGATTTTATTTAGTTATGTCACATTGGAATAAAAAGCTGCACTACTCAATTGATGAGATAAATTTGCTCACAAGGGGCGAAAATGCAGAAAACTGCAAGTTTTTGAGAGAGTTGAGTTTTCGCTCAGTGATTTGGGAGAGAAAAATGGCGATCCCTGCAGGATTAGCAAAATCTAGGGTTTCTGCGGATTTTAGCGAATGTTAGGGGCAAAAATGCCAAATATGGGCCTTTGAAATCTCTAACGAAATTGAGGCCGATCCCTAACAGAATTTGAGTGCCGATTGTCACTGTAATCTGATCGTTCAGCGCCTAGTCTACAACGCTCACTTCAGAGGGTGCTACAAAGCTTGCTTTGTTTACCAAGGCAATATTGCTGGCTTCATGTCTTAACGTCACAAATTTGGGCTGGCTTGCAAGTAGAGGATATCTTCTAATTAATTTTCCTGTAGCTATTTTAATCAATTAAAAATTGCAGTAGGTGTTTTTACAATTATTTTCATTCCATACACATGCATTTTGGAGCGCAATTTTCATGCCGTCTTCGTTTACTTTCAAACTTCTCGGGACAACAGCCCTTGTTTTTGTCGCGCTGTCCCAGTCTGCCCATGCTGGCGGAAAGGGAGGTGAATCATTCCTGAATGCGTATTACAACGGTGGCGATGGCGCAGATGGAAAAGACATTGTCGGTGTCATTAACGCAGATATGTATGCTGGCGGTGGCGGAGCTGGCGGTAGTTATCTGGTTCCGCAAGATGGTGGTGCTGGCGGCACACTAAGTGGGTCTTCAATCAACTCTCAAGGAGGTCGAGCTAATCTGAGTGGCGCTGGAGTCGGCGGGATTGGCGGTGGCGGGTCTGGAGGAAACTCAAGCGATGGCGGTGATGGCACGAATCTCGGCGACGGCGGTGGCGGCGGTGCTGGATCAAGCGGCGGCGCCGGCGGCGGCGGCGGCGGTGGCGGTGATGCGGTCAACATGATCGGCGATGTGACGGTTATCTCTGGCAAAACCGTTCAAGGAGGAAATGGTGGTCAAGGCGGCTTCAACCATGGCTCTGGTGGTGAAGGCGGTTCTGGTGCCACGGCAACTGCTGGCAACCTAACACTGACGAACAACGGCAGCATCATCGGCGGTGATGGTGGTGAAAACGATAACACCAGTCACTCCCATAGTGGGGATGGCGGAGTTGCTGTTGATTTGTCTGGCGGCCCCTACACTATTAGCAATAGTGGCAATATTCACGGCGGAAACAGTTTGGTTGTCAACGCCAATGGGTACCGCGGATCTGGCGCAGCTGGGGTCAAGGGCGCTGATCTAACGATCACAAACAGTGGCAGTATATCAGGTGGACTCAACCCATATAATCAGCGTGCAAATGCTGTTGAGTTTACCGGTGGCACAAACAGCTTCACCTATCATGCGGGCTCAACCGTTGAAGGTAATGTTGACGCGACTGGAGGGCTCAACGATACCTTTGCGCTGGGGGGCACGACTGACGGCAGCTTTGATGCCAGTTCAATTGGGGATACGAACCAGTACAGAGGCTTTGAGACTTTTAAGAAAACCGACTCTTCCACCTGGACATTGGTTGGCTCTGGCGATCAGAACTGGACTATTACAGAAGGCGTCCTGGAAGGTCATTCAAACAGCATACAAGGCGATGTTGTTGTAGAGAGCGGTGCTCAACTTAAGTTCAATCAAAGCAGCTCAGGCACACATTCTGGAAATATTGAAGGTGCTGGCTCGCTGATCAAAACCGGTGTAGGTACTCTCACCCTAGCCGGGACCAACAATTACTACGGCGGCACCACCATACAAGCTGGTGCTCTTCGTCTTGACAGTATTGTCAGGCTGGGAGGCGGTGTCACCAAGCTTGATGGTGGGACGCTCACGCTTACCCATATCACCGGCACTGAATCAGCTTCCCAACTGGCACTTGGTGATAACGGTGGAACGCTGGATGTTGTGAACTCGGGAGCCAGCCTTGATGTAAGCAGTAACTTGAGCGGCACTGGTGGGTTGACCAAGACGGGGAACGGAACACTCATCCTTTCCGGCGCTAACTCCTATAATGGGGGGACGAAGGTTGAGGCGGGTACGTTGCAAGGCGATACCACTAGTTTGAATAGTCATATCAACACAGCTGCCAATACTAGTGTCGTTTTTGACCAAGATACAAATGGACATTACTTAGCAATAATGTGGGGTGCTGGTTCGCTGGTCAAAGAAGGTTCGGGTACTTTGATCCTGTCAGGTTATAATAGCTACACTGGCGGAACCGTCATAAATGAGGGTAAGCTTCAGGGAGATGCGAAAACCCTGCAAGGTGATATTCTCACCGCTGCAAGTACGAGTGTCGAGTTTGTTCAGTCGGCGGCAGGTACTTATGCAGGCAACATGTCTGGCGAAGGTGCGCTCGAAAAATATGGCTCTTATAATCTAACTTTGACCGGCACCAACTCTTATAGCGGTGGAACAACTATTGGGTCCGGCTCTTTGACCGGCAATACAAACTCCCTGCAAGGCGATATCAAAATGGTTGGTAGCACACATGCCATTTTTGATCAAAACATTGACGGCACCCTCTCCGGCGACCTGTCTGGCGAGGGGTCTCTGGTCAAGCTGGGGACTGGAACCATCGTACTAACCGGCTCCAATACTCATACTGGTGGAAACTATATTGTCGGTGGAACCGTCTCTGTTGATAATATTACCAAACTGGGAACAGGTACCTCGACTTTTGATGGGGGCACGCTTTCACTGAGCCATGCAACTGGCACGCAAACGGCATCAAGTCTAGCACTCCGAAACACTGGTGCAACGCTGGATGTTGTGAATGCAGGTGCCACTCTTGACGTCACCAGTGACCTTAGCGGTAGTGCCTATTTGACCAAGACCGGTGCTGGTACGCTGGTTCTTTCCGGCTCCAATACTTATACCGGTGGAACTAGCGTTGAGGCAGGACGGCTGAAAGGCACCACTGACAACGTTCAGGGGAATGTTGAGATTGCTGCGAATGCTGAGTTGGAGCTGGATCAGGAACTGAATGGAACCTTTGCAGGGAACATTTCTGGTGGTGGTCAGCTGATCAAGTCCGGTGTTAGCAACATTATGCTGACAGGCACCAACTCTTATGCTGGAGGCACTTTGATTAACGGTGGTTTGCTCTCCGTTTCGCATATGGCGCAGTTGGGAACTGGGGAAGTTACACTGAACGGTGGTACGTTCCAGACAACTGGTAATTCTGATCTGTCTTTTGACAATTTTGATCTGGACTCTGCCGGTGGTGAGCTGGATGTTTCCAGCAAGAGCCTGGCTTTGACAGGGGATATCAGCTCAACTGGTGAGCTGGAGAAATCCGGTACAGGCAAACTGGTGCTGGATGGGGCCTCCAACTCTGTTGGCGGTGGTACCACTGTTGAAAATGGCGCTTTGATTGTTGGTAGTTCCTTCGGCAAAAGCGGGGTTGAGCTGATCAGTGATGTTAAGGTGGAAAGCTCTGGCGTGCTGGGCGGACACGGAACTATTAAGGGCAATGTGACCAACAACAATGGCCGCATTGCACCGGGCAACTCCATCGGGGTGACTACAATCAACGGCGATTACTCCGGCACAGGTACACTGGAAATTGAAGTAGAAGGCGACACCAAGCTTGCGGACAAGCTGGTGGTGAATGGCAGTGTGGATGTGAGCGACACTGTCCTTGATCTGGTGCTGACGCCTGCGGACAAAGCAGACTGGAGTCTTGATCCGACGGGGCCGTTCATCATTGTTGAAAATGACGGAACCGATGCGATTACAGGCGAGTTCTCTTCCATTGAGAACAACCTGTTGTTCCTGAATGCCGCGCTGGATTATGAGGCGGGTACTGATAGTAACGATATTGAGCTGACCTTGCTGCGCAATGACATTGATTTTGCCAGCGCAGCGCGCACGACGAACCAGAAAGCTTCTGCTGAGGCCGTTCAACGCCTTGGATCTGGCAGTGCGGTTTATAACGCTCTGATCGGGACTGTGAGCGATGAGACAGCAGCGCAGGCGGCATTTGACAGCCTTTCCGGCGAGATCAGTGCTTCAGCGCGTGGTGTGCTGATTGAAAACAGCCGTTTCGTTCGCAATGCGGTCAATGACCGTTTGCATACCTCTGCTGCTCAAGCACGCAAGGCAGCTGGGGCTGAAACTGCCCAACTGGGGTTATTGGCGCTCTGGAACATGAGCTATGGCAGCTGGGGCGAAGCAAAACGTGATGGCAATACGGCGGCTCTTGATCATTCAACCGGCGGCGTTCTGTTTGGTGTTGATGGCGATGCCTTCAGCAACCTGCGTGTTGGCCTGACGGGCGGCTACAGCCGCAGCTCCATGGACGCGGATGACCGTGCTTCAGAAGCAACGGCTGATACGTACACCTTTGGCGGCTACGCAGGCACACAGGTGAATGGCTTTGCTGTGCGCACTGGCGCTGCGGTATCCTGGCATCAGATTGACACTGAACGGTCTGTCTCCATCTCTGGCGGTACGTTTACCGATAAGCTGGAAGCGGATCAGAATGTGGCGACGCTGCAAGCCTTTGGTGAGCTGGGATATGCGTTTGACTTTGGCGCAACCACGCTGGAACCCTTTGCAGGTCTGGCTCATGTGCACCTGATCAGCCGCAGCTTTGCTGAAGATGGTGGCGCTGCGGCCCTTTCCGCTGGTGATCAGAGCACGGATGTGACCTTTACAACACTGGGTCTGAGAGCTGCCAGTGAGTTTACTCTTGGTGGTGCAAACCTGACCGCGCGCGGTGTTGTGGGCTGGCAGCATGCCTCAACTGATACGGTTGACTTCACCCAGAGCTTTGCCAGTGGTGGCAGCGCCTTTACGGTGGAAGGCAGCCCGATTGCCAAAGACATTGGCATTTTGGAAGCTGGCTTCGACCTAGCCGTAAACGAGCGGACACAGTTTGGGCTTTCCTATGCTGGGCAGCTAGCAGCTGAGAACAGCAAGCATGGTGTAAATGCTCGGCTTAGCTTTGAGTTTTAAACTCGAAATTCTTTAATGACATAAGCCCTGCTGCGGATAAAGACGCAGTGGGGCTTATGTTTTGGTAGAGATCATCCTGCCTTGATGTGCCTATAAGAGTAAATCAACTTATCTACCTAGGTGGTCCACCAAGGTGTGCAGTGCACTATTGGCATATATGTAACCCTTAAGTGCGCCAATCCAGCTACAGCAATTATTAGTATATCCCTCTAATGAAAAACTAAACCAAAGGCCCAATTTAAATGGATTATCAAGAATCTGCAGCGGCACTATTACCTTAAATTATTTAGCTATTTAAACTGAAACTTACTGTTCTTCCCACAATCCTTATCAATACAATATTGTTAATCGATCACTTTATGTAATTAGTTAGAATTATCAATCTATTTCAGCTTACATAAAATATTTTACTTGCAGGATGACCATGCTTTGCCAATAGTTTTTGAAGTCTGCTCTTTGGAATAATGAAGAAATTTAAAAGGTAAACTCATGCTATCCGCGGCTTTAGATTTTATTGCACAGCGTTGCGAAGTCACCACCGTTGGCGAACTCATCCATCTGCATGTGACGCTCACTCAGAACGAAATGGACCGTCTAGCGCTCTTCGGAGCAACGCTGGATGACTTAGAGCCAGATGACTGGATCTGATCAAGGAACTGGATAGCCCCGTTTTTGGGGCTATCATTTTCTATTCTTGTTTGTCGTCTGCTTGTTCCAGATCTTTCAGCTGATGCAGCTTGATACGAGTGTCCAACCGTTTGTTACGGGCATCAACCCAGCGGCCATAAGCCAACAAGATTGCTCCGATTAATACTGCGAGCAGTAAGGCGAACTGAAGTACCGGCTCAAGGTAGCTAGATGCATACCCCAGAGCCCCATAGACACTCAATCCAGTGATTGACCCGAACTCTGTCTTCGGCATCATTTGGCAATACCTTTCAAGTTGTCCTGAATGCTTCCATAAAAGGACTGCCAACCCTGTTCCTTTGCATGGCAGGCTATCAATGCAGCTCTGTGCCTGATCGCATCCCGGCCTTGGTCGCCGGTTATGCCAGGGTCTTTCGTTTCGACTGTCAGATCGGGTGGAGGATCAGGAGGCTTGAACAGCTCTCCAGAGTTTTTAACGAGCTTTCCGGAATTGAAGTGCTCGCATCCTGCTAAGATAAGCGGGATCAGAAGGACAAGCGGTAATCTTGCCCCTCTCCAGCTGAAGTTCATAGTCCCTTACCTTTTCTTCAAGCGTGCTCATCTGCTGGATGCGATCCAACAGCTTTTCACTTGCTTGCTTTGAGATGACCTTGTGCGCTGTTGCTACGCGTGTGAGCGCGTTGTTATCTGCCTTCAGTTGGGCTACTTCAGCTTGTTTGTCATGATGAAGGGCGGAGAAGAACCAAACCGAGACGCAAAGCAGAGCCGTTGTTGCGAGAGTAGAAAGCCAGTTGGGTGTGCGAGGTTCAAATCTAGCCACAAAGGCAAGAACAGCGCCAACAAGCGCCCCATAAGCCAGCAAGGTTTCAATGCCTGTGGAGATAAACGAGGAGATGAGATCTATCATCCCTTCGCCCCTTGCATGCACAGCTTGTATTCATCTTGCCTGCGATTAACGAGGCCCTGTACTTTCCGACCACCAGCCCTATTGAACCAAGTGGCAGCCTGACAAGCTCCCGTCCAATTGCCTGCATTCAACCTACGCCTTGCAGTCGATTTGCAAAATGCTCCTGATCCGATGTTGTAAGACAGCGAAACCATTGCAAGATAGGTTTTGATTGGGATCTTTTCCGGGGTTGTCAGGCATTTACGCATCCCGGCTTCATGTTCTTTGAGGGATACATCAAGCATTGCATCACACTCGGCCTTGGTTGCTGTATCACCTAGCTTGACGCCTTTGGTTTCGCCGTAGCAAATCGTTGGCACACCGACTATGTCTTTGTAGGCTGTTGTTTTCAGACCTTCCCAAGCGCCCACAAATGCAACTATGAGGGCTGCAGAAGCGCCGACCAACCGGGTTTTGGTTGATTTCATGTTAGGGATCTCCAATAAAAAAAACCGCCTCTGAGGGCGGTTGGTTGGCTACTGTTGTGTCCCGGTTCTACCGTTTCGATTTAGACCGTCTCCCGTCAGGGCGGGTTTCTTGGTTGGAGTCGCTGTTTTTGCCCCTTCCCTTTTCCCTGCACCGTCTTGGGGATCTTTCACGCTTAAGGTGGTTGTTGCACCTCCACCCCTCGACGCCTTATGTGTTCTGCTTTCTACCCGGTACTTGCCATCAATGCCCTGCTTGATGCCTTCAACGGCGCACAGAGCTTCTGCCTGCACCTCAGGCTCAAAGTTAATCGTGATCGACCCCGAGGCTTTCTCTCGCTTGCTTTGGCTCTCACGTGCCTTAAGAAGTTCTTTGGCTTGGTCTTCATCTTTGACCGTAGAGCGAATGGCATTTAATACCGGATCTTTTAGCGCAGGGTCTTCGATTTCCTCCTCTTTGTAGGGGCGTTTGATTTCAACCACCTTGCCTTTCTCCCGATCCACATAGCGGACAGAGCTTCCAGTGAAAGCCCTGCGCAGATCACGGGGTTTCAAGCGCCAAGTGATAATATTGCCGGGATAGGTGCACTTGATGATCGGGAGCTCGTTGTCAGCACCCAACGGCAGTAAAACAGCCGTTTTGTCTCTGATCTTGAATGCCCCGTTCAGCTCTTTCGCATAGCGCTGGCCGATTGAATGAAAGCTCTCTCCATTAGCCGACCAGTAGTCGCGAAAGATTTCTTTGAATGCCGGGTCTACCTTGATGTTAAATCCGGCTTTCTTGGCAGCGCCTTGCAGGAATTCTTCAAGCGTTGCTTCATCCTTATGGAAGAAAAGCGGTTGCTTGACCGGTGAGCGTTCATCGAAGCCTTTCGCCTTGATAGAGAGCTTTTGTCCTCCTGAGCGGTTGCTTGAGGAAACGGGCTGGTCAGTCACCCCTTCAAAGACCTTCTTGCCTTCAAGGATTACAGATAGCCGGTGGCCAGCACTCGGCAATTTGATCTGCCCTGCACGATCATCAAGGCTAAGACTGCAACTGTCAGAGCTGATCCCGGCCTTGTCTGTTGCTGAAATATTCATGAGATAGGGGCGAAGATCCTGCGAGATGTCATTGCCATTCAAGATGACTTTCCAATCTACGGTCCATTCGTTCATTCGCTATCCAAACAAGTCTATTGTCGGCTCTGGTGTGATTGTGACTTCAGATGGCAGGCCTGGAATAAGCACTTCCCGGCCAGCTGCAAGAAAAGCTCCTTCGCCCGCTATGCCGGGGTTAAGGGTCAGGGCCTCGGTGATGAGATCCTGCCCCTTCCAGCCGTGCACGCGCACCAGCAGGAGGTCCAAGGTGATCCCTTCACCTGTAACGGTTACTGTGGTGGACATAGCCGCCCCTTAAAGCAGGTCGAAGACTGATATCAGATCTGGAATGAGATCAGGTGAGACCGGTGTTTCATCCGGCAGCTGTTCAAGCCCAATCTGATAGGTGATCACAAAAGGAACACCGTCTCTTTCCAGCTCTTTGTGCGTTTGTTTTGAGGACTTGATAAAGTAGTTCCCCATTGGCTTGCCATCACCACGAAGTACCGGGAAGACTTCACCAGTCCGTCGCATCTTGTCGGCAATCTCAAGTTCGACCAGCCCACCGATCCTGATAGGTAGCAGTTGCCCTGAGAGATTAAGGGTCTTGCCCCCATCTCCCATAAACTCACCGGGCTTCATCCCGCCCATAACGGGCTTTCTGGCCCAATCAGCCTTTGCAGAGATCGACACCTGATCCACGTTGAATGGGAAGGTATCCATCTGCAAAGCTCCAAGCATGTAAAGCATCAGCGCACCGCATATTCTCGGTCTGCATGAAGGCCGGACATCCGATCTTCGACCTGTTCAACAAACCCTTCGACCATGTCGGACGCACTGCTTGCCGCGTCTACATAGAAGGGGCCAAAATGATAATGAGTTTCGCCTGAGGGCGATTGTGAACCGCCTCCGCCGAGCATCTTTGCACTCTCTGATGCGGTGTGGACGTATCCGGACTGGCTTGGTGTCACCAGTTCTGCACCATTCTCTCCCACTAGATAGTTACGGCCACCCACAATCTGCCCACCCAATGCTCGGGCGCCTGAGATCTGCGGAACCTTAAGGGCAGAACCCGCAGAAGGTTTGGGGATCGGGACTGCAAGGATTTGGTTTGCCTTTGTTTGAAGTGCCTCTGCTACTTTAGCTTCAGCAACTCCATTCGCAGTCTGCGCAAGCTCGGCGTTGAGGGCTTTCAGTTGCTCAACAATTTCCTCGCGGTCTGTTTGCAAGCCTCGTTTGGTTTGTCTCTCGCTTCGGCTATCGCCCAACTCTGCAATCTGGCTATCGATCAATGCCAGGTCTTGTTTAAGAGCCTCAACCAGAACATTGCCTTTCTCAACCGGCCCTTTGCGTACCCCAATGAGATCTTCAAGCCATTGGTTCATTGCCTCACCGCGAGCGGCTCCAGCATCAAACCTGTTTTGGGCATACTGAGCTCGATCCTTCCAACTCATGCCCCATGTATTGATTGAGTGTTCAAGCTCGTTGAGGGCTAGACCGATAGCATTCAGGCTTGCTGCACCTTTCAAGAGCTTGCTAGCCTTCATCCCTTTGACGTTGGATTTCCCGCCTCCGTTATCATTGGCTGCAGCTGGCATTTTGCGGGATACCTGAGGAACACCGGTTTTCTTGACTGAAGAAGGTTTTGCGCCTGCCGGGCCAGCGGTACTGCGGGTCTTACGGCTACGCCCCATTGAGATTCCGGCTAACTTGCCTGCTCTCTTAAGCATCTTTCCAACACCGAGCACAGTATCAATAAGGGTGGTCTTGAGTAGCTTTGCTGCGAACCTAAGGCCAGTCAGAGCAATGAGCACGCCTACGATCGCACTACCGTATTTAATAATATCCGAAAGGATCTTGGGGTTTTCTTCAGCCCATTTAGTGAAGGCTTTTATATGTGGCCCAATCGTGTCCATGAAGTCATTAAGCACCGGGAGCAACGAGCTGCCAATTGCAATCGATGCAGCTTCAATCTTGTTCTGGAACTTCTGCAACTGAGCAGCGGAAGTCCTTGATCGTTCTTCAAACTCTGCCTGAGACGACCCAAGAAACTGAGCCTTTGAAGCTACAGAGCCCAAAGCATTATCCAGAAGCGCTGCATTCTCAATCAGAGGTGCAATTGCGCGTGCTTCATCTCCAAACAGATCAGAGATAACCGAAGTTTGCAGTTCTTTTGGTAGTTCTCTGATTTGCCCTATGACGGTTTTAAGAGTACCCACAGCGTCTTTCTGAAGGTTCTTGGATACCTTTACCGCATCCAGCCCCAAGCGCTTGTAGGCTTTGTGCTGGCGCTTAGTTGACCCCTCACCCCGTGCTAGCGCCTTACCTGCATTTCGGAAGCTGGTGGCCGCGACATCAGCTTGTGCGCCTGATGCAATCATTGCCGAGCCAATGGCTGCTGTTTGCTCAGCGGTGAAGCCGTATTGTTTGCCTACAGACCCCACACGGCGCATAAAGTCGAGCAGATCAGGAGCAGAACTTGCGGAGGTGTTTGACAGGTGGTTGATTGCATCTGCCAGCTCTCCAGTCTCGCTCACGGTCATGCCTAGAGCAGTCTTGATCTTCGCAAGGCTCTCGCCCGCTGTGCCAGCACTTACATCAAAAGCAACACCTACCTTTGCCGCCATCTCCGCAAACTGGGTTAGCTCATCCCCGGCCATACCGGCCTGACCTGCTGCAGCCACGATGTCAGCAATCTGGGAAGCTGTCATTGGCATGCGCGTTGACATGTCGATGATGTCTTTACGCATTTTCTTGAAGCCCTCTGGGCTGTCAAAATCAACGACCTTCTTCACGTCCGACATGGCGGACTCAAACTCCATGGCAGACTTTACCGGGGCAGCGATGGAGCGGGCCAGAATATAACCTGTCCCGACCGCACCGAGCATTTGCCCCTGCATTCGGTTTAGCTCTCGTCTGTTACGATCAGCAGAGGCCTGCATGCCCTTCATGGAGTTCGCAATTGCGCGCGCAGGACCGCTTGCCCGGTCTAGAACTGAAATGACCAGCTTGGAGGTTAAAACACCCATGACATTCTACCGATTTGGAGGGGGAGCATTTTCAGCCTTGAGCACACGTCCAAGGCTGGAGACTGTTTCTAAAAAGAAATCAATCTCCCAGTTCATGACCACATCAACTGGCGTGTGGAGCCTGCGCGATACCGCGACAATCAAGTCACGAGAATGAGGCGCGTCTACCCCGTCAGGTACTCGTCTCTCGCGTCGAGCTGCTTCAGGGTCAAGACACCCTGCTTTCCCATAAGGGGAGCGGCACCTCGCGTGACTTTCTCTAGGTCTTCAACATCGAGGCGTTCAATCACTTCCAAATCGACACCGGCAAGTGCTGCCAGTAGCGCGAAACCGGCTTGCTCTTCGTTCGAGTATTTCTCGCCGATGAGTGTGTCACCAGCACGCATGCGCCGGAAGGACAATGAGGTGACTTCGCGCCCGTCATGTTCAAAAGGGTAATCCAGCTGAACCGTTGCTGTGGTTGCTTTCGTGGTCAATTGCCGTGTCCTTAAAGCAAAAGAGCCCCCAGCAAGGCTGAAGGCTCTGAGAGTTACGATGAGTGGTTTTGGGGCTTAGAGGCCAAGCGCGCGCTTACGTTCACCATCTGTTGGATCAGGCCGCATTTCACGTTCCCAGAAATCCCAATAGAACAGCTCTTTGCCATCTAGGATGAGTTCAACATGGGTGACTTCCTTGAATGCCAGGTTGCAACCTTGCAGATCATCTGCGCCCATTTCATCAGGTTCCCACTCCATAAGAGTGGCATAAATGAAACCACGAACAGGTAGCCAAAGGTTGCCCGGCATCTGGCGATAGTTGCCAGCAAAAACCCACTCTTCATGCTTACCCAATTTTTCAAGCAGCTTGTTATCAAGCCCTTTGTGTTCGGCTTTGGGCTCAAAAGCTTCAGTGCGCGGTTTACCGAAGTCTACGGCACCAATACCGCCACCGGGGTTGTGGTTGACCGTTGTGTATTTGAAGGCAGGCAGAACAAGCTTGCTCAGAATGTTTGCGCGGGATTCGTCCGGTTCACTGACCAAGCGCAGGTCAATGTCACCGTTAATCAGCATAGGGCGCTGCATGTGTGGTTCTCCAGTAAAGAGGATTAAACAACAGCGCGCAAACGCGCCAGAATGTCTTTGATCAAGCCTTCGGTTGCGGGGCGATAGGGGCGCAGCTCAAAATCAGCCCGCTTGAAGGCGCTTGCAGTTTCCTGACCAATCTCAAGCTTGATGTGACCAAGCTCGATGGATTCAGGCTGGTTCTTATCTGCGGTGAACATCTCGGAGGCTGGCGTATAGCCGAGGATATGCTCGTTTTGCTTCAACCCACGCAGCTCACCAATGATTTCACGGACCCAGCTTTCAACCCGTTGCGCTGTCATCTTCTTGCCCAAGTGGCGCCGGGTGATCTTCATCATCTGTGTGACGATGTAGTCAGAGCCGCGCAACTGATGCAGCTGCGGCCACATAGCGTCGGTCTGCGCCATGTCAGTACCAAGGAAAGTAAAGCCACCATCAGCAACCGCGCCATAAACGCCAATCTCTCCTTCCGCAGCAATCGCCACATCAGCAGCGAGTAGGCGCTGGCCTTCCTTAGAGCCATCAAGGAAGTTGAAAGGGATTTTCCGAGATAGACCAGCAAGGCCAAAGATTGGCTCGTTGCAGATTGTCTCGAATGGCATGTTGCCATTGTTGGTATCTGCACGAACGATCAGACCAGCAACACGGGATGCCATAGGGCGAGTAACGACCGCATCACCTTCCCAGACACGCGCAGCCACACCAACCGGCATCAAGCGACCTGAAGCCATAGTTTCGCGTGCATCAATGGCATTGTCTGCGCTGGTTGGGTCAACATCTACCGGCGCAACAGCGAGGATCTTGCCGATGTTCGCTTCTAAAGCTGCCACAACTGGACTGACTGTATCCAGATCAGGACGCCATGCAGTTGAACCAACAACCACAATGCCAGGTGTTGCATTGACCGCAGTAGGGATCTCAGTAATCGAGTTGATGATAGCGGCAATTGCAGCAGCGCTGGCCTCAGGGGTCGCTCCCTTTCCTGTTCGAACAATGGTGACATCAGCAGAACGGTCAAGCTGGTTGAGCTGGTCCTGAATCCCGCGAATATGATCCCGCAAAGGGCCGGTTCCGAGAGCTGCAACCGCGTCCTTGTCGCTGGACGAGATGCGCCTTGCTGTATCAATTGGAAACTCTGTGCCAGAAGCATCATCAGAGCTATCGATCACCACAACTTTGGATAGATCGCCTTCAGAAACCGGAAACGGATCATCCGATTTGTAAGAGAATTGCATGCCGATTGTGGGCGCGCTCATAGACATTTCTCCATGAAAAAACCCGCTCCGGGGATACCGTGCGGGTGGGTTAAATCTTGATTGATTGGAGGGCTGGTTAGCTCAGCTCTTCCATAGCCTCAGGTAGGGTCTTGGTTAGATCCCATAGGATGTCTTGTGACGGGTCCGGAACGGGATTGAGCTGCTGGATTTGAGCGGAGCGGGTTACGATACCGGCGCGGTACTTGATTGCTGCATGATAGAGCGCTTGCACCTTCTCGCGAGTATCAAGCACGAGCAACACGCCTTCAGCAGTAACCGCCTTCACTTGAGACGCCTCAGGCAGTCCAGCATCAAACCCGTCCAGCATTTCACTCAAGCGACCAACCGACTCCAGATCTGTTTTGAACTGAGTGCCATTGATCTGGGTGCCTGTTTGTATCCGCCGCTCAGCTTCTTCAGAAACATCAGTCGCCTCAAATGTGCGCGGAGGCTCTTCGTATAATCGCCAGTTCCCCGCGCCAAAGTTTTCCTCTAGCCATTTGGTATCACCATCAAAAACAATCGTGTTTTCGACTTCACCGGTGTCACTATTCAAAATGTCATAATCAGGCACATCAATACTCCCAAATCACAACGCCGCCTTTGCGTGCGGCACCTATTGCACCAGTACCCCAGAAACTAGCCGGGGGTGTCGGATCTCCGCCGTTTCCGTCTCTCCCGCGGGCTACTGTCGTTGTGAATGCTGCATCATGCCCAGATGCATTGCCGTTACCGCGAACACTCAAGGTGTGACCGTCATATTTAAATGTGCAGGTCTTCGTTTCATTGCTTCCGATAGAGACGGTTCCGGTGCTTGGTCCGTCGCGCAGATCAAAGATCTTTACAACGGTAGCGCCCGCATATCCGGAGTCATTATTGTACGAAGGTCTTCCTGAAGCGGTCAGAAAGACCACGGCTGTTTTTGATTTAGAGTGCTTTGTCCATGTTCCGGTACTACGCGCAGTTACCTTCAAAGGACCGCCGCCACCGAGCCCAGCTGCTTCCATTTTTGACGCCAGATTACCTTCGTCAATGGCCTCTTTGCCATCAATCAAGGTTTTACCGGTCAATCGGTTTTCCTGAACACCTTCTTGGACGATACCGACGCGTTTTTTGCCATCCCAGTTACCATCATAGTTTTGATAGAGCGCAACCGGGTCGTTTTCGATTGTCCCATCATCATAGTCCATGTGGGTGTATATACCGCGCGCATCGCCCACTCTCGCATTAGCGTGGTTCGGGTTGATGCCAACATGCATACCTACGCAAACGCCTATCCGCCCCGAACCGTTGAAAAAGGAGTAACTCCTCGCTCCATAGGCATAATCAACACTCCCCGTGGAATTGGTATCAGTTCCACACTGAGAGTACGAACCTCCCATGCTTCGAACTTTAGAAGAGCCGCGATGTCGAGTCGACAACAACCCCCCAAAAGCTTCGTACGTTTTTCCTTGCGAACCGCCGTCAATATACGAGAAAGACTTTAACCCGCGTTTTGTGAAGCGCTTGCCGGTATCTTCAGAAGCATTAGCTGGAGCATATTGTTTGTTTTCAAGAACCAGACTGTCGCTAAATCTGTTTGCAGAAATGTTTTCTGTGTTTTCTGACATGTTGCGATAACGCGCTAACCATCGGTCAGAAGATTTCATGGACCAGTCCGTATCCAACAGGTCAAGGCGCTTCGCTACGAATTTTGTATTCCCCACGGACTTGTAAGGACCATCAGAAACAAAGTGCCATGCATTGTCGCTATCATCATGCCAAAAGTGGTCAATGTTCTCACCTGATCTATCGGCAAATTCACCTTCTGAATCATTCGCAATGATGGCTTTATTGTTGAGATATAGATCACCAAGAACTGACAGCACTTTTTTGAACTTAGCATTCTTCGTTGCATCAGCGAATTTATTGAGATCAGAAGCCTTTGCCAGTGTTGCAAGTTTGGTCGAAAGGCCTTGAACATCACCTATCAGGTGTTCGTGATCCCCACTCGCCAGCTGCGACACAATATTATTGATCTCCTGAACTGAGTAACCGCGCTGCCCCAATGACCACTTTCCTGCAATAAACTGCAAAATGGAGTTGTCAGGCGCATCCGTCACATCAACATCAGAAAGATCATTGAGTTTGTGCGCGTGATTGGCCAAGGCTAGCAGGGCTAATGCCTCTGCCAGTCCATTGATCTTGGTCATCTCATGAGAATGTCCGGCAGTAGCAAGGCTTGCCAAAGTGACTGCAACCTCACCCAGGCGAGCATCAAATGCTTTCACGAACTCATTGATCTTTTTATGATCCTCGGAGACATTCTCTTCGCTGTCGAGCAGTGGCAGGTTTAGATTTGGCGTTGTTTCCATTGATCACTTCTCCTAGATGGTCGCAACTGCACGCAGGTCTTCCAGAACCGGCCTTGCCTTCGGATTGCCAGTTATGGTGATTTTCACGGCTGTCTGGCTGCCAAGGTTTTGGTCCAGTTCATAGGTGGCATCCACTGTGCCCGCCGCATCCAACACTTCACCGGTCTTGTAAGGAGCCTCAACAAAATCTCCTGAACTGTTCTTCAGGAATACTTTTGCTGAGGCGCCATTTGGTAGAGTTCGTTTGACCCGAACCGGGAAGCGGCTTGCATTGCCGGTCTGGAAGGCAACGCCGATATAGTCAGCGGTTTCAGCAAGCTTACCTGCCCGTACCTGAACACCGGGGAAGAGCCGAGGGCTTGCGGTTCTGGTCCCCTTCAGGATTGCTGCAATACTGACAGTTTCCTTCACCCATTCATCGAACTGCACACCGGCATAGGCCGCTGTCCGGATCTTTGATCCATCTGCACGAGTGATTTCAAATGTAATGGAACACCCGGTTTCAGGAGTATCGACAGCCGCCGCAATCATCAGATCAGAGCAACGATCCAGATCCACGTTCCCCAACTCGACGCGCTTGGTGGTCTGCGTAAACTCAGCCGCATCTACGCCGCACGTCAGGTCAGAACCATGCACCGGAAGATAGGTTGAGTTGTTCGAGCTCTCAATCTCGGTGCCAACGGTGTAAGGGTTCACACCGAGGAAGCTCTGGTTTTTCTCATCAAACTCACCAAGCACCGCAGCTGAGATCGAATGCTCATTGTCGGGAGTGATCGCAATGAACGCATATTCCCGCGTAGAAAGCAGATAAGGCAGAGATGGAAACGGACATGGTGTCCACTTATTCAGCTCTACCTTGGACATGTCGATGACAGCTTGAGCAAGAATTTCATCAGTAGGAAAACCCGCTCCATTGGTAGCCCGCAACTCAACCACAACAGGTGTGTTTGGATTACCTATCTTGCAGAACCAGAGTTTTACCTGCGCAATATGCCTGTTACCCGCTGGCAAGCTAAAGGTTTGCCCTCTTGGATCGCGGTTTCGCGTAATGATGCGCGTCACCGTGATAATCTGAGGCGGTGGTGGTGGCGGAGGAACGAGAACAAGTGTTGTTACCCGCTGCATTGTTTGAGTGGTGACTTTGCCCTCACCTACAAAGCGAGCAAACGCCTCAGATCCACCCACACCAAATGCTTCAACCAGCTTCTCACCAGCTGCATGCTTTTTGGTTGGAATGCTCAAGGTAAGCGTTAGCTGTCCATCACCGGCAGCCGCTGGTTTTTGCGCTGGCGTCATGTCCACATTATCAAACAAGATACGGTCTAAGACCTCTCCCCCACCGAAGCCTTCAATCGTGACCGTGATATCAATTGCCCGCAAAAACTTGGCATTCTCTTCTGCAGTCCCAACCACCTGTTGCTCAGAGGTAGAAGAGGCCTCAGGCCCGAACACCTCATGGGTCACATCAGACGCCCAAACCTCATCAACATCTGTCCAGAAGTCCTGTGAGGGCTCCAGCTTCATTGAAGCCGGGAATGGTTCATGACTGGCAAAACGGTTGATCAGCTTACACGTGGTGCTGAGCGGCTGATCAATCACATTTTCCAGCTTGTACGGAAGCATCTCCACGCCCGTGTTGTTGAGGTCATGGATGGTGACGTCCAAGGGCAGCGTGAGCATACCGTTGCGGACTGCTGCGTTTTGTTGAGCGCCAAGATCACGCCAGCGATCATCGGCAAACGGATCAACAAAGATCCCACGCTTTGCAGCTGGTTCCTTGTCGTGAATATCAAGTTGCAAGCGGTTCAGAGCAATCAGATCGCGAGAACTATTGAGGAGCTGCACAACCTCCCAAAGCTTGTCATAAGTGATGTTGTGAGTGCCATCATTCTTAACCAAAGGCAGCCCGTCAAAGTCGTTGTAGACGGTTGCCAGTTTCAAAAGGTTGTCAGGGGTTTGGGGAGCAACTGCACGTGCAGAAGATTGGCCTTCCACATAAACAGCGTTTCCGGTCTGATCCAGACAAACCAGATCTACACGCGGCAGCTTGCGCTTGTAGATTACGACCACCTCGCCGCCCGTGCGCCCACCTGTCAGCTCGATATCATGAGCAGATACGGTCACAGGCTGAACAGAGTCCCGATAACGATATTTGCAGTGATAACTGGACCCGGGTGACGGTTCATCCCCGGCCAAGGACCAATCAACCTTATCGGCAGTCAGCTGGTAGTCAGTACCCCTCACGAATGTTTTGCTGCCCTGTTTGATCTGAACGATCTCTTTCAGGCTGTCATTTTGGAGTGTATCGGAGCCGTTGATAATCTGGCTGCGTGTGACGTCCTCTGTGACTTCCTTTTCAAGCTGAATGTTTACCAGCTCATCAATCGGCCCATAGTGGAGGCGGAACTTCTGCTTTTTGTTGGATGCTACGGTGTAAGTGTGCTGCTCACCGTCAATCTGGAAAGTGTCCCACTTCTCTTCGATCTCAAGGCGCAAGGCATGCTCACGGGAACGTTTGAAGCCTTTGATATTGCCGGTGCCCGCAGCAATGGAAAAGACCACATTGCCGTTAGATTTCTCAATTGCAGTTACGCGGCACCCCTCATCAATGTAGTTGCCATTTGCTCCAAAATCCTGCGCTGCAGATACCTGTGCTACTTGGCTCATCTCTGCCGGAGGCGTCTGATCAAGCGGAGTGCCTTTTACCAGCGTATAAACCGGGTAAAGCTGACCTTCCGCGCCATCTCCCGCATAGCCCCACACAAGGCGGGTCACGATCCTTGAAGCCCCCTTCTCGCCTTCCGCTTCTGTACCCGGCTTTAAACCTGCAAGCGTTGGGTCATCCTCGGAGTTGATCACGGTAGAGCTTACGCGCACACCAACAATCAGGTCAGTAGTCAGATCGACACCTTCCAGAACAGCTGCACCAACCGGACGCACATCGCCTGCCACATAGACAGTCCCACCACCAAGAAGGATTCTGCTTCCTGCCCGGTCAATCTCAATGGCCGCGCCGGACTTACGATCACCATCGCGAGAAACGGTATTGCCAATGCGCTCAGACTGGCGGCGTGCAATACCGAACGCATCATTGAGATCGGTTCCGGTGATAAAGACTTCCTCAGGCCAGACAGCTGCGGAATCGTTTTGGCGCTCAGGCGTGCGATCATGCGCACCTGGCACGAGTGGATGTTCAAAAGCCATTTGAGTGGTCCTTATGCGAAGCTCAGGAGAACCTTCACGCGGGTGCGCTTGGTGAGCCGCAAATCAGTTGTAAGCGCCTGCGAGCAAACAGCTGCAAACGGAGTTTCGATCTGGTCAGGTAAAAGCCAGCGCTTTCCTTGTGGCAGGTCCGGCTTTGGCGTGGCTCCAAACAGCAGAGCAACAGAGGCACATTCCTCGCCTGCCCCTTCCCCAAATCCGGCGAGCGCTTCCACATAAACGCGCTGCCCTTGATCGTGGGGAGTGATCTGCTCAGAGCCAATCTTGTAGGTGATGCCAGGGGCAACTTGATGCAGTGCCTTAAAACGCCGTGCCCCGATCATGGAGCCATCGGCACGATAAAAGCCCATGTAGCCACCGAGCAGAGCTGTTTGGCGGGCCATAACGCGCAACTTCGCGCCGACACCCAAATCCTGCCATGAGGTTTCAACCTCGCTCCATGGAGCTGCCAGTTCTTCCCAAGTCACACCGCCCGAAGAGGTGTCGATATAAACGCCGATTGCCTGCTTTTCAGCAGCGGTAAGCGCCCTTTGAAACTCGTGGGTGGTGCCAAAGCTCCATTTGGTTGGAACCTCTCCCACCCGTGCCCCGGAATGCGAAGACAAAAGAGCATTCCCAAGTTTTGAATAAGACAGCTCAGCTGCGCGGATATCATAGCCATTGAAGGCCCGCATGACTTTGGTGCGCCGGGAAACTGACAGACCAACAATCCCGGCGATGCGCGGCAGATCCTCTTCGCTGCGTGGGAGCCGGTCCAGTGCCAGCTGATCCCAATGCCATTTACGCCGCCTGCTTGGCGCTTGTTCCAGGAGCCCACCATAGTCGATGAAGCCAAGCCCCTTGTAGACAGCTGCTTCAAAGCCACGAATGCGCAGCCATTCAAGCCCCTCATCATAGAGCTGGTAGATGTTGTCTACATAGGGGCTCAGGATACCAAGGCCGGTTTCCTGTATCAGGTGCGGCATGATGCGTGGCTGCGGGTTTTGCCACTTCATGCCCATGTTGTTGTAGTGCTGGCGAACGACCTCAAGGCCTTCATGATTGGTCTGCGAGATCGCCCGCATCCAAGGCGTGGCGTTGGCCGGCAAAAGAGTTTCAGTCATCGCCCGCGCCCCATGGAAGTGATTGAGATTGAACCAAGCGCAATGGCCTCGTTTGGATCCGCGACCACATCAACGAAAGGCGCTTCCACGATCACGTTGTTAATCCCGTCCCCCATGGCCGTGTTGATCAGCCAAGCTCTTGTGAGATCAAAGCCAAGACGCTCTTCTGCTTCCCACGCAGCCCGCAGTTTTGCCTCCAGCGTTTCCAAGGCAGAATTACGCGCGTGCTCTTCAAGTTGAACCTGAAGGGCCACATCAATGGTCTTGGTCACAGCTGAAACGACAATGAACCGGTCAGAGGTGACTTTGTTGGTTGGCTGGATCAGGTACCCCAGAACAGTTTCAAGAAGTTCATCGCTTGCGTGGCCTCCCGGAACGGCTGACAGCACACCGACATAAAGCGTGGGATCAATCCCGTTGTCCCAGATGGCGACACCCTTCACATCAAGATGGGCATCCATGGAAAGCGCTTTGTATCGCTCCTCAGGACCGCCACCAGAACGCCCGACAATGTGAAGCTTGATGCGTGTGCGAAACCGGTCATCTTGCTCGCTCTGCATGCGCGTAACGCCATAAAAGACCGCCAACACATCAAGCGCCACGCCATAAGCGTAATCCACGAAGTAGAGAACAAACTTCTCATTCCCCAGCTGCAGAAGATAGACCACCAGATAAACCAGTTCTTCCTGCAAGATTTTGGCGGGGTCTGTTTCAAGGCCTTCTACGGTCCATGGGATTCCGGCTGCATCAAACTTGGTTTTCAGGCGGTTCAAAGATGCTGCAAGGATGGCCTCATAGTCGATATTTTCGATCAACTCAGGAGGTGGAAGCTTGGTCTGGCCCATGTGGCTTAACTTTCCAGTGTTTGCACCTTCCCATCCCGAAAAAACAGGCCGAAGGAAATAGAGCGTTCAACGGTATAATCTGGTGGTGAAAGGTGTGCTTTCGGGCGAAAATCCGCCTCTATAGTTAGGCCAACGTTCCCTAAGCGAACTTGTTCTACGGTGCCTTGCGGTGTCAGGCGCCTCACCTTGAACCGGGGCTCCCACCGGTCAATGGCTACAGCTATCAGCTGCATGAAGACTGCAAAGCGCTTCGGGGTAAGCTTCTTACCCAAGATCTCGACAAAGCCAGCCCCGAACTGCCTGCGCATCACCCGAGAATAGAGCCGGGTTCCAAGGATGACTTCTACCCCTTGGAGCGCTGATTGCAGATTAGAGATCGGCTGCCCAGTGTGCCTGCTCAATCCCGTCATATCAGGCCCCAGTCATGGTAGGTGCCTTATTGCGACGCTTGCGGGGTGCCTTCTCTTCAGCGGCGTCTTCATTGGCAAGGCTAGCGGCGGCGATTGCCACGTAGTAGTCAGCGGCCTGCTCGGTCATCTCAACAATGCGGTCCTCAGGAACGCGCTCACCATCGATCGTGTCCGCACCCTCACGAATGCGGTATCTTTGCTTCGTCATGTCTGGAGTCCTTAATTAGGGCCTTTGGTGTCAGCTGGTCCCGGCGAAATACCGCCGTGTGTGTGCGTTGAGCCAACGTTTTTGCCATCGTGTGTGACCTTCCCGCCCTGAGTAGCAACACCATCACTGCTGATAATATGCTTCACGCCACCGACGGTGATTTCAATGCTGTTCTCAGCTGAGATCTGGAGCTTGCCGTCCTTGATCTGAATACGGACACCAGCATCCTGAAAAACGTTTGCTTGCATGTCTGAGTTGGGTGTTTCGTGGCCGTCGCTATATCCACCTGGCAGTACTAAACCTTGTCGGGGATCACCGCTTGGATTGAGCATCCCCACCATCTGCCCAACTTTTAGCGGAATGGAAGTCTTGGAGGTTTCTGGATGCGGTTTCCAAGGTGAGAGATAAGGGGTGCCTTCTTCATCCTCTCCCAGCTTGATACGGTAGCCCTTCTTCGGATCAACTGCGTGAACCGGCCCGACCTGTATCATCTCCGCTATCACTGATCTTAAAGTTTCCAACTCGGCCTGCTGTTGCGTGAGAAGCTCGGTGATGACGTCCCACTGGTCATCCATCTTGAACTGCCTCGTCTAATCCGAGCGTCTCGATTTGGTCAGGATGCATACCGTTCTCCATTCTGAACACATCAAGCGGAGGCGCTTCCGGCTCTAAGGCAGCGTGCATCAAGTCAGCTTTAGCGGCTATGCTCGGATCACCACTCCCCTTCATAAGCGCAAACAGTTCCCCGAATGGGTTTGAGAGCACTTCAGCACCGGTTCTCGGCTCTTCCAAAAGCATGCACTTGAGTTCAAACTGGTGAGCTGCGAGCCGCAATCCATCCTGCTCGTTTGCAATGCGGCCTTTTTTGAAGCTGGTCACCCCCATCAAGAGTTCTCGGAACATCTTCACATACGGATCTCTAGTATCTGATAGTGCGTTGAGGATCTCGCGACCAATGAGATCAAGCTTGAACTCCATGTTGGCATCAGTAACCGGAATATCCTGCACGATGACAGCTTCGCCTGTTTCATCATCTTTGACGGACATTGAAGAGGTAATGCCCCATTCGAAATAGATTTTGGTGTCAGCTTGGCCGAGCAATTCCAGACTATTGCCGCTCGCCTGCATGTCTGCCTCGTCAGTATAAACAGTCAAGAAAGGTTGTTCTTGGCTCGTTTCTGGCAGGCCATCCTCATTGAAATTGAGTGCACCAAAAGCCGAATCCTGAACATTATCACCCACGCTTGTTTTGCCCTTAAGGGCTTCGCAGAGGCAGTGCCGTGCGGCAATTCTAACGAGGCTCATGCTTCCCCCAGCTCCAGTACAATGCGCATTTCATCTCGATAACTTGCGTGCAGGACATCAAACCAAGGCTTTCCATCGCGTGTAATTACCCTGATGGTGTCGCCCTTTTTGATCTCAGGGCCGGTGTAAAGCGACTTTGCGATATGCAATTGAGTCTTCGCCGAGTTGACGCGGCCACGCCATTTCAAAGCATCGCCACCGCTCAAGTTGGTGTTGCGAACATTGCCTACTCTCAAAATCGCTTGGATTGTCGTGTTCCCGCGTGATTGGTCTTGTCTGCCATCCTGCAAAAATTTGAGCTCGATAGTTTCCGCCCATCGTTCATCTGCGGTCTTCACTACTTTCTCAAAATGTTTCTTCGTTTCAGGTGTCATGGCTTGGCCTCATAAAGAGAAAAGGCGCGAGTTTCCTCGCGCCTTTGTTTTATTGTGCTTCGGCGGCTTCAATAGCCGCTTGGTACTCTTCGACGGTCCAGTCTTCGTCTGGCGTAATGCCAAGCTCTTTGGCTTTGGTGTCGAGGTCATCAAACTGAGCCCGAACCAGATCGCGAACTTTCTCACGCAGGGTTTCAAGACCAATGTTTTTAGGCGGACGGTAATCAAGCTTTTCAGCTTCTTCACGCAGCTCGTCCATGGTCATGGCGCTGTAAGCGTCTTCCCCACCCTCATCAGCTACCGGCTCGGTGTCTGGCTCATCAGCTTTATATGCAAGACCATCATCAATCAGGCTTGTTGCATACGACGCTGGAACCTTAACAGCTTCACCGGGCTCAACAGTGACGACGTCGTCCTTACCCACGACCTCTCCGGGGATCATGAGCCCAGAAAGGTTTGCAATCCACATAGCTTTGGTCATCGTGCCCCCTTACTGGCCCGGAGTGTAGTTCTGAAGGCGAATTTTTCGCAGGACGCCGGGGTTTGTACAGAGAGACATGGCGTTCATCTGAACCTCAATGGAGCGGCCCTTACCGTTGGGATCAGCATACTGTCGAAGGTAAAGCGGCAGACCTTCGGTGTTCACCGTATCTTCGTAATCAGCGGGACCGAAACGAGTGATAAACAAATCAGGCACGCCAAACGGAACAATGCGAGCCTCATTGTGGGCAATATAGGTGCCCCCACCGGCTTCTCTCGCTTTACGGCCCTGCTTGTAGCGTTCAAACTTGAAGCCACCGAAATCAAACTTATCCGGGGCGGCGTTCCGTAACTTCCCAGCCGAAGATGTATTTAGGAAAGTCTCCCGAACCTCAGGACGGTTCCAGATCCATTCATGAAGGTTTCGACCAGAGAACACATGCATATGCCCGTATGCCCGATCAAGGTCATCTTCAATACCATACAGCGCATGCATCATGAAAGAGCCAAGGTTCAGATCTTTGTCATCATGATCAAGATCCAATGGCGCTGGAATTGCATAGCCAAACTTGGCATAGAGGTTTGCCAGCGTCTTGCCATTGCGTGTCAAGACAATGCCGTTAAGAGCACCCATACGCTGATGCTCCAGCGTATTATCAAGGTCGCGGTTATGTTTGCGGCCTTTCTTCACGACACGTTCCTGAAGCCGTTCCAACTGGTCATTTGTGCCAGTTTTTCGAACGTTCTGAATTTCGTCAGCCGAGATATGATCATTGCGCTCGTAATGAGGGATCTTGAAGGACTCGAGGGTGCGATCTTCATCCCCGGTTGTTTCCCCAGGTCCACCACGAGCGGTCGGCTCGACCAGCTGCAAATCGTTGCCTTCGCGTTCAATGTCAATATAGGTGGTGTCCACCCCATCTTCTTCGAACAGGCCGGACTTGCCAATCTGATCAGGAACCGAAGGTTCTTCATTGATGGCAAGCGTAAGATTGTGAACGCTAAAGCGGTCGTCATCCCAGATATCAGGCATTTAAGTCTCACATAATTGGAAGGAAAGTTGGTCTGATTGCGGTTTAGCGTGCGATCAGGCCAGAGGCCTCGAGCTCTGCTAGCTTTGCAGCTACTTTTGTGTCGTCATCAACGGATGCATCGAAGTTCAAAAGGACCTTTTTGACTTCTGCATCCCGGTGCAACACGACCGCTTCAACATCCTGCGACGTTGCATCAACAGCATGGGCAAGAACCGCTTTTGCCGTCTCTGAGCCATCGGCACCAGTTGCCGGAGATGGAACATACTTTTTGGAAGCTGTTTGCTTCCCGACCACAGTGGCAGCCTTCACCACGCCTGAGCCAGCAGCGATGGTCACGGACTCGCGAGAGCGGTTGCCGCTTGCTTCGGAAAGTAGAAAAGACCAGTCACGCTGGCGCATTTTCGTTGACATGCAAAACTCCATAAAAAAAGGCCGCGTATGCGACCTGCTTAAGCTTTGTTGCGGGTGAAGATGGCTTAAGAGGCCATCAACTCGCGACGCTTTTTGTAAATAGAACCAGCACTCATTGTCGGCTGTTGTGGCTTGTCTGTGCTGTCCAGACCGGCGCCTGTCTGTCGCATAGAGGAGTAATCGTTCTGCGATGGGTTGTTGTTGGAGTTTGGCGCAATGTCTTCCATCAAATCAAACTTAGCTTTGATCTGTTCGAAGTCCATGCCATCGGCCATGAAGGATTCTGCAAGTTTTGGCTGCTTCTGCGCCTGTGGTAGTTCCATCACTTGCTTTTGCAACTTCATGTAGGTTGTGACGCCTTCTTTCTTGCCTTCTTCCTTGGCAGTAGCAATGCGCTGCGCAATTTCTGCTTCAGTTGCCATTGTAGGCCCATCCTCTTGCGTTTCCGGTTTGGTAGGTGTTGGCTCTGGCTCCTGATCCCACTTGTTTGAGCGGGCCATAGTCACCAGTTCTTTGGGAGCCTTGTCGTACATGGTGAAATTAAAAGGTTGGCAGGACATCAAAGACTGAGACCCTGCCTCATGTGATGTCGCAAAGCCTTGCGCTACAGCGTCCTCGCCTGTCATCCATGTCTCAGCTTTCATTAGCCCGCGAACTTCATCAGCAGCCTTACCACTGAAGTTTGCGTAGATTTTTGCGAACTCTTCTGCTTGCATATTGAGCAACTTCGCGCTCTTTTCGTGGTCTTCTGCGGTGCCTCGCGCCAACCCCGATGGGTCATGGATCATCATAAGCGCACCCGGCTTCATAACGACCTCATCGGCTGCCATTGCAATGAGGGATGCTGCTGAACCTGACATAGCATCAACCTGCAAAGTGACTTTGCCACCATGGGCTTTCAATGCGTTGTAAATGCTCAAGCCTTCCATTGCATAACCGCCACCCGAGTCCATACGAACGGTGACATCATCGTCGCGGCCATGCTCTGCAAGAGCTTCGATAACCTGCATGGTGGTGAAACCTTCATCCCACCAATAGTCTCCGACAAACCCATACATGAAGATCTGCCCGTCTCGATAAATACCCATGGTTCCTCATGCTCTCAGGCGGGCAGCAAAGCGTCTCCGTTTTCGCTTGCCCTGTTTGATTTCACACTGTGCCTTAGCTTGGTCTAGATCGCGTTCAATTCGGTTGAGGTCGGCATCGCGATACTTGACGAAGTCCTCACCAAAGCGACTTTCAGTGACCTGCTCACCGTTGCGCACGGCCTCATAGATTGCCTCCAGTTTTTCAACTTCGGCGCACCAGTCCTTGCTCATTCATCATCCCCAGGTTGCTTGGCTTTGGGCTTCTTAGGCCCGTCTTCGGATTGGCCGCTACCTCCCTGCACTTTTTCAGATGGGTGCATGCGGCCCTGCTTCTTAAAGTCCCCGATCTCTTCATCGATCTCTCTTTGGATTTGGTCATAATCAACCCCATCCAAAGAGCATTCACGGCGGACCGAAGAAACTCCATTTTCAAGCCTTTTTTTGCGGGCGCTTTCCTTCTTGTCATCGTCGGCGGTTGGCTGAGCCGGTCCTAAAACATCAACCTGGCTTACATGCTCCCGATTGGCTCGGAATGCCGAATATCCGCCTTTGAATGGAAGACGCCCTTCTGCAATTTCTTCATCCAACCAGTTGGCGAAAGTCACTTTGGTAAGTGGGGCAACCACCCGATCACGCCGACGGGTCACAATAGGCCAGATGGTTGCATACTCCATTCTGACTGAGCTGTAAGTCGCTCCAGTATGGTCCATCGTTACCGATGAAGCGGTGGCTCCTATACGCCGGGCAACCTCTCTCAGGAGGTTCTGGAAGAAGGCCACATAATGCGGGTTTGGTGTTTTGCTGGAGTGAAGCTCAAACTCTTCACCCGGAGCAAGGTGGTTGACCCTCACCCCATCCGAAAGGTTGATTGTTCCTTCCTGAAGAGCCTCAAGGCGTGATCGCCATAGGTTTGCAAGGTCTTCACCGATATCTTCGTTTTCACTTCCATCAAGCGCCTGAAATGCTTGAAAGATATCTTCAGAGGCGTCGGGACTTTTGACTGTAGCCGCCATGATCGCCTGCGCGAGTGCAGTAGCAAGAGTCGCGTTTCCCAGCTGCTCCTGAAAGCTCATGTTGTTCAGAACTGCGGTCATCAGAGGGACACCGCGAGAGGCGTCAGGGTTCTCTGAGCGATCCATTAGCTGCACTACTTGACGCAAACCAAGGCCATCAAAGGCGTCCACATCGTGATCGATTAACCCGCCTATTTTGCCTTTGCGCTGGAACCTGTACTTCAGGTGTCGTCCGTTATCATCTTTGAAGATGCCATCTTCCAAACCAATCAACTGGCTGGTTTCCCACTTCAGTTTATGGGGTGAAACGAGCGAAATTTTAGTGCCGGTCCTGATGCCATACTTCTTACGCTCCGCAGGAGACATAAAGCTGAAAACGCCATATGCCTCACCTTTAGTTGCGTAGATCCGGCAAACCCCATCATCCATTTCAGCAAGCTTTTTCTGGCCTGCTAAATCGACTTCAAGCGGGTTGTTAGCGTAGGCGCGAAACTCCTTCTCAACGAGCTCCGCGAACTCCTTCTCTTCCTTCTTGTCGTACCCAAGCTTTGAGAGATCTGGCTTATAGTTGATCTTGAGCCCTTCCCCGATTGTATCGGTGATGACTTGATCAACTGCACCGGCGATCCACCCGCTGTTGTGCATGAAATCCGTCGCAAGGGCAGAAGCCCGCGCCGCCGCCGCTCTCACATCCTCGGACCCTGAGCGGATCGGGGCGGAGCGCTTTGCCAACACGCCAGATGGATCGCCACCAAGATAACGCATTGTCGAGCGCTGGCCGGTCTTCGCGAGCTGCCGGGTATTGGCAGGCACGCGGAACCGAGGTCGCGTTAAACCCTTGCCTGTCATTGAAATCTTCTCCGAAACTTGTTCTTAGGGCGGGCCGCCTTAGGTGCCGGTCGAGTAGTCCCACGACTGGCCTTTATTGGCGCTTCGGGTCTACTCATCTGCTTGGGTTCCTTAGGCTCGTTCGGCAATGCCGGTTTGGGTAGGCTCTGTTTACTGCCCGGTTTACTGATCAAACGATCAGGTAGTGATAGACGCGCGGCGGCTGCATAAACCTTGCAGTCCCACGCTTCGTTGCGGATGCCCTCTTCTTTCGGTTCCCAGCACCTCACGGGCTTGCCTGCGTGCTCTTTGATGATCGCCTGCTCTGCGGTCATTTGAGCGAAATAATCAGCTGGCAGGTCATCACAGGGGAAGTGAGTTGCGTTCGGCGTTGGCTCACCGTCTTCCGGCAGCTGAACCCCAAGCTGCAAGGCGATCAAGTCCTTTGCCGTATCAACCCCCACGATGTAGACATGCTCACCTGAGTTCTTGGTTCGAGATGGCGTTTTGGGCCAGATCTGGCGATGCCCGGCATTGTTCCCCTTGCCCTTGATTGCATAGATCCGGCGGTGCTTACGTTTCGCGCAGAACGATTGCACAATCGCAGCCCTATGACCTTGGGAGTCAATGCAGGTCGCTTTAATGGAAAGCCGCTTGCCATCCTCCCGGTAATAGACTTGGCGTAGCTCCCTATCAAATTCATCCCAAACCCGCTTGCCAGCTGTGTCACCGTCCAAAACGACATGCCGGATCACCCAGTTCTCATCATCCAGGCCATAGCCAACCACTGTCATCTCAATGCGGTCATCTTGCGTATCAGCACCCACGACAAGCAAGCGCACTCCCTCAGGTATTGCCTCATGGGAGTAGCCCTCAACCCGCTCTGCGAGCCCTTCAGCAGAAAGGGCAAGCTTGATACCCTTCACCACCTCGGCAAGCGCGGTGTTTGTCCACTTTCGAAGCATCAAAGGCTTCTTGTAGGAGTTAAGGAACTCCTTCACGACGTCAAAAAGGGAGTGTCTCGTAGAGTAGAGTTTGGAAACATGAAAGCCTGCATGCCCTTCGTAGTGCGAAGCTTTTTTGCATTCGGGACAATGTGAGCGCCCCTTCTCGTTCCAGTGCCCTGCACCACCCCATTCGAGCGGGTTATGCGTCTTCCCGCAACATGTGAAAGGCTTCGTCTGCCTCCAGCCATAATCTGTTTCATCTGCAATGCGCAGCAGCGCCAACTTGCGCTCTTTCTCACTCCACCCAGCCCCACACTTTGAGCAAAAGTACTGCGCAGTATTTGAAAGGTGGTTGCCGTTGTCGTCCTTGTCCCATTGAACAGTCTCGCGGGACCAATAGAGCGCCTGCTCTTCATCGCAATGAGGGCAGCGAACAAAGCATTTACGCTGATCACTGGCCATGTACTCATGATAGATCTTCGATGTTTCTTCGTCTGAAGGCGAACACACACGGACATTCAGACGGCGCTTGTTAAAGGTCGAGGATCGTTACTCACCCAATGCCAGTGGGTCGCCCATACCGCCTGCATCTGCGGGGTAAAGATCAACCTCATCAGCGAGGGTAATGCGCTTGGGGCGTGACGCCAGATCAGTTGGGGAGTTAGCGCCCACGAAGTCCAATGCTCCGCCAGGGTACTCCTTGTGCTCCAGTGTTGTGCCTGAATCTCGTGACTTGGCGTCCGGTATCAACTCCCTCAGAACTGGTGTTGTATCGACGGTTTTCTGAAAGCGTTCCTTGGAGAACGAAACAGCAAGCTTCTGCGTAGGTTGAATGAACAAGATCGGCGACGGATCTTGATGTATATGGTAGCTCGCAACGTTCTGTAGAAACTCAGTTTTCATCAACTGAGTGCAGGCCATTGCTGTGAGAACTTGCGTATCCTTCTCTGTGACCGCCATCATGGGGCCAATCGAAACAGGAACACGTCTTGTCTTCCAACGCCCCGGATTGGCTGTATTCTCTCGGGCTACATAGCGGTATTCATCTGCCCACTCTACGAGGTTAAGCTTTGGTGGTGGCTTGAGATCGCGTTGCCTACATTCTGCGAAGACATCATCAATACGCTCACTAGCTATCGTCCGCCAATGCTTCAAGGATTTCACTCACTTTTGAAGAGAGGATCTCCTCAATGTCGGGAGCCTCAAGAAGTTCAAGGTCAGCAGAGATTTCACCGGGTAACGCAACAAAATTAGCTCTGATCTCTGAGTATTCCTTCGAGATCTTGGCCTTAACAATGTCGATTGGGATTGCAGTTCTGCGTAGCAGCTCAAGCTCAATTTCGGCCTTCTCTGCTGATGCATTGTCCTTGCGTATTTGCGCCCGTTCGCGCTCAGGTATCTTGTCTTCACCTAATGAGGACTTGCTGAACATCTCTCGCCAAGCAAACACCTCTGCAGTGTTGTAGGTCGTTAACTTCCCCGCCCCTTTATCATCATGGATCGGGCACCCCTTAGCCCTCCACCTATGGAGCGTCTGTCTGCTAATTCCAAAGACTTCACAAAGCTCCAAAGTGCTAACAATTTTGCCCAACACGTATCCTCACATAAAAAAGGCCGCAGTGTTACAGGTTAGCAACGTCTACAGCGTATTCGTTCATTGAAATTGTTAGGTTTTTGGGATTGGTGGAGCTAAAAACCCGTCTAGTAACCCCGCTGTTTTTTGAACTGTAACGGGCCATAAATCGGGCTCCGCCACCGTAGCGGGCTGAAAAAATCGAAATACGGTCCCTAGACCGGGGGGGGTATGCATCGCGCATGCCTTTTGCGCCGTGCCACGTGCCCTTTGCATCTTCCAACCCCAAGGGGGAATCGCGTATCACGAACCTCGATAAGGAGTGCCGATATGCCGAAGAGTGAACAGCCTAAGGATCAGAGAACCAAGCGCAACGCGCTACTGTTAAGCTCACCATGGGCTTGGATCATCTTCATTGGTCTTACGATACTCATAATCTGCCTCTGGTGGGCTAACGCCCGGTACGCAGTCACAGGAGAACTCCCCTATCTTCTCTCCTATTTCGATACCCCTGAGCCTCAGCCACAAAGCATATTGGAAAGGCTAGGCATCCTAGGCACTCCTCAGGCAGTAGGTGGTTACTCAGAGAGAGGCCCTACTGGTGATACATTTGGGATAGTGAACTCACTGTTTGCTGGCCTTGCCTTCCTTGGTCTGTTCTATGCGATCCTATTGCAGCGAGAAGAGTTATCTACAGTGAAGGACGAAAGGGACGACACTCGTGAAATTCTCGAAAAGCAGGAAGACAACATAACCGCGCAAACCAAGCAACTTGGTAAGCAGGCATTTGAAACCAGTTTTTACAACGCCCTCGACTTGCTTTTTAAACATAGAGAACAGCTCCTTCACCCCGGCAAAACCAACATTAGAGGCAGTGCTGCTTTGGCACGGTATGTTAAAGATCTGCGAGATAAGACAACATCAGCACTTCACGTTTCGAACCTTCTCACCGGATATTGGGCTGCTCCTCGAAACGAACCGCGTGACGGTAGCGTTGATTACATTCGTTTCGTTATGATGATTTCTGAGATGATCGAAAAATCAGAGATAGATAACAAAGAGATATATCGGGAAATTTTGAGATCTCAACTTCTTGATTCCGATCTTGTTTTGATTTTCTTCGCTGCATTTTCAAAAGAAGTCCAGTCTTCTGCATGGCGGCAACTCGTGATCGAGAGCAACCTGCTCAAATACATTGCTCTGCGTGATTGGACTAGCGATTGCAAAGAATGCATCAAGGAAGTCTATGACGGCGAAACTATGTACCTTTGAGGGCCTTAACCCTTCACAGCCAGCAGACGCTTAATCTCCACTTCCATTGCCGGGGCAAAGGAGCGGGTTGCGTTGTCGTGCTCGGCCTTTGATGGGCCTATTACCATTTCATCCGGAATGCGAACGCTACTCTTGAGGCTATGGAAGCCCCTGTACCAGCGCTTACCTACGTTAAGGTTGGCCCGGAAGACTGCCCCACCAAGGTTCAAGGTCTTGCGACCTGGGAAGCGTCCGCCCTTCATGAATGCCTTTTCCAGATAGAGCCTCTGCCCCCTTGGCCGCGCTACTACCCCGCCGCGCATCAGCTCTCTTGGCTTGAAGTGCTTCAGGCTGATTAGTCCGCCCTTTGTGGTCAGCACATAAGACAGGCTGGCAGCGTTGCCCTTATAGCTCGCACTCGCCCTCTTAGGCTTCCCCAGAGCCTTCCTAATTGTACGGGATGGCAAGCCTGTTTGCTTAGGAAGCGTCTTCAGCACGCCTTTACGCAGCTTGGTGCCGGTTTTATTGATGACCTTTCTGTAGGCGCGCTCTGCTGTCTTTCTGTTTCCTATCCGCTCAACCGCATTACGAAAGTGCACATGGTTGTCGTCTGCGAATTCGAGGGTAACTGGAGGCATTATGCGGAGCCTTCTTCCGTGGCATGCGTGGTTTTGCTTTGGCCTCAGACGCTTTGTTGCTCTTTGCCGATCACGCAGCCCGTGTGCCGAACATCAATTTGTAACTTCTGGTTTCTTGAGCTTTGTGCTGGATAGAGCTACCCGGCCAACAGATGTTTTTTCAAAGAGAGAATTGCAGATGAATACATTGAGTAAAGCCACTCTCGCCTTCATGTTTGGGCTCGCAGGCTGCCTATCTGCCCAATCAGCGGAGATTGTTTCCACTCAGGAATCCGCCACTGCTGCGTTACTCACTTCAGTCGAAAAGGTTCGTGTCCAGATAGTAGACACCGTACACGGTGATTGCTCTCCTGAACCCGAAGTACTGAAAGATAAATCGGAGGGCGCACTGCGCAAGAACGGCATACCTGTAACTGAAGATACGACTGCCTCTAATGCCGCCGTGCTCTATTTGACACTTACTGGTTTCAAGCCCGGATCGAGATGCGCTGTCATGTTGGAGGCAAAGCTTTCCGTCAATTCGTATGCCATTGCCGCCCCTTCACAATACCTGCAAGAGGGCACTCGATTTAGCAATGTAGTGGATCTCAATCTTGTAGGGCACCTGTATGTAACCGACAGCGATATGCATTGGAACTTAACTGAAGCAGCTGGCGAGCTTGCGAATGAAGCTGCAAAAAAGATCCTACATGCGAGAGATTTTAAGTTCGAATACAAGTAGCCTTGATGGCGCGTTATGCGACCTTCTTGAGAGCTATTACGTTTAAGATATGTGTACCAATTGTCCCACGAGCTAGCATTCCACCATGAAATACCTAATCAAGGCAGTCTTAGTCGCAGCAACCATCATCTACGCAAGCCCTGCACTCTCAAGTGAGTATATCTGCTCATCTGAGAAAGGTACCGGTTATTTCTTGCCGGGAACAGATGAGGCTCAGGACTTCAAATCCAGACAAAAATTTCGCATTACTTCGATTGGCTCCACCAAGCCAACCTTCAGTTTCCGGCGGCTAAAGGGGCAAACCGAAGACCCTTTGCTAGCTTCTATGTTCAGGGAAGCTGCCTCATTCAGTTTAACCTTTAGCGGGCCTGAGCCGCGATACCCTTGCATTAGCAATAAAACTGAGATCATTTGCTCGGCAGGGAGCGGTGTCTACTTCACATTGTTTCTGAAATCACTGAGATTCTCTGCTGTTTCAGTAGCCCAGGAAAGAGGTCAAGCAGAGAAGATCTGGATGGATATCGGTTCTTGTTCAAGTGTCAAACAATGAGCAATGGAATTGGGAATTGTGGCTCTAAGCTGGTGCAAGACTGCGTCTGTTCCAACGTCGATATACGTTATCATGCGGACCTACATCCAACACTTCGTACTCTTTGTCAGAAATTCGTTTCAGAATTATACGATCACCACCTTTTCCATTAATAATGAAAATATCATCAAATGGCTCCAAAACGCGGTAGCGAAGCGAATTGGTCTTCGGATTCTGCAGGAACAAGCTGAGCTTACTCTTAACCCCCTTCTGTCGATCTGGAGGTAACTTTTTAATACTTTTCTCGAAGGTCGAAGTTAAACTAAGCTCTACAGACATGATCACCCAAGATTATCAAAAAACTTATCTAGATCATCTCTCGACTTGATCTTTGTCTCCTCAGTTTTATCTGAGAGATCGGCTCTTAACGCGCGATAGAGCAAAGCATACTTGAGACATGCTTCCGCATCTGCTTCAAGCCAATTTCGCAAGCGTTTATTTTGCTTGTTCATTTTGGAAGCACCCTGCTTTGAATAAAGCGAGAGCTCCTTCACATGCTGGTTAAGAGAGCTTTTACTCTTTTGGAGTGCTTTTCTGGTCTGATTTGCTTTATTCTCAAGAACATAAATAAGGTTGTCTAACTCATGAATTTGATGAGGCGTAATCGGTGCACCTTCCAAAGCAATTCTTACTTCGTTAAACTCGTTCTGTGCAATTCTTTCAAACTCGGCTAACTGAGTGTTCAAATCGTCAATTTTTTGATCTTCTTCTGCTAGAAAGCGCTCCATAGAGCCATCTGCTTCGAAAATATTCCGCTCAATACCGACTACTGGCTTGACGAAGGCTTGCTCCATCTTGCGCATCGTTTCTTCAAGGGTGTTGTCAATATCCATAATGAATCGGAACATAAGCTACCACCTGTTTGAGCGCAATTAGATTTGTTACGAATGAACCAATACTAACCGAGGTGCATCTCTAATCTTTTCATGTCAATCACGGTCAGAGCGGAGCTTTATTTTATCTCAACCTCATATTAGGGGAACAAATTCATTGATATGATACCCCAGCCCATCATGAGCTTGCTAGAAACTATGCTTTTCGACAGCCCCTAATCCTTGTGTGGCTAATTTAGGATCGCCTTTCACGAAGATCAAAACGTTCTGATGTGTCTTGCCAAGCTTGCGCCCGCTCTCAAATCCTCCACGAGCCCTCAAGGGCAATGAACCGGCTTGAGTGATCAACACAGCATCATTGTAGAAGCGCAGGCCCGCGTCTTCGCAGGCTTCAATGGTGTCCCGTACAAAGCCCCGGTTGATACCTTCCCGGTCCCTGAAGTCGCCAACCACGATAGCTGCAAAGCGGTTCTCCTTCAGACGCGCTGCAGCCTGCTTCATTGAGGCGCGAAAGGCACCCACAAACACGTCGTAATGCATGTTCGACAAGTCCGAGGGATCATCTGAGTACTTCTCCAGATCACCATAGGGCGGACAGGTCAGTATGAAATCAAAGTAGCCGCGCACATGCTTGTAAAGCTGTACAGCATCACCAACCTTCCACTTAGGCCTTGGTTTAATCCCGAGGGCATCAGCCTGCAGGTCATTGGCTTCAACCTGCTCAGGGCGCAAATCTACACCTGTATACTCGCGCCCCATGTAGGCGGCCACTAAGCCCCGTACAGATCCACCAGCAAAAGGATCAAGAACCTTTCCCTCAGGCGGACAGAACCATGCATAACAAAGTTCAGTCAGGACCGGGTCAAATATGCTTTTACTTGCCCATGAGCCGGGTGCTGTGCCCTTCCCGTTGATCTCTGACCACTTAGCCATTGCGCTGGCGTATCCGCTTAGGAGGTCTTCTTTCCTTCCTTCACCGCTATCAATCCCCAGGCCGAGCCAAAGGCGCTTGCGGTCTTGCCATTCCTTGGCCCTTGCGCTCAACACTGAAAAAGGCGGTACGATAAAATCTTGGCTTAGTGCCCCTTTAGTCATTCCATGCTCTCTAAGCTTGATGCTCAGGGCATTCACTTATGGGCTCTAAGGGCCTCAACTGGTTTAGTGTGCCGCATCTCCGGCACTTGATTTCAATGGGTTTCACGATTGCGCCCGGTTCGTTTTTGAACAGGAGCGCATTGCAGTGGCCACATCTGGTTGATTCCAAAATGATTCTCGACGCATAAAAGCCCCCTGCTCATTAATTGCGGTGAGTAGATATGGCGGGAGCGGTAATATGCTAAGTCTTACCGGGCGGGTGCTGTAGTCATAAACGTGCCCGTAGCTCTGGAGGTTGCTGCCTCCAAGCCTCTCGCCTTAAACCTTTTAGGAGATTGCTATGCCATTAGCTGAAATAAAAGGATTTTTAACCTCCGTTAAAGTTGCTTCCGATTTACTCAAACTCGGCATTGAAGCCAGAGATGATGCCAAAATCAAAGCCGCTTCTAATGAGTTAACTGAACGTCTGATCGAAGCGAATATGTTGGCTCTAGACATCACCAATAAGATGCATGAGCAAGATTCTCATCTCCGTGATGCCCAAGAGCGTATTCGTGAACTTGAGGCAAAACGAGAACTTCTAGACAGATACCAGCTCATCGAACTAGACGAAGGTTCACTCGTATACGAGTTAAAGGCTAACGCCGGGACTGAAGAGCCACACCACTATGCCTGCCCTAACTGTTTAGAAGATGGGCGCAAGACCGTTCTGCAGAAAAAGAACCGTCCTTATAGCGACAGGATAAGGAAAGAAGTACCGCGATTGGTCTGTACTAAATGTCCTGCTGATTTTGCTTTCGACGGCGAAAAAATGCCTAAATCCTCATACCATGGCGGGCAAGTTGTTTATTGATCAGATCGCAAAAGAAAACCCGCCGTTTGGCGGGTTAGTCATTTGGGAAACCTGTAATGAAACACGGCTAAACCTTCAAGCCGCAAGTGTTCTCATCTTATCTGAATAGATACCCGATTTAGGCCTAAACTGCACGGATAAATCTTGACATGCAAACGCGGGTAAATCTGTTTTATTACATAAACTTACCGCGATTTCATGAAGCGCTCTATTAAATCGATCATGAGCCGTTTGTTTTGCGAGCCCCATCTGGTCAAGAACCTTCTTCGGCTGGATTTTGTAGGCGTAGCAAAACACTAGAAGCGAGAGAGCTTTTCTCTCTTCATTTCGCTTGATGTAATGCATCCAGTCCCATGTCTCTTCCATTCGGGCAATTGCAGCAGCATCCGGTCCAGCCATGTTCCTGGCTCTTTTCTCCACTTCCGTAAGCTTCTTTGCAACGGCATTCAAAGCCGCTTCCCATTGATCATCATCACTTGGGTTGAAGTCCGGCCAGAAGCTTTGCGGTTGCCCCGGTCTAACGCCTCGCACCTTCATAAGGCGCATGACAACCTGTGCCTCTATCAGCCGATCTAGGATCACCGCATATAGTGCCTGAATGTCGCTCATTTTCCCTTGTCCTGCCTTTCTAGATATTCAAAGTATGCGCGCTCGGCTTCTTGCTGTGCTTCCTCCTTTGAGTTGGCTAGGCCTTGTTCAATCAATGCCAAATCATTTGCTACCCAATACCACTGAACACCAGGACCATTAGGCCTGTGTTCTTTGTAGGTTCTCAGGTTTGCATCGGGCCTGTTGGGATCTTTCGCCGTTCCATCGTCTGGTGTGTCTGGCCATGATCGCCTCCATTTGAGGCGGGGCTCAAATTCCTTGTTATCGTTCATGCCGCTTTCTTCTCCAGCTTGTTGGCTCGGCTGCGTAAAGCCTCATAGTTCAAAGGGGAAACATAGAGCACCCGATTGTAAAGCGCGCAGACCTGATCTGTAATCTGTGTTCTGTCACCTGTCTCACTATCTTCCACCACTGTTCCAACCTCCACTTTCCACACAAAGCGGATTGGGACGCTCATAAGAGCATCCCTTCTTGGTGTCCGCGATCTTCCCTAAAAGTGGTCGTAGGCCCATCAAAAACAAGCTCTGCACAGCGACCACCTGAGCCCATGCGGACTTTGTCGGCGTGGACCTGTGCCCTGTCCTTCCACTCAATCAGGTCCGTTTGCCATTTGACATGAAGATCTGTGCCTTCCTTAGGTTCTTTGCGCAGCAGTATTGGTTCAGGGCGGAAGAGAATGAGGATGTTGTCCGCGCTGTCTTCCATGTTGGAACCGCCAAACAGCTCTTTGCGTGTCAGGCGTTGCAACGGTTCTCTCTCTGATCTGATTTCATGAGCAAGGGCAACGACTGGAATGTTGAGGGTTTTGGCAAGCTCCTTCAGTTCAGAAATCACATAGCCACAACGTGCAGGAAGGTTTGAATCCAAGCGGCTATCTTTAGCCCGCATGGCCTTCACACTATCGACAAACAGGGCCTTAGTCCCAAACCTAGACTTGTTAGCTTTTGCCCGGATAAACAGCTGCTCAACAGTCGTTCTTGACGTCTCATCAATGTAAAGTGGAATGCTTTGGCAATCTTCTTTTGCAAGGTAAATTTTTTCCAGCTCTTCAGCCGAAAGCCCGCCTCGGCGCATAGCGTGGGTACTGATGCCAGACATAGCTGCAACGCGCCGCATGGTGAGCTGTTCTGCGTCCATTTCCTTTGACTGGAAATCAACTGGGCCATACTGGCAGGCAATGAACTCAGCAATCTGCAAAGCAAGGGCTGTTTTACCGCTTGCTCCTTCTGCGCCAATTACAGTCAGCTCGCCATCAACCAAGCCACCACCCAAAAGGTTATCAACTTGCTTTAGACCAGTCCCTAAAGCATCGCCCCCTGTTTCCTGAGGCTGCGCAGCCCGCTCATAAACAGCTTGTGCGCTTTGCCCAAGAGTTACAGTGCTAGTTCTCTGTGCTTGCCCTGAAATCTCTTGAAGCTCTTCAATAGCGTTCTCTGCAAGCTCAGCAGCCCTTGTGTCAGTGTAAAGAGCCTTCTGCCCTTTCTGGAAAGTCTCAGCAATCAGCTCCTTGTTACGCCGGTTGAGGAGCGGTTTCACAAGGTCCTCGATTTTAGCAGTAAGCTTCCTGCCCTTAGCTGCGAGTGATTTGATGCGCGCTACAAGATCTGCATCGCCTTCATATGGCGCATTTGTTTCCACAAGGTGCAGATCAAAGCTGCCCTCTTTGTGACAGGTGTCCAAGCCGGTCCAGACAGCCTTCCAGATAGCATCATGAAAGTGCTCAGGTGTCATCTGGTCGGCGACATCCCAATACAGCTCTGGAGACGCCAAAAGGCGCGCAAGAACTTGTTGTTCGATTGGTTCAAGGTTTGTCATGCGGCTTTATCCCGGAATAGAATTGGAAAAGGATTCGGTTGTAAATTTTGTGAGTGTGATTGGTGTCGTCGTCTTTTGCCCGTTTCTCGGGACTTGTTGTTGTTTACGCTACGATCTTTTTTTTCGGAGGATTGCTCACAGCGGTATTCTTTGAATTTAATCTGCTGCGTGGAGGCTTTTGCGCTGGCATCGAAAGCGAAGCTCCATGGGCCTGCGGTAGGAGTTGGCTGAGTGCATCGAGTGGTTGGGTTGCCGCTATTGCTGCTGTAATTGCGGCGATTTATGCGGGCTCGCTCGTCAAGGTTCAGATTGAGCGAACCAAGGATCAAATCGACAAAAGTATACAGGCCAATGCTATTGCTAGACTTGAGTACACATCTAGGGGCTATAGCAGATTGCTCGCCGAGGAGAACTCTTCTCTCGAGCTCTTCGCTTTGTCGGATTTTAAGTTGATCCTCACTGAGCCACCGATTGCCAAAAAAGCGCAGGCGATCATTGCCTTGTATGAGAACACAATCCATAAACTCGAAACGCTCAATGCCGCAGAAAACAAAGTTCTTCCGATCCAAATTTTGGTTTTGCGTCACAAGCTCATTGATGAACTTAAAGCACTCCATCGCTTCAAGTACAAAGAGCCTACAGAGTTCAATGAGAATACGCTCCTGGTTGATCGATCTGTTGAAGAATCTGATTGGGCCGCAGATCATCAAGCTATCATTGATCAGGTTGACCGCTGTATCGGGGCATACTCCAAATATAAAGCGCATATAGCTGAACTGAAGGCGAAGTTCTTGGCTGTTCAAGAGACTGCATTTGAAGAATAAACCTTTCATGCAGCCATACCATAAAGTTCATTGTAAACATCCAGCCAGTCAGAGCCCGCCTCAGGCAAAGCTATGTCCAGCACTTGCAATCCGTTTTGAGTGAGGTTTTCAGCAGCTTGCAGGGCTGCCTTTTTGCCGGGGGCCAGATCCCAGCTACCATCAGGCTTTTGAAAGGCCTGATCACCGTCGCCATAGATGCGGACTCGCTCTATTTCTAAAGGTGTTTCAAAGTTGATAAGCCCCGCTGTAGACAGGCAGGACCAGCAAGGGCGCCCCGTCAGGGCGTAAACTGCAAGGGCTGTCTCAACGCCTTCAGCTATGCCGATTTCCCCGTCAGCAGCTTCCTGAAGCCGCACTGCACCCCCAGCAACCGGACCAAGACCGAGCTTTGCATTTGCGACCGGTGCTTTCCGGCCTTCTTTGGTGATGAAAATACGCCAGATCCCGGTGAGATCGCCCATGGTGTCATTAACGCGGCAAACAAGGGCGGGAAGCTTTCCTGCGTCCGGATACTTCAGGCCCGGGTGGTAACGCAAGCAATCCGGCCACTGCATTCTCGGGAGCCCACGCCCCAGCAAATATGCTTCAGCAGGAGTGCCCTCAATCGGTTTGGATTGGTCCCAGAGCTTAAGCGCGTATTCAGTGCTATCGGCTTCCTGCTGGGCTTGTTCTTCTGCTTCGCGTGCAGCTTTGGCCTTGGCCTCTTTTTTGCGCTCAGCTGCTTTGCGCTGCGCATCTTCATCCCAAGAGCCTTCTCCAAAGGGAGGTTCCTCTCCAGTCAGGATCTCACATGCCGCTTTGAAATCCACTGACATGCAATGCATCACGATGCCGATTGCATCACCGCCGCCGCCTGCTCCTCTACAGTTCCATTTCTGCTTCACTGGATTGACGCTAAAGCGATCTGTGCCACCGCAGGCCGGACAAGGCCCTGTATGTTCTTTGCCTCCCCTCTTAAGCACTGCTCCGGAGGATTGTGCGGCTTCAATTAGAGGTACGTCCAGTGCGCGTTGCTTATAGTCTTCCCATTGTTGGTCTATTGAGTTCATGCTGACCTCTCACAAAAATAGAAAGACAGAATCGGCCCCTGGTCGCTAAAAGAACTCGGTGTTCTCTCTGTATTTTTGGAATAAGTATGGTAATGCGAAAAAGAGATTTGAGTTTGTGTGCAGCAGCTTGTTTTATGGGGGCATTTATCGGGGCGCTCTGCATTATTATTGTGACTGGCGACTTTTACGATGGACCGCCACAGGTTGGGGAAACGAAGGAAGCTCTGATACGCGGTTGGGTAGTTGTTGTAATAAATGGAATAGCCGCAGCAGTGGTAGCTACTAGTTTGTGGTATACAGCACGACAAACACGAAGCGCCACACTGCAGGCGTGCCAAATGAGCCTTCAAGTCATAAACGACGATATCAATACTCTGATGATGCTGCGTCCTATTCTTTCTAGCATCAGTGTTGCGACCGAAGCGATAAGTAACGCTGCCTCCACAACAAACGCTGCGCAGTACTATGACGTGATAAAAGAGATTGATTTGAATGCCTTTAAAACGACTTATAGAATTGGCGACTCCAAAAGCAGAACAACTATTGGAGATATATTTGATGGTATTGGGGCAGTCCAGAGGGGAATAAAAGAAGAGCATTCTCTTGCGAAAATACAGTATTCTGCAAGTCAGGTATTTCCACTCGCCAATAAATATTATGAAAATCATATTTCGCGACTGCTGCCAGAATTGGAAGAAAGACAAAACAGTTTGAGAGGTCTTATTATTCAGGAGACTGAGCGGCTTAGCCGGAACTAAATCTTGCAACATCACTCTCCCTCCTCCTTCTGCTCATACAAGAAGGTCTGGCAGTGCTCGCAGTAGGTCTGGCGAAGATCTGTTGGAGCACCACAATAGAAGCGCTGATCAATGGGCGGCTCTCCGCTCCACATTGGGCGCCTGCATTGCTTGTCTGTGATATCAAGCAGAGTTGCAGGTTGGGCGTCAGGAGCTTTAAGGCGGGCCTCCAGAGTTTGCTGAAACGAGTTGCTGCCCTTTGCCCATTTGGTGGAGCCAACCGCTCCTTTGCGGCCAGTGAGCTTGCCGCCATAGCTACGGACAATGCGAGCAACACTGCCGACGGTAATGCCCGGGTGGCGAAAGGACAGCTCCTCTTGGATAGTGCGTGTCGAGCGGGTCCCATCAGCAAGGCTTTTTACTGCTGAAATTTGGTCCTGTCGGTCCAATTCTTCCCATTGTTGTGCAATCATAAAAACACCCCTTGGTCTTGAGGTTCCATGACCGGCATCAGCAGTACTTGCAGATAACCGGCAATCAAAATTCTGGTTTTCGGGGACGCCCCATCAATACCGGGGCCGCTCCAAGCAAGGCGCTGCAACTCTTCAAGGTCGAGCAAGTCCAGCGCGTTGAGGAAGTCACCCAGCCTTTGTTCCCATGCCGGGTAATTGCAGAGCAGATCGCTTACGGCCCCTATCAGGGAGCTTTTGAGTTCGATTGGTGGGTTTTCCATCTCGGAAAGCGCGTATAGAACTGCCCACGCATGTTCCCTGCCCCTCAGATTGATCATCTTCTGGATCCGCACTGCGGAATGAGTTTGTTGTGGTGAGCAAGGCCCAGTTCTTATCCGCTTGCTCGCGTGCAGAACCTCTATTCCCAGTTCCGCGCACAGGCTTTCTGCTTCCCTTGTGTCGGTTGTCGTTACCGCTGGCACGCTCCAACCTCCTCTGAAGCTCTCGTTTCTCCCGCACGAGTGTTTTGTTTGCTGATGAGGCAAGCTCGAATTGAACCATGTAATAATGAGCCCGCGCCTGCTGCAGCTTCAGATCTGTATCGATAGTGCTTCCGGGTCGATTTGCAGCAACTTGAGCACGTGATAAGCGGCTTTCAGCTGCTTCTAGTCTCTCGTTTTTATGAGACTTCCAAAGGTCCATTGCATTGCCCCGTAAAACTAATGTCTGCTGAAAAGATCTGTGGTCTGCAGTGCATAGGACGGCGACTGAATGGCACGGAAGTAATCAAGAATTCCGAGAGCTTCCGCTTCGTTGTCGTCCTTTGGTGCCCAACCTAAGAGCCTGCCTCTGCCTATTGCTTGCTGCTTAAACCAAGTCCGGCTGTCTCTGGTGCCCCTTGGTGCCTGCCCTCGCCCGAGGTAGTGCTTTCGCCAAGTCTGCATTGCAATCTTCTGATACGGGATCTGGTTCGCGACGGCTGCCATCTCACAAAGTCGATGTTGTGCGGGCTGCCATTGCTCATTGCCCCGGTTCATCTGCTTCCCGCTGATAGCTGCAAGCTCATCTTCAATCGCAAGGTGCGTAACACCAAAGCTTTCGATCTTTCCCAGCAACCAACCATAGAAAGAAAGACTTCGGCCCCCGTACCCGCCTGTTTTGTCTTTAGCCCCGCAGTCAAAAACTCCTGAGACTGGTTTGGAAAGACCGGGCTCCCAACGAGCCCAGCCAGTCTTTACGCCGAGGTCAAGCGCCAGGTACATCAGGCGGCCTCTGGCTGATCTTCATTGTCATTGGCAGCCCAGCCGAGAGCCAACTCCATCTGATCAACCAGTTCGGCTTCGTCTTGATCCATATTGGACACAACAGCCTCAACCTGATCCATCAACTTTTTACGCTTCAGCACTGCATTGAGTTCCTTGGTCGGAACCCCCTTGTCACGGGCGTCCTGCTTGATCTCCTTGATCTTCTCGCGATTGGTTGCGCACTTGGACATGTACGAACCTTTGTCGCTCTCAATGACGGTTTCAACTTCAAGGATTTCTTTGACAGCCGTGGACAGGGCTTCTTTATCGACTTGATTGCTCATGTGCTGCATCTCCTGCGGGTTGCTGGTGGTGGTCTGGTTCATTCCGCAGCCATCTGGTGTTGGCTGGCGTTGTAGCTCGCGTCGTAGTTGCGCATCAGTTCCTTGATCTGCTCAAAGCTCTTCTTGATGCGCTCGTGTTCTTTGGGGGAAATTTCGCCGTCTTCTGCGGCCTGCACGATCTCTTTCATGCTGTCGCAATGCACTGGCACAACATTCATTGCCGCGGCTGCCGGGTCCAGTTTGGCAACCCCTTCAGCCTTCTTACGCACCTCATAGCCGCAAGACTCGAGGTGGGCTTTTGTCAGGCTTGGTGCCAAGCCAATGGCAGCCATTTCGCGCTCAAGATAGAGAGTGTCTTTGAGGGTCAGGCTGCGCGCTTCATTGACTTGGTAGGCTTTGCGGATGGTGGCTGAGGAATGCCCCAGCACTTCAGCCGAGCTCTCAACGCCAAACGCTGTCACGAGGTTCTTAATCTGCGTACAAATCCAATTGTTGAACTGGTCAGATGTTCTCGGTGCGTTCATGGAGCGCTTTCCTGTATTTTGCCCCCATGACACAACCGGAGATAGAGGCTAACTTTACGTTGTTCCAAACGGCAGGAGGCCACCAAGTGAGGCACTACTTCCAAGAGAGGCCTCCTGCCACATCACACCGGCTCAAATTGCGAGGAGCTACCAGCGTGAATACAGAGAATGAAGTTGAGCAGATGCTTTCTGACCTGAAGGACAAAAGCCCTGCTGGAATAAGTGGATCATTAGAGGACAGAATTACTTTCCTTGAGGCTCTAATGATTTCGACATTGCAGGAAATGGATGCCGATAAAGCAGAGGAGATCATCAGATTGTCACCTCACAAGACCGGAAACCTTCCCTCTTACTATGATATTCAGGCGGACTACTACAAAGCTGTGCTGGGTAAATAGTCCCGGGTCCCGAGGGCAGCTGGCTGGGAGGAAAGGCCAGCCGCCCTCGCTAGGCACAAGGCCTAGGCCGCTTGGGGAAGGTTTTCTTGAGCTTTAAGAATGTACAGAAGTCGTTTGATTGGGCCTGGAACTTCTTGCCCCAGCTCGATCCGAGCAACTGTTGGCTGCTTAACACCAAGGTAGTCGGCAAGCTCATATTGAGACCACCCCAGCCCAACGCGCAGATCTTTCACCGACTGATTATCCATGGGTTCCATCCTGTTTCAACATAATCATAAAATACAAAACGGATTTATCGGTGTCAATACCAAATGTATTTAGTAAAGGGGCATATTGTATGCCATGACACAGGAACTCAAAGACAGATTGAAATCTGCGCGTGAAAAGGCAGGTTTTTCTAGTGCCGCAGATGCAGCTGAGGCTCTGGGAATCAAAACGCCCACGTACACCCATCACGAGAACGGGACGCGGAAGCCAAAGTCCAATGCCATTGAACGTTACGCTCGTTTCTTTGGTGTAGATGCAACGTGGTTGTTTTTTGGAAAAGGCGAAGGCGCACGCGCTCAACAAGAAAGCCGCCCACTTATCGACAAGCAGCGCGTTAAGAGCCTACTGCAACCCTTCACAGTCCCTGTATTCGGCTCACTTTCAGGTGGAAACGAGGATTACCTTGAAGCCACTGGGGAGTATCTCGACCACATCCCCGCCCCTAGATCCTTAATGGACGTAGCTGGAGCTTACGCGCTATACATGCCTGGAAATACCATGGAGCCACGCTACCTTGAGGGTGAAGCCCTATTTGTGAACCCTAAGAAACTTCCAAGAGCTGGTGAATACGCAGCCATCCAGCACGTGAAGGACACGGGCGCAGAAGAGCATTTGGTGATTCAAGTAGGCCGCTATGAAGGCATAGAAAAAGGGAAAAGGGTATTCTCACGACATAACGGCGAGAACCTTAAGATCCCCGCCGAGAAAATGAGAGCTATGCAGAAGGTTATTGCAACAGGAGAGTGGTGATTAATCCGTCCCAGTCAATCCAAGTAAGCTAGGCTGAGGCATGCGTCCTTTCTTCATAGGGAGCTGATTGTCGTTATAAAGCTGGTGCAGCAGCTTTTGGCCTTCCGATGTGGCGATTACTTTAATAGTCGCCTTCGCGCCAACTGTAATCCGCTCCTTGAAGAGATGGGTATGGTTGCGATTAACCTTCCATTCGTCACTTTCTTTGTGCAAATACCCTAAAGAACACAACACCTTTTGGACTTTCTGAATATTCACTCCAGGCAGCGTCCTAACGACAGAACGAACCGATCTTTCAGCCTCTACCGCTCGCTCCCCTACAGCCGCAGCAGGTCGAAGATTATCATTTTCAATCTTAAGTTCGAGCAGTTGCTCCTGCTGAGTGACTGCCAACTTCAGGGCTTCAAGCAAATTGCCCGGAGCCTTTGCTTGATCGCCTACCTGCAATTCCTTCAGTTTCTCAAGGACATTGCGGCGAACAGCTTTGGACTCGCGCATCCCTACGATGATCATCTGATCGAAGGTTAGGTCGTAATAGCGAATTGCTTTATGGTTCTGGGGGTGCCGAAAAATTTTCGTATCCCCCAAATCATCTAGCTCATCCTCAACCCGCCTAAGGAAATGAGAATTCTCCACTTTACTCTCATTAGCCACTTCCCGAGCAGGATTAATCACACCATTGAGGAAGTCCAGGCTGGACATAGTACGCAGTTCATTGTCTTGAAAAATCAGATCGTTCAAAGAAGTCTCCATAGAGCGGCCCCAAGGGGAGCGTTTTAACTTGTATGAAATTCTTGCTTCTTCTTGATTTTGGCAGCTGGGATTATTTTTCTTTTTTGGGGGAGCCTTCAATAGCACACTTCATGAGAGCAAAAAAAGAGGCATGCACCGTCAAACTCCTCTCCCTCACAGATTTCGTCGGCAACACACCCAACCCTACTTATGCTCAATCGCCTCAAGTAATCGCTGCTCAGCCATTAATAGCTCCTCCGCCGCCTCCGCCCTGCTGTAAACCTCGGAGGGTACAGGCGCAAATCGACACTCTTTCAGACATGAATACATAGCCTGCTGTATCGCACCTACGGAAAACTGCTCCAGTGCTAACAACTCGCAAATGCTTCTGATATTTTCCTCAGCAACCTCAGGTGTATTGCTTGAGAAGTTGGAATAGATTCTTTGCACAGCTGCCAGAATATCGCCAGAATTTGCTTGCGCGAACAAGGCGCCTGAGCAGGCCAGTATGTCTCTTGCGGATTGACTGAGCGCAACTCGATCGACAACTTCACCGCCACGCTCCGCGGCCAGCGTAGCCCGTACATCAGAGAGCTTTTGCGTGTATTTCTGTTTAACCTTCACGAGGCAATTGCTCCTTACAACAGTAATCGCAGACATTGAAATTATCCCTTCATACCCATGGCTCTGTCGAATAGTTCAGCGCCGGAATAGCGCTTGCTGCTTTGAGTTTGAGATTGTCTAGCAGGCCCGAAATACTTCCCCTCCAGGATTTGCGTGAACTTGTCTTTTTTGCATATGAAGTCGAAATCCATCCGCCAGCCATTATCGTTGCACCCAAGAAGGTGTGGCGATTTCCCTACAGCACTCAGCACATCGGAAAAGCTCTTGCCTTCCGGTAGCTCTCGCAATGCTCTGGCTAATGCGCTGCGCCGTTTCGGCGTGAGGCTGGATGGCTTAGGTAACTTAACGCCGCTCTCGCTGACGGTCTCGTTGTAGTCAGCTACGGCCGCCGAATATTCATCGAAGGCGACTTGAACAACATCCGGCGCATCAGTGATGAAGGAATCTACGTCAGTAGATTCTGCATGGTTATCTTGTTTATTTGTTAGATTGTTCTTCTTTGTTGCGGCTTCAGTCTCATCGCTGTCGCGCTCCTGTAGCGCTCCTTGTCGCATCTCTGTCGCAGAGATAGCTTCTACAATCTGATATTTTGAATAATTACAGATAGTTATGATGTTACCGCCTGCCGCAGCTTCGATGGTGATAAGGTTCCATTTCTGCCACTTATCGAGTAGGCGCTTTGTCTTATCCTTAGTAACCCCCCATTTTTCAGCTAAAAATCTCAGCGAAAAGCATAGCTGCCCCTCTTCCAGCTCAATCTTATTTCCCGCTCGATCAATCGCCTTTTTCCGCCACGCCGCATTAGCAATTAACCAGCCCCAGCACCCCCACTCCAACGGCCCCTTAAGTGCTTCATGCTCATACAAAGCACGTTCCATCCTGATCCAACCCGACATTGAGCCCCCGTAGCCATCTTGCGTTTCGAATAACAAAATTCTCAATATCAATACATTTTGTATTTGACAATGTAAATCCATTTTGTATTATTCACAACATCAAATGAATTGAACCACTCACTGAACGAGATTCTTGATGGACTTCGAAACGGACATTCAGGCGACCTTGGATCTGACCTCCAACGGCTTTCTTTATGCAGAGCAGGTGATTGAAGCGAAGATCAATTGCGCGCTTGATGATGACGGTGAAGGCTTCGTTATTCAGGAGATCAGAGTTGAGGAAGCTGGCTCTGACCGTGAGAAGCGCCTTGATGCCAAGAGCGAAGGTGAAGAGCGCATTTTGTGGCTCATGCTTTCCGCAGTTGTTTACGGCTGTGAGCACATCTCCGAACAGTTTTGGGACGCCTACAACAGTGAAATGAGGATGGCAGCATGAAACACTATGTGTTCCCCTTTGAGCTTGTCGCCATGTCGGCCTGCTCTACCAACCGTGCAAAGTTCGGCGAGCTTTTGATCCTAGCTGAGTTCGACAAGATCTATGAAGACCAAGAGCTTGAAGCGCGTATCTTCCTGCCTTGCTTCGAGATCTCGGATCTCGATTACTCCCTGTTCCCTGCCAGCCATCGACGGATTGACCGTAAGGGACGCCGTTACATTGAACTAGATCTGAAGGACTCTGGCCTTTCTGAGATGGCATTTGCAATCATGGAAGCGCTTCAAGAGCACATTGAAACCCTACGCGAATGGGCAAAGCAGGACGGCTCCTTGCTGGTGCATGATCCTGAGCTTGATGACTACAGACCTCTCCGGGAGTTTGACAAGGCGGTGTCGGTCATCGATCTGCGAGCCTATCTGGACAGCAACTTTGCTGCGGCTGCGTAACAGCCGCAGCTGATTTTAGCCCTTAAAGGGCGAACTCACTCACAACCAATCACCTTCCAACTGCGGCGCTTATCGCTCCGCAGAACGCCACAACTTTGCTTTGTGAAAGGAGGAAGTGCCTTGGAAACCATGACCCATGGGGACTGTCTGCGGTGGGCTCAGAAGTACCGCGATATGTGCCTCACTCATCAAGAAATTCATGAGCAAACCGGGAGTACCGGCTCTTTGAGTTTCGCTCGGCAGTATGAGCGCCTCGCCAAGCACTGGCAGGCAAAAGCTGACAGCTTTGAACAGAAGGAAGCAGCCTGACATGAATGCAGTGACCGAAACCAAAGAATGCAAGCCGCTTGATCTTGCCACGTTGCGGGCAAACCCAGAGCTTTACTTTGAAGACGAAACAGTAACGTTGGAGCGCCTTAAGCAGGCTGTCGAAGCTGAGAACGATAGCTTCAATTACGATCTGTCAAAGGACAAATCCCGCAAAGAGATTATCTCTTTTTCCCGGCAGTGCTCCACTTTAAAGACTGCGGTTGATGCCGCTGGTAAAGAGCGAGTTGCCGTAATCAAAGAGAAAGCCAATGCGGTTGATACCCGCCGCAAGGCTATGCGTGAGTATCTGGACGAGCAACGTGATGCCCGTAGAAAGCCTCTCACAGATTGGGAGGAACAGGAAGAAGCACGTATTGCCTCCCACCGCGCCATTATCGAAGACATGATCCAGAGCGGCTATGTCGGGTTCAACGAAAGCCCTGAAAGCATTCAGCAGCGTATCGATAAGATTGCAGCTGTCGATGTTTCAGAAGCTGCCTTGCAGGAGTTTGCAGAAAATGCAGCCTCGAAGAAAGCTGCCATTCTTCAAAGCCTCAACACTCATTTGCAACAAGCACGGCACAACGAAGAACAAGCACTCAAACTTCAACAGCTTGAAGCCGAAAAAGCTGAGCAAGAACAGCTAGCTGTTGAAGAGCGTGAAAAACGTGAAGTCGAAGATGCTATGCGTCGCGAAGAAGAAGAGCAGCGCCTAACCGCTGAGCGTGAGAAAGCCGAAGCAGAACGCATCGAACGGGAAAAAGCTGAGGCAGCAACGAAGGCAGCTGAGGATGCTAAACGCGAAGCTGAAGAAAATGCCAAGCGCGAGCGAGAGCAGCTGCTTAAGCAACAGGAAGAAGCAGCTGCCAAGCGCAAAGCGGACGAAGAGGCAAAACGCCAGGCCGAAGAAGCTCGTGCGGCTAACCTAAAACATCGCGAGGCGCTTAATCAGGAAGCCCAAAAAGCAATCATGGCTGCTGGTAAAATTGGTGACGAACGCGCCAGCAAAATAGTTCAGGCCATCGCGGCAGGCTCCGTTCCCCACGTTTCAATCAAATACTGAGGCACCATGGAAAACTTTGGGTTTTGGGCAGCTGTGTCTGCCCTCTTCAAGTGGGGTGCGATCTACCTGATCTTCCTCGCATCCATCCCAACCATTGATCGCTTTATCACACACTTAGCAGGGTAATCTTATGGACAAAATACATTGGGATACCTTCAAAATTTGTGAACCCGGTCTTTATGCTGGGCTCCCAATCGAAGCCTACCATTCTGACATTTGCATAGGCCCATCAGTCAGCTCCAGTGGTTTACGGACCATGCTCAAGTTGAGCCCTGCCGAATACTGGTCAGAAAGCTCGCTCAATCCGCAGCGCGAAGTGTCAGAGGACAAACAGTCCTATCGCGTCGGGCAATGTGCCCACACCTTGTTTCTTGGCGAGGGTAAATTCAAAGATCAGTTCGCTGTTCAGCCAGAAACCTATGACGATGCGAAGACCGGGGAAGAAAAGCCTTGGAATGGTAACGCGCATGTCTGCAAGGGATGGATTGCGGAGCAAGAAAAGGCAGGAAGACGCATCCTGAAGCCCATGGACTGGTACAACGTTCAAGGCATGGCGGGAGTTCATCCTTGGCAGGACTGCTGCCCGAACTCCGGCATCAAGAACAACGATGAAGTACGCCTTGGCGCGCTTGATGGTGCCATTGAGCGGTCGATGTTCTGGCAGGACCCCTCAACCGGCATTTGGCTAAAATCCCGCCCTGACCTACTCCCATTTGGTTGGAACCAAGCTTCGGACCTCAAAACGACAAAAGACATTCGACGGACCGACACCGCCATTGCAGAGTTCGGCTACGACATTCAAGGCGCTCTGGTCGACCTAGGGCTGCAAACACTTTTCGGAACAAGCCTTGAGGCGTTTGATTTTGTCTTTGTGCAAACCAAGCGCCCATGGCCGGTTCGAGTGGTGTCGCTAACGCCAGACCAGCTGTCACGCGGCCATCAACAATTGCGTAAGGGGCTTGAAGTCTTCGCTAGCTGCCTGCGCTCCGGCCAATGGCCTGCTGAAACCTTTGAAGCAAAGGTTTGGACCCCACCAAAATGGCACGAGACGCGCGTTGATGAACTTCTCGCTGCAAACGACACCCAAAGAACGGAGGCCGCGTAATGTCTAAGCAACTCGCACCTACCAGACAAAACAGCATCACAACATCTATGGCCGAGCGCTATGGCATGGAACCGCAAGCATTCGAGCAAACGCTTCGCAACACAATCATGAAACCTGAGAAGAACAAAGAACCCCCTTCTCAAGAAGAATTCGCAGCCTTTCTGGTCGTTGCCCATGAGTACAATCTGAACCCACTTACCAAGGAGATTTATGCTTTCCCTGCAAAGGGTGGCGGTGTTGCTCCGATTGTCTCCGTCGATGGGTGGGCCAACCTCATCAACTCCAATCCGCAGTTCGACGGCATGGAGTTTCAAGACGAGCTGGACGACAACGGCGCAGTCATTGCGATCACATGCCGGATGTTCCGCAAGGACCGAACACGCGCTATCTCAGCGACCGAATACATGGAGGAGTGCAAGCGCGGCACAGACCCTTGGAGGCAATGGCCGCGGCGTATGCTGCGCCACAAAGCAATGATCCAAGCAGCGCGCTATGCATTCGGCTTCTCAGGGATCTATGAGGCGGATGAGGTAGAGCGTGCTTTCGATGCCCCTGAGCGCAAATCGAGCGGACTTGCGCAACGATTAGAGGTGCGACGTGCTAGCCCTCTAGCAGGCCCTCAGGAAGGCTACAACGTTGCAGCTGAAACAATAGAGGGCGAAATCCTCGCCGCTACTGATGAAACCCAAGCGGAGTACATTGCAGATGCACATCAGCAACAAACTGAAGGGGGAGAAGCTCAGCGACAGACTGGTAAAGCGCCGCAGTATTCAGATTTGGGCCGGTCACAGGAAGATAATGAAGAAATGGAAGGTACGCGCCAGCAGGAACAAGGGATTAGCGACAATCCACTCTCTCAAGGCGCAACTGCGATCTGGTCACAACTAGACCCTGAAGCCCGCAAGTCTCTGGATGAAGACTCCAAAGCCATACTCAAGCTTTTGATGGAAGATCTTGCCAAGGTTGGCAATCCCAAAGCAGCAAAGAACGCCCTCACAGGCCACCAGAAGAGCATTCGCGCAATTGGGGAGCAATCCTTCAGTGAGCTTTGTCAGGCAGCTGTGACGGTTCGCTGCGCCCAGCTTGACGGGGGTAAGTGATGGGCTTCCGTTTACGCCGCCCCAACACTGCTTTCTCCCTCGACCCTTCAGGGAAGGAACACGCGCGCAAAAAGGATGAAGGCCACCTGGCCTTTGTCCGCAAGCTCCCCTGCCTCATCACAGGCCGGTATGGCGTTGACCCCTGTCACGTTCGCTATGGCGACCCACTCTACAAAAAGCCGCGGACAGGCAAAGCCACTAAGCCTGATGATTGCTGGGTCGTTCCCATGATCAGGAAAAAGCATGACGAGCAGCACGGCCAAAATGAGCATGAGTTCTGGCGAGCACAAGGCATCGACCCGCTCGCTGTCGCAAGAGATCTCTACGCGATCTCAGGCGATGAAGAAGCAGCAAAGCGCATCTTGACCGTAGCAAGAGTGAGGAAAGCCGCATGAAACACACTGAAGAAAAACTGCAGGCCCTCTGGGATAAAGCCTGCTTAGCAAACCAAGAGCTAGCTGCCTTCTGCACGCTTCATAAGATTGACGGAGATGCCTTCGGAAAGCCTGAGGGCATGGCTCACGCGGTCGCAGCAACCAACTACGACAGGGCGATGTTTGACGAGCTTGCAGACCTCTACAACACAGCAGCTTGGTCTGCTCGTAAGTACTGCCATGCGGTAGGTGAAAACAAAAAGCAGGATCGTGCTTGGGCGAAAAAACAGCTCAACAAGAACCCTGCTGACTTGGTGGAGGCAGCATAGCGGAGGACTGATGCTTTGAGGACTAAATCACCATTCAAGCAGAATGATATCGCCAGAGCTATAAAAGGGGCTGAAAAAGGTGGCCTTTCCGTCCGCAGCGTCGAAATCAAAGCAGATGGAACAATACGCCTAAGTTCCGAAGTGGCCACTAGCGACAACGACAACAAGGAACCACCCAAGGTTAGCTCAATATGAGACAGAAGAGAAAGCGCCTCCCGTACATTCTGCGGGAGGTTGGGCGTGGGAAGGTCTTTTGGTACTTCAGGCGCGGGAAAGGCCCTAGAAGCCGCCTCCCCGGCGAGTATGGCTCAGAGGAGTTCATGGAAGCCTATACAGCCGCTCTCAATGGCGCCGATGCTCCTCCGAAGAAGAAACGCGAAGAGAACACCCTTGGTTGGCTGATCGACCAGTATCTCTCTAGCCCCGAGTTCTCCTCCTTGAAGGAGAGCACTCAAGCCGTAAAGACAAGCTTCCTAAACAACATCGCAAAAGAAAGCGGACATCATCCACTTGAGGCGATTGATGCTTCAACGATCCAAGGTGGGAGAGATAAGCGTGCAAGCACGCCTGGGGCGGCGAATAACTTTCTGAAGCACATGTCAGCAATGTACAAGTGGGCGATCAGCGACAAGAACATACCCATCACCAAGAACCCTACCCGCGACGTACCGCGCCTAAGAAATAAATCAGACGGCCATCACACGTGGACGCCTGAGGAAGTTGAGCAGTACAGGAACCGCTGGCCGCTTGGGACACGCGAACGCCTTGCACTTGAAGTGCTGGCTTTTACCGGGCTTCGACGCGGGGATGTTTGCAGAGTAGGTCCTGCCCATGTCAAGGACGGGGTAATAAGCTTCTCAACGGAAAAAGGAGAAGTGGAAATACATCTGCCGATCTTGGCGCCCCTTCAGGAGGCGATTGACGCAACACCACATGGTGTCAGCTACATCGGCAAAGAAGACCAGACGCCATACACGAAGGAATCGTTCGGGAATTGGTTTAGGGAGTGCTGCGTTGCAGCTGGAGTACCCGGTCGTGCTCATGGAATGAGAAAAGCCGCTGCAACACTTGCTGCAGAAAACGGAGCTACCGATTCTCAACTAAAAGCGATCTTTGGCTGGACGACAGATGATATGCCGTCGCTCTATACGCGCAAAGCCAATCGCAAAAAAATGGCAGAGGAAGCCATCAAAACATTGCAACGAACCCCTAACACCTAACTTGTTAGGGGTTTTTGAGGTAATTTTCTAAGCAATATCAGGATGTTAGAAAAGAGTGGCGATCCCTGCAGGATTCGAACCTGCGACCGTCGGCTTAGAAGGCCGGTGCTCTATCCAGCTGAGCTAAGGGACCGCTTTTGCAAGGGCGAGTGGATCGCCCGTTGCGTGGGATGTTTCATAAGGCCGTTAGAGAATAATCTCAATGCTGAAACTTAATGTGTCCACGGAGATAATCTGTCAAAACGGAAATTATCTGAATAGGATGCGCGGCGGTGCTTGCGTTTGCTCTCTTCATCAACACGGTATGCAACATTGTTGCGTGTTGCGTAGGCAACCGCTTCTTCCTTGGTCGGGAACTTCAGCTTTACCTGCTGCTTCATATCACCTGATGACGTATAGCCCATCAGCGGATCAATGGTTTTTGGGGACTGTGGATCGAACTCCAGCACCCAGTTGTTGGTTTTGGCTGTTCCGGACTGCATTGCAGTTTTGGCTGGATTGTAAATGCGAGCTACCATGTAACCTCTCTTTTTCGCATTGGATTCGGAAACACACTCTCCAACGCGATATACCAGTTTTCCTGTTTCTTCTCCAATTATGCCATTGGTGTCAATGCACTTGGTCAAGCTATACCGATTTCTCTTAGTAAATAGCTATAGATGCACTCATTGCGGCCTTAAGTGCAATAATTGCGCTAACCGGTGCAATAATTGCGGTTTTATTTCCAGTATTACCGGACTTGACGTTGGGCGATTTTTAATTAAGAAATTGCGAAGCTTTCGTGATATTTCTGTGACTAGTTACTTCTCCAAAGTTTATAGGTAATTTTAACTTGAAATATACCGGAGACAAAACTAGTTTGCGCGCGAACTGAGCGTTCACTGGAAATAAAAGCGCTTGAAGGTAGCTTTAATACACAAAGTTCCTCGAGTGCTTTTCTGGTGCCCGCTCATTTGAGGGCAACACTGCCACATTCAATGATGTGCGCTCGCCTGCCTTTGTCCTGTGATGAAGGGTGGGTGCAAAATTGTAGTCAGGTGTTATGCCTGCTGCCAGGTGCATGAGAAACTACGCGAAGAAGACGCGGCGAAAAAAGTATACAGCATGTCTAACCTTAGAAAAAAGCCTACTCTAGACAAAGACTTAGATAAGTTTTCCAGGCTAGAGCTGGCCGGCAACGCAATGGCACGTCCATTGGTTGCTCCTGCGGTCGCATTTGTTTTTCTAATGTTCGCTATGGCGATGGCTGGTTTTTATGTCTCTGACCATCCAAACGCTATTATTATTGTTGCTGCTGCAGGTATTGGTGCCTATCTGGCGATCAATATCGGTGCAAATGATGTAGCCAACAATGTGGGCCCATCTGTTGGCTCTAAAGCTCTTACCATTGGCGGCGCCTTGCTGCTTGCTGCCATTTTTGAGAGCGCTGGCGCTTTGATTGCCGGTGGTGACGTCGTGAAGACGGTCTCCAAGGGCATTATCGACGCAACGCAAGTGACAGATTACACAGACTTTGTGAAGCTGATGCTCGCGGCGCTGATCTCTGCGGCTGTCTGGCTGAACCTTGCAACATGGATCGGCGCTCCCGTCTCCACCACCCACTCTATCGTTGGTGGCGTGATGGGCGGCGGTATTGCTGCTGCTGGCTTTGGCTCTGTCAGCTGGGGGACCATGTCGGGCATTGCAGCAAGCTGGGTCATCTCCCCGGTTCTTGGCGGTATTATTGCGGCCCTGTTCCTGGCCTTCATCAAATCCTTTATTATCTACCAACAAGACAAGATTGCTGCTGCCCGTCGCTGGGTGCCGCTGTTGATCGCGATTATGGCCGCTGCGTTTGCTACTTATCTGGCAATGAAGGGCCTGAAGAAGATCGTAAAGATCGACATTGAGGTCGCTCTGCTGCTTGGCGCAATTGCCTTTGTTGCTGCACTGGCTATTTGTCGTCCGTTAATCCGCAAGCAGTCTGAAGGTATGGAAAACCGGAACCAGTCCCTGCGTATCCTGTTCCGCTGGCCTTTGATTTTCTCCGCAGCGCTTCTTTCCTTCGCCCACGGTGCGAACGATGTTGCGAATGCGATTGGTCCTCTTGCTGCGATCGTGCACACCGTTCAGGAAGGTGGCATTGCGAAAGCTGTGACAATTCCTCTCTGGGTTATGCTGATCGGTGCGTTTGGTATTTCTTTCGGTCTGATGCTGTTTGGTCCTAAGCTGATCCGTATGGTCGGAGAGAAGATTACTAAGCTGAACCCGATGCGCGCTTACTGCGTCTCCCTTTCTGCTGCGATCACAGTGATCTTCGCGAGCTGGCTGGGACTACCGGTGAGCTCTACTCACATTGCCGTTGGCGCAATCTTCGGCGTTGGCTTCTTCCGTGAGTGGTACACAATGAAGTCCAAGCGTCGTATTGCTTTCGTGAAAGAAAGCACCGGCATGGAAAGCTATAAGCAAAACACTGTGAAAGAAGACGAAAAGCGCCGCATGCTGGTGCGTCGCTCGCACTTCATGACCATCATTGCGGCTTGGGTAATTACGGTTCCCTTGGCCGCAATCCTGTCAGCCGCTCTGTTCTACGTGCTGGATCTCTTCGTGTTCTAAGCAGGTTTCACAGTTGTACGATTTAAGAAGCCCGGAGGCCCTCGCCTTCGGGCTTTTTCTATGTGCGCATTGGCTGTAGTTTTATGGTGAGGATTGCAGCGTCTCAGTAGAGCATTTTAAAGGGGTCGTAGAGCGCTAGCTTGCACTTAGGGTGGCCTATGTCGAGATTGAATGAGGAGCGCTGTCAGCAACCTTCCTTGCTCGTTTTAATCAAAGAGCGGTGCTGCTGAATGAGACGTGCGACAGTAGATGCAAATGGAGCGCTACTTTGTGCAGATTTGAGGGCACAAAAGCATAAAAGGCTGCGATGCTGACTACTTAAATTATGAAATTTAGGGGAAGAAGAAGGGAAGATGGTCGGAGCAGCAGGATTCGAACCTGCGACCCTCTGGTCCCAAACCAGATGCGCTACCAGGCTGCGCTATGCTCCGAACTAATCTTCGGGTCGATAGATGGTCGGAGCAGCAGGATTCGAACCTGCGACCCTCTGGTCCCAAACCAGATGCGCTACCAGGCTGCGCTATGCTCCGATCTATCTTCGTGTTGATGAATGGTCGGAGCAGCAGGATTCGAACCTGCGACCCTCTGGTCCCAAACCAGATGCGCTACCAGGCTGCGCTATGCTCCGATCTCATCAACGTGACGCCCCGCGGCGTCTTGTTGAGGCAGGTATATAGGCAGAGTTTTAAAGCTTGGCAAGCGTGTTTTATAGTTTTTCCCAAATCATGCGAGAAAATTTCAAAAACTGCATCCTGCTGTTGAAAAGACTGAAATTTCAGAGGCTTAAACAATGTGCGTGAAGACTGTGAAAATTTTAGCTTTTCTGCGACATGCAGGCAAAAAAAGAGGGTGAGCGCAAAAGGCTCACCCCAAGTACATTCCAGAGACCCGCAATCGGGGTCTACAATCGCCAAACAGAGGTCAATAACAAAACTTGAATATTGAACTCATGTTTTAAATCGCAGAAATAACCTGAGTGGTCAAGTCATATTTTAAAAGAAAATCAGAAGAGAGTGGATTAGTTGCTTGAAGCAATCACGTGGCCGCGCTTAACCAGCCATGCATCTGCCCATTCAGCAGAATTGCGACGCTCTTTTTCTGAGGCGAGAGAAAATGCCTTCTCGTGGAGAGAGACGATCCATGCATCATTATCACCGCCAACCACTTGCCGGCGTGCCAGGGTCATCCATTTGAGGCCTGTCATGCGTGCGGTTGTCAGTTCTTCTGTAAAGTACAGCAGTTCACCAAATTTGGCCTGCGCTCCGACATGGCCTTTTACGGCTGCGAGCTTCAACCAACGTGCAGCCAATCGGCGGTCATAATCTGGCAGCTTATCGTTGAGATACATGATGCCGAGATTGTACTGCGCATCCGCATCGCCAAAGTAGGAGGCAGCGTAGGTGAACACCTCACGTGCTTTGTGCGTGTTCTGTTTAACCGGGCTGTCGCCAATACCTGTCAGGAAGTAGCGGCCCAGTTCAACAAGAGCGCTTGCGACAAATGGGGCTGAGCGTGCTTTGGGGCCATCGGAAGAATATTCGCGCACGACCTGGGAAAAATACTGGAACGCCTGAAGATCATCTTCTGGCACACCGTCTCCTTGCGCGTACATCCTGCCGAGCTTCCAGGCTGCCATAGCCTGTCCGTTTTCAGCAGCGTAGCGAAGTGGAGAGAGTGCCTTGTCTTTTTCACCGGAATAGTAAGCGCGGGCCCCTTCCCTCAAGGCTTGCTGAGGTGTGACATTTGCCATCTGATTGACGGCAGCCATTGCACTTGCACTTTTGTTGGTATCCAGAGCATGTGCACTGTTGAGTGCGAGAAGAGTAAGAACCGAGGCGAAGCTCAAGCTTGTTACAAGACGCGTCAACGCATTGTGGTGCGTTCCCATTTCATCTTTAAACAGAGCTTTTATCAAAGTGCCTCACTTGACCACTGCCTACTTGTCAGTGGTTCTGACTTCTTATCTTTTCATACCGTCGCTGTGTGATCAGGCTATGAAAGGAAAAAATGTCAATTTTGTTTCCAAAGGTGACATACCTTCAAATTGTCACAAATGATCTTACAAATGCCTAGCTTTCTATCTGATTGACAAAAATCCTACACAGTTCGACCATCTCTCAAACATGGACAAGGCAAACTATCCAATTTGCCATTCATGAACCAGTGTCAGTTTCCACCATTCGGGTCAGCGCAAAATGCTGTTGCATGCTCGCAACAATCTGCAGCAGATGACGTAACTGCCGTGTGTATGTCCGGTGTAAAGTTTTGATCACAGGCCTTGGGGCAATCACAAATGCTATTTGTATTTTCGCCGCGAATGGCGCATATGGCATCAGATGCCCGCTTTTGGTGGGGTTCGGCACATTCAGGTAAGCGAAAAGGCGTATGTCTGGCGCTTACCCACAAGGAACAAGAGTAGAACTCCGGCAGATCTTTGCCCTTTTCTCTCAGTCCTGCAAGACTGCCGTTTGATTCGAGACTATTTAAGCGCAAGACCAAAGAGGTACGATGAGCACGCCTGATGATCTGTTTGCAGATGTTACCAAAAGCATGGATGAGCTGACATCCTCTTCTGGCAGCACTGAGAAGAAACAAGCACCAGCCGCAAGCGCACCGTCCTCACCTGCAAAGCCATCATCCGCAGGCAAGGCCGCTCCTATCGGCGCTGAGGGTGATTACACAGCAGCTGACATTGAAGTGCTTGAAGGTCTGGAGCCTGTGCGTCGCCGCCCGGGAATGTATATTGGCGGCACGGATGAAAAGGCGCTGCACCACCTGTTCGCTGAAGTGATTGACAACTCCATGGATGAGGCCGTTGCAGGCCACGCCAGCTGGATTGATGTCTCTCTGGGCGATGATGGCTACCTGACCATTACTGATAATGGCCGCGGTATCCCGATTGATCCGCATCCTAAATATAAAGACAAGTCCGCGCTGGAAGTCATTATGACGACCCTGCATGCCGGCGGTAAGTTTGACAGTAAAGTCTATGAGACCTCTGGTGGTCTGCATGGTGTGGGGATTTCCGTTGTCAACGCGCTTTCTGAGGAGCTGGTTGTTGAGGTTGCGCGTAACCGCAAGCTGTATCGCCAGACGTTCCGTCGTGGCCTTGCTGATGGCGGCCTTGAGCTGGTTGGTGATGTTCACAACCGCCGTGGCACCATGGTGCGGTTTAAGCCGGATGCGGAAATATTCGGCAAGACGCTCAAGTTTAAACCTGCCCGTTTGATGAAGATGGCGCGTTCTAAGGCCTACCTGTTTGGCGGTGTGGAGATTCGTTGGCGCTGTGCCAAGGCTCTTGCTGATGAAGCCAATGGAGTGCCTGAGACTGCGACTTTCCATTTCCCTGGCGGCCTGAAGGATTACCTGGAAGAGGCTCTTGGTAAAGAGCGCCGTGTTACTGACGAAGTTTTTGCAGGCCGCACACAGGCGACAGGTAAGCATGGCTCAGTTGAATGGGCTGTTGCCTGGTTTGCTGGCGACGGGTTCGTCAACTCTTATTGTAACACTGTTCCAACACCAGAAGGTGGGACGCATGAAACGGGCCTGCGCTATGCCCTGCTCCGCGGTCTGAAGGCGTATGGCGAGCTGATTGGCAACAAGAAGGCTTCCATTATTACGGGTGACGACGTTTTAACGTCAGCAGCTGGTATGCTTTCCGTGTTCGTGCGCGAGCCCGAGTTTGTTGGTCAGACAAAAGACAAGCTGGCCACAAATGAAGCAACTCGCATCGCTGAAAATGCTGTCCGCGATGCGTTTGACCACTGGCTGACCGCTTCTCCTAATCAGGCAAACAAACTGCTTGAGTGGGTGGTTGATCGTGCTGAAGAGCGCTTGAAGCGTCGCCAGGAGAAGGACGTCGCGCGTAAAACTGCAGTTCGTCGCCTTCGTCTGCCCGGCAAGCTCGCAGATTGCTCTACAAGCAAATCTGATGGCACTGAACTGTTTATCGTGGAGGGTGATTCCGCGGGTGGTTCAGCGAAACAGGCTCGTAATCGTGCAACACAAGCCGTTTTGCCATTGCGTGGTAAGATCCTGAACGTTGCGAACGCTGGCCGGGACAAGCTGGTCGCAAACCAATTGCTGTCAGATCTCATTCAGGCACTTGGGTGTGGGACGCGATCTAACTACGATGACAAAGATCTGCGCTATGAGCGCATTGTCATCATGACTGATGCGGACGTTGATGGGGCGCATATCGCAGCCCTTCTCATCACATTCTTCTATAAAGAGATGCCGGATCTAGTCAATAACGGTCACCTCTACCTTGCTGTTCCTCCGCTGTACCGGATCAGTCAGGGTGGTAAGACGCTTTATGCCCGGGATGACGAACATCGTGAGCAGCTTTTGAAAACCAGCTTCAAGAAAAATGGCAAGATCGAAATTGGCCGCTTTAAGGGCCTTGGTGAGATGTTGCCTGCTCAGCTGAAGGAAACCACCATGGATCCGAAGCGTCGGACGCTGCTTAAAGTGGTTGTTGGCGAGGATGAAGTGAGTGAAACCCGCAATGCGGTTGAGCAGCTGATGGGCAATAAACCTGAGGCGCGCTTCAACTTTATTCAGGAACGAGCAGAGTTCGCGACTGATCTGGATATTTAAAAGACACTTAATTCTGAATAGTTGCTGAGTTTTGCGTAGGTTATAACTCGGCAACCTTGGCATAACTTGAAGGAATATATCGGTTATACCGCAGAATTTATTGACAACGCTGCTTAGAAATGTAGTGTTCCGCCAAACTGGTTGGAGAAACCTGTAACTCATACGGCTTCCAGCTTCTCTCCTCAATTATCGTAAAGAACATGAAATATGTCGTTTTCCACTCTCGGACTTAGTGAGAAAGTTCTCGCCGCTGTAGAAGCCTCTGGCTATACAGAACCGACTGCCATTCAGGCAGGCGCCATCCCTTACGTTCTCGAACGTAGAGATGTCCTCGGGATTGCTCAAACTGGAACCGGGAAAACGGCAAGCTTTACGCTGCCGATGATTACTCTTCTGGAAAAAGGCCGTGCGCGCGCCCGGATGCCAAGAACTCTTATTCTTGAGCCGACCCGTGAGCTTGCAGCGCAGGTAGAAGACAACTTCAATCGATATGGCGTCAATCACAAGCTGAACGTCGCACTGCTGATCGGCGGTGTTTCCTTTGCTGAGCAGGACCGCAAGCTTGAGCGTGGCGCTGATGTTCTGATCGCAACACCTGGCCGCCTGCTTGATCATTTCGAGCGCGGTAAGCTGCTGTTGCAAGGCGTTGATATCCTCGTGATCGATGAAGCCGACCGCATGCTGGACATGGGCTTTATTCCAGACATCGAGCGCATCTGTAAGCTTATCCCGTTTACGCGTCAGACCCTGTTCTTCTCAGCAACTATGCCGACTGAGATTCAGCGTTTGACTGACACGTTCTTGCAGAACCCAGCAAAGGTGGAAGTGGCGAAAGCTTCTACAACAGCGGATACTGTGACGCAGCGCATTGCGGCGGCTGATGCGGAAGACTACGAGAAGCGCGCGAAATTGCGCGAGCTGATCGAAGGTGCTGAAGATCTGCAGAATGCGATCGTGTTCTGTAACCGCAAACGCGATGTAGCTACCCTCTTCCGTTCACTTGTGCGTCATGAGTTTTCTGTTGGTGCACTTCACGGTGACATGGACCAGCGCTCTCGCATGACCATGCTGGACAACTTTAAAAAGGGTCACATCAAGGTTCTGGTGGCCAGTGATGTTGCTGCACGTGGTCTTGACATTCCAACCGTGAGCCACGTCTTTAACTTTGATCTTCCTATTCATGCAGAAGATTACGTCCACCGTATTGGACGTACCGGTCGTGCAGGCCGTGAGGGTACTGCGATTTCCATTGTGACGGGCAAGGACCAGAAAGCATTGCAAGCGATTAACGACGTGATTGGTAAAGAGCTCGAGTGGGTCGGAGAGCCGGTTGATTTCTCCAAGCCTGCCGATGACAAAAAGTCTCGCCGCCGTTCTACCCGCACTCCAAAAGAAAAAGGCCGCTCACGCAAGCCTAAGGCTGAAGTTCAGGAAGCAGCCGTACAGGAAACCGAATCTGTACCAGCTGGCCTTGAAGAGCAACCGGTGGTTCCAATGCATGCTGAGCGCCGTGCTGCTCCCCCTCGTCCAAGAGGCGGTCGCCGCGCTAATCAACCTAAAGATGATGCGATTTTCCGTAATGCAAGCCACGTTCCGGCCTTCCTGCTGCGGGAAACTCGTTCCAAAGTTCAAAGCCGATAGCCCATTTTTCTGAGGTTAACCACTGGTTAGGTATATCCCATTAAATAAGCTAATGTTAAATTAGCTTATTAATTATGGGGTAGCCCTTTCCGTGACGCGGTGATGCAATCATGAGTCAAGAAGACGAGTTCAAGCGTACGATTGTTTATGCAGACAGTGCGCTCGATTACATCAAGACGAATAAGCTTCCAGCGTTTCCACGCAACTATGAGCTGTGGTATTCTTACGCTTCCGGGTTTAACCGGGCCCTGAACCGGACCATCAATAAGATTCTTGCCCGTGATGGCAAAATTTCTCCTGAAGAGACTCAGAAGATCTATAATCGCTTTTTGTCGCCGAACCGTTTGGGTGAGCGCATTGACGAAGTTGGCGACAAGATCTCTGAGGAAGTTCGGGAATTAATTTCTGCGCTTGATAAGGGAACACTCAAAACCACCGAATACGGTGAAGAGCTGGCCCGTACATTAAGTGCTCTTGAGAACGTCAGTGATCGTTCTCAACTTTCCCAACTTGTCATTCATCTTGCAAAACTGACCACTGAAACTGCTGAAAGCAATCAAGAGCTTCGCGAACAGCTGGTTGATTCTCGCCGTCAGATCGGCGTCTTGCAGGAAGGATTGGAGGCGATCCGTTATGAATCGCTCACCGATGAACTGACCACACTGAACAATCGCAAGCATTTCGATCAGAGTCTTGTGCGTGCGGTTAAGGAGACAGAAGAGAGCCATGCTCCCCTCTCCTTGTTGATTTCAGATATCGATCACTTCAAGCAGTTCAATGACAACTACGGACACCAGACCGGCGACCAGGTTCTTCGACTTGTGGCGCTGGCGGTGAAGCAGAATGTCAAGAACAACGATATTGCGTGTCGTTATGGTGGTGAAGAGTTTGGCATCATTCTGCCAAGAACCACCATTGAAGATGCCAAGGTAATTGCGGAGAAGATCCGTAAGAACGTTGTGGCGAAAGAACTCGTGAAGCGTTCTACCGGTGAGAACCTTGGTCGCATTACTATTTCCATTGGCATTTCAACTTTCCGGCCTGGCGACAGTGCAGAAAGCATGGTGTCTCGTGCGGACCTTGCGCTTTATGCTGCCAAGAAAGCAGGCCGCAACCTCGTGAAAGCTGAGGAAGAGAAGAAGATCCCCAGCGTGACACAGGTTGCTTAAGCAGCACTAATTTTTAAAATAGAAACGTATTCGAGACGGCAGATCGTATGATTGCCGTCTTTTTTTGTCGGCTATCCAAGGCCGAAGAGGCTTTCGCACTCTCCTTGGCTTGAGCAAGTTGGCGAATTGCCTTCGCAATCCATCGTGTCAGCTGGACTTCATCCTCGACAATATTCAGCGGAACCGAATAGAAGTTCGTCGGGAAATATTCTCCAAAACACTGATGAATGTAAGGCAGCTGGCCAGTCAGCAAAAAATCAGCCACGTTATTGGATCCCGCTTTGAGATAGAGTGACTTTTCGCGAACAAGGGCAAACATTTTGCCATTTGTATAGTATCCGTGACCACCAAACATGGGGCGGCAACGGATATTCTTCAGGAATACCGGGCGTTTATCAGATAGAAAGAATGAGGATAAAGACATAAGCAATCACCAAAAGATATAAATATATTGAAAGCTTGCAATATTCAGTCGAAGACCGACAAGATTATTGCTTGTTTCATCCACTCACAGAAATGTGATGTGTTCTTTTGAATGATTATAGCTCGAGGCCCATCTGCCAGAAATTGGCCTCAAGTCTAGTGGCCTCTCTAAATATTCTAGACAATTTGGCGTAGCGTGCCTCAGTCGCATAGAGTGCGCCGAGATCATCGATTTCCTTCACCGCATCAGCGGCGAGTTCCTGATACTCATCACTAGAGTATTCTTTGATCCATTCTGCATATGGATTGCTTGGATCTATTGCCCCATCTTGCTTTGCCAGCTCGGCACCGATTTCACCGTAACCAATAGCGCAAGGTGCGAGTGCGACTTTCAAGTCGAGCATATCGCCCTTCATTGCGGTGTCGAGAACATACCGGGTGTATGCAAGATTTGCTGGCTCTTCCGGAGTTGCGACAATCTCGTTTTCAGACAGCCCCCAACTTTCGCAAAGGCGGATGTGAAGGCCCATCTCTACTTCAAGGATGCCTTTTGCGGAGGAAAGACATTTTCGCATCTGAGCAAGGTCAGTGGACTTGTACATGCCAAGCGCATAAGCGCGGGCGAACTCAATCAGGAAGAGATAGTCTTGGACGAGGTACTTCTTAAACGCTGCAATTGGCAGAGTTCCATCGCCAAGGCCCTGGACAAATTCATGTTTGGTGTAGGAATGCCACGTCTCGAGATTATCGTTTTTCAATGAATTAAAAAGAGACACGGCATCCCACCTATTGCCGTAGCTGCTCAGGCTTGAGCGCTACTAGTTTTTCTGAGCGAACTTTGAAAGATCAGCTGGCAGCAGCTCTACGGATTCGCCGCAGCCGCACGCAGAGACTTCATTTGGATTTTTGAACGTAAAACCAGAGCGGAATTTTGTCGTTTCAAAACCCATTTCCGTTCCAAGCAGATAAAGCGTAGCTGCTGGATCAACAAAAACTTTTACGCCTTTATCTTCAACAACATCATCGCCCGACTTTGCTTCTGTCACCAGATCCAGTTCGTATTCCATGCCCGCACAGCCACCAGTTTTTATGGCGACACGCAAACCGAGTGGATCGGCATCACTTGCTTCAAGCAAAGTACGAATATAATCAGCTGCTTCGTCCGTCAGCGATAGTACCTGAAATCCTGAGGCCATTTTGCACCCTCCATGGGCACCTCAACACTGTCGAGGTGCCATACATTGTAAGCGCTATTCGAACCTTAGAAGAAGTTCAACGCAACGCGAGCTTCGTCAGACATGCGGCTTGGATCCCATGGAGGATCAAAGGTCATATCCACTTGCACGGTGCCAACGCCTGGTACAGAGCTTACTGCGTTTTCTACCCAAATTGGCATTTCGCCAGCAACCGGGCAGCCTGGAGCTGTCAAAGTCATGTCGATTTTGACAGCGCGGTCGTCCTCGATATCAACCTTGTAGATCAAGCCAAGCTCGTAGATATCGACCGGAATTTCCGGATCGAATACGGTTTTCATCGCAGCAATGATATCGCCGGTCAAACGCTCCAGCTCTTCCGCAGGGATTGCGGAGCTCTGGTTGATTTCCGGAGTTGTCAAAGGTCCGTCAGAGAACTCGCTTGTTTGTGTGTTGTCTGTCATAGGTCCTAACCAAACATCATCTGCGCTTTACGCAAGGCTTCTACCAGGCGATCGACTTCATCATGGGTGTTGTACAGGCCAAAACTTGCACGGCATGTACTGGTCACGCCGTAACGCGCCAGCAAAGGTTGCGCGCAATGCGTACCGGCCCGAACTGCAACGCCCGCTCTGTCAATCACCATCGAGATATCGTGGGCGTGAACCCCTTCAATCTCAAAGGAGAAGATCGATCCCTTATCCTTGGCATTGCCAAAGATCTTCAGGGAATTGACTTCCTTTAAGCGCTGCTCTGCATAATCACGTAGGGACGCTTCATGCAATGCGATATTTTCGCGTCCCAGACTCTCCATATAGTCAAGGGCGGCCCCTAATCCAATAGCCTGAACGATTGGCGGGGTACCAGCCTCGAAACGATGCGGAGCTTCAGCATAGGTGACAAGACACTCGGTCACGTCCTTGATCATCTCACCACCGCCCTGGAATGGACGCATCTTGTTGAGAATCTCTTTCTTGCCGTAGAGCACGCCGATGCCGCTTGGACCGTAGAGCTTATGCCCGGTGATCGCATAGAAGTCACAGCCAATATCCTGAACGTCGACAGGCATGTGCACTGCACTTTGCGAGCCGTCAATCAGGACTTTTGCACCACGTTCGTGTGCAAGACGCGTGACTTCCTTCACTGGAACCACAGTTCCGGTGACGTTGGACATATGTGTCATCGCGACGATTTTGGTGCGATCTGTCAGGAGTTTTTCAAACTCATCCAGCAGAAACGTACCATCTTCCGCAATGGGTGCCCATTTGATGACAGCGCCTTTGCGTTCCCGCAGGAAGTTCCAAGGCACGATGTTGGAATGGTGTTCCATGATGGAGATGATGATCTCATCGCCTTCCTGGATGTCATCTTCCAATCCATAGGACACCAGATTGATTGCTTCAGTCGTCGACTTTGTAAAAACAATTTCGTCAACGCTTGGAGCATTCAGGAAACGGCGCACGGTTTCGCGTGCCGCCTCAAAGTTTTCGGTGGCTGTGTTCGACAGGTAGTGTAAGCCACGATGCACATTGGCATATTCCTGGGTGTAGGCTTTGGTGATTGCATCAATCACCGCCGTCGGCTTTTGGGCTGACGCACCATTATCCAGGTAGACCAACGGCTTGCCATAGACCTCCGTTGAAAGGATCGGAAAATCTTTCCGAACCTTATCAACGTCGTATGGAGCTGTGAAAGCCGTGTTGTCGACCTTGGTCATTCGCTCACCATATCATCGGCATGAAGCCAACTGCGTGTCATTGCTTCCAGCAATTCTACACACTGTTCCTCTTCAAATTCCTCAATAGCTTCTGAAAGGAATGCGAGAACGAGGATTTTGCGTGCCTGAGCTTCTGGAATACCGCGTGCCATGAGGTAGAACAGCAGGTCTTCATCAATGTCGCCGGTGGTGGATCCGTGGGCGCACTGAACGTCGTCCGCAAAGATTTCCAGCTCAGGTTTGGCATTGATTTCAGCGGTATCGCTCAACAGAAGCGTTTTGATCATCATCTGACCATCAGTCTTCTGAGCAGCTTGTTCCACAATGATCTTGCCCTGGAAAACTGCGCGGGCTTTGTCGTCGACGACAGAGCGGTAGTATTCGCGGCTTTCACATCCTGGAACGGCATGCTTCACAAACAGTGTGATATCAGCATGTTGGTTGTCTTTGAGCAGAGATGTTCCGCGCAGGCCAGCATGGGTGCCCTCGCCCTTGAACTCAAGGAAGAGCTGGGCACGAGAGAGCGATGCGCCTTCATTGTAGATGAAGTGCTGGAAATTGGTTTCCGCACCCAGCTCAATGCTAAGCGTCTCGATATGCTGCGCTTTTGCGCTTTCCACCTGCAGCTTCAGCCAGTGCACATCTGCTTTATCACCAACCTTGACCTCTGTGAGGGCGTTGGACTGGTAAGCAGCGTCGGCATCGCCTTCAAAGCTCTCGATAATGAGCGCCTTTGCGCCCGAACCGATCTCAACCGTGGTGCCTGCATAGGAGCTGACCTGGGAACCGTCGGTGTAACGAACGATTTCAATCGGCAGCTCAATCTTTGCATTTGCATCGATCTTGATGCTGATGCCGCCCTGAACCAGAGCCTGATTGAGGTGCGCCATGGCATCATCGGTGCCGAGCTGTGCTGCCAGGAAGCCGTTGGTCTGAGCGATGCTCAAGCCTGCAACATCCTGATCTGAAGACAGTTCTGGCGCGTAGCGACCGTTGACGATGGCAATGCGATGGGTCTTCAGGTCACCAGCACCCTTCAAAGCCTCAGCTTTGGGAGCGGTTTTTGAAGCCAATGCAAATGCATCGTTCATTTTGGTGCGCAGGTCTGTGTAGTGCCACTCTTCAACGCGGCGATGTGGGATACCTTTCGCTTTGAAAGCATCCCACGCCTGTTTGCGTTGATTTGCGTTTTCCTGCGTTGTTTGCGCGAAAATTGCGTCGAACTGAGCGTTCAGGCTCTGCTCTGCTTTTGTCTCTTTGATATTTGCCGGAGCATTCATCGGTTACCCTCCAGCTCAAGCAGCTTCTTCGCCGACGTAATCAGCGTAACCGTTTTTCTCCAGTTCAAGAGCAAGCTCTTTACCACCGGTTTTCACGATCTTACCTTTGGACAGAACGTGCACGACGTCCGGTACAATGTGGTCCAGCAGACGCTGGTAGTGCGTGATCACGATCATGGAGCGCTCAGGGGAGCGAAGCTGGTTGACGCCTTCAGAAACAACGCGCAGTGCATCGATGTCCAGACCTGAATCTGTTTCATCCAAAACGCACAGAGTTGGTTCCAGCAGAGACATCTGCAGAATCTCAGCGCGCTTCTTTTCACCGCCGGAGAAACCAACGTTGAGTGGACGCTTGAGCATGTCTGGCGTCACTTTCAGCTCTTTGGATTTCTCACGTACAAGCTTCATGAAGTCAGGGGTGGAGATTTCATCTTCACCGCGTGCTTTGCGCTGTGCATTCAACGCAGTCTTCAGGAAGGTCATGGTTGCAACACCCGGAATTTCGATCGGGTACTGGAACGCAAGGAACATGCCGGCAGCTGCGCGCTCATCGGCGCCAAGCTCAGCCCAGTCAACGCCATTGTAGGAGATGGAGCCCTCGGTGATCTCGTAATCGTCTTTGCCTGCCAATACATATGACAGGGTGGACTTACCAGACCCGTTTGGTCCCATGATCGCGTGGACTTCGCCCGGGCGAACGGTCAGGTCGATGCCGCGAAGGATTTTGTTGCCATCAACTTCGGCGTGCAGGTTTTTGATCTCAAGCATCTATCGTTCTCGTCTTTTCAATTCTTCAATAGGTACGAGGCAAACACGGTGGTCCGCGTTTTAGCCCACACTTCCTTCAAGGCTGATCGAAATCAGTTTTTGTGCCTCAACTGCGAATTCCATCGGCAGTTGCTGGATTACGTCCCGGACAAAACCATTCACGATCAATGCGACAGCTTCTTCCTCATCAAGGCCACGGGCCTGACAGTAGAACATCTGATCGTCAGAGATCTTGGAGGTTGTTGCCTCATGCTCGAACACCGCTGAGGAGTTCTTGCTTTCGATGTAAGGGACGGTGTGGGCACCGCACTTATCGCCAATGAGAAGCGAGTCACACTGGGTGAAGTTACGTGCGTTAGATGCCTTGCGATGCGCGGAAACCTGCCCGCGATAGGTGTTTTGAGAGACACCTGCGGAGATACCCTTGGAGATAATCCGGCTGGCTGTGTTTTTGCCCAGATGGATCATCTTGGTGCCGCTGTCGATCTGCTGATGACCATTAGAGATCGCAATGGAGTAGAACTCACCCTGTGAGTTATCTCCGCGCAGAATGCAGCTTGGGTATTTCCAAGTGATGGCAGAACCGGTTTCGACCTGTGTCCAAGAGATTTTGGAGTTCTTTTCGCGGCAGTCGCCACGCTTGGTCACGAAGTTGTAGATACCGCCTTTGCCTTCAGAGTCGCCTGGGTACCAGTTCTGAACGGTAGAGTACTTGATCTGTGCATCTTCCAGAGCAACAAGCTCAACCACAGCAGCGTGCAGCTGGTTTTCATCGCGCTGAGGGGCAGTACACCCTTCCAGATAAGACACATAAGAGCCTTTATCTGCGATGATCAGCGTACGCTCAAACTGGCCTGTGTTCGGCTCGTTGATACGGAAGTAGGTGGACAGTTCCATTGGGCAACGTACGCCTGGCGGAATGTACACAAACGACCCATCAGAGAACACAGCTGAGTTCAATGTTGCGTAGAAGTTGTCGGAGACCGGAACAACAGAACCGAGGTACTTTTGAACCAGCTCTGGATGCTCACGAATTGCTTCGGAGATCGGGCAGAAAATAACGCCTGCCTTGGCCAGTTCTTCCTTAAAGGTTGTTGCTACTGAAACACTATCGAAAACGGCATCAACTGCGACGCGGTTTTCTGGTGCAACACCTGCCAAGATTTCCTGCTCGGACAATGGAATGCCCAGCTTCTTGTAGGTTTCCAGAATCTCTGGATCCACCTCGTCAAGAGACTTGGGTCCCTCACGTTTTTTAGGTGCTGCATAATAATGAAGGTCTTCGAAGTCGATCTTCGGGTAATCAACTCGCGCCCATGTTGGCTCTTCCATCGTCTTCCAACGACGGAACGCTTCCAAGCGCCAATTGAGCATCCATTCCGGTTCGTCTTTTTTAGCCGAAATGTATGCAACGATATCTTCATTGAGCCCTTTGGGAGCAAGCTCACTTTCGATATCGGTTACGAAGCCATATTTATACTGATCAACATCAATTGCTTTGACCTGATCAATTGTTTCCTGGACTGCCGCCATGCTTTGTCTCCATACGCGGTTCAAAGCCGCATTGGGTACGATTATTGGACCCGTTTGCCCTTACTTAACAGATGCTCTGTCGCAACACAGTGCATCCCTATTTATACGAGGGTTTGTCCTCGTTTATTTTTATATACGGCATTCACCCCTTCTATGTGGGCTTCATTCGTTTATAAATTTTCGTCCAAGCGCTTAAAAAACGCTCAACATCTTCATGGGTTGTCGCCCAACCGAGACTGACCCGGATTGCGCCACGCGCCAATGATTCCGATACTCCCATTGCAAGAAGCACATGGGATGCGCCTACTTTGCCGGATGAACAAGCAGACCCAGATGAAACAGCGACACCAAACAAGTCAAAGTTGATCAGTGCGGTTTCAGCTGAAATCCCTTCAACTGCGAAACACGTCGTGTTGCCAAGACGCGCGACATCTTTACCGAAGATAATCGCATCTGAAGAGAGTTCATTCAGTCTCTCTTCCATATGGTCTCGCAGGCGCGAAATCCTAGCATGTTCATCAGGATTAGTTGATTGCGCTGCCGCAACCGCAAATCCTGCAATGCCTGCCGTATTCTCTGTTCCCGCTCTTCTCCACGATTCTTGTCCGCCACCCGTCAGCAGTGGAATGGGGCGAAAATCGCCTTTCCCGAGGATAAGAGCACCAACCCCTTGCGGACCTCCGATTTTATGGGAGGAGATCGACATGGAGTTGCAGCCAATCATGGCCATTGAAAGTGGTTCTTTCCCTGCCATCTGGACTGCATCCACATGGTAGAGATGACCTAAATCTTCTGTGAGAACGCCGATTTCCTGCAGGGGCTGCAAAACACCGGTCTCACTATTGGCAGCCATAACAGATACCAACGCGGTTTCATCTTCTCCCAGCTTCTCAAGCAGTCTGCGCAGTTCACTCACTACCACGCGCCCGTCTTCATCAACGGGAATGCTTTGAACATTTTGGGCTGCAAACCGACCACCAGCTATAATGGATGGGTGTTCGATTGCGCTCACAAAAACCTGGGTCAGAATATAGGGCTCGCCATTTTTTAGCCAAGTGGGCGATAATGCTGTGACGTTTGCCTCTGACGCTCCACTCGTAAAAATGATATTCGCCGGGTTGCCATCTACCAGATCTGCAATTTTGTGCCTTGCATCTTCGATGATGGATCGGGCGCGCCGACCGCTACTGTGAATAGAGGACGCATTGCCAGCTGCTTTGTAGGCTTCCTGAAGAGCTAAAAGAGATTCTTCCCTCAGCGGAGCGCTGGCGTTATAGTCTAAATATGTCAGTTCGCGGTTTGTTGTCATAGTTTAACACAGAAAATGGGGTTCTTTAGTGCCCTAATTGGGTCTCTATGGAAATGGAAACCTTGATATTTTCCACGGTGCTTACGATAAGGGGTAAAGAGTTCCCTTTGAGTTCGTTGAGGTCTATAACGTGCGTGCGCCGAGTTGGATATACCTTTCTCCAATAGAGGCCGATTTTCAGTGTAGCCCTTGAGGTTCATCGTAGAATAATTCTAAACTGGTTCTAATAAACTTGCGTCTCGCAGTCAAGTTTAATCGACAATGATCCGGTATACCAAAAAGCCGGCAGACAGTTGCTGCCGACTAAAACAAGAGGATTTTGCAGTATATGCCTGAGGTGATCTTCAATGGCCCTGCAGGGCGGCTAGAAGGCCGTTTCCATCCAGCAAAAAAACGTAATGCTCCGATTGCACTGGTTCTTCATTTGCACCCGCAGTTTGGCGGCACGATGAACAACCAGATTATCTATCAGACCTATTACATGTTTGCGAAACGCGGCTTCGCAGTTTTGCGTTTCAACTTCCGCGGCGTGGGTCGTTCCCAGGGTCAGTTCGACCATGGTCAAGGTGAGCTTTCAGATGCTGCTGCGGCGTTGGACTGGGTACAAACCATCCATCCGGATGCACGTGCTTGCTGGATTGCGGGCTTCTCATTTGGTGCATGGATTGGCATGCAGCTCTTGATGCGTCGTCCTGAAGTTGAGGGCTTTATCTCTATCGCCCCACCAGCCAACTTGCATGACTTCTCCTTCCTTGCCCCCTGCCCGTCTTCTGGCCTGATCATTCATGGTGAGCAGGACAAAGTGGTTCCACAGAAGGATGTTCAGGCTCTGGTTGATAAGCTGAAAACCCAAAAGGGTATCATTATCGACCATCAGGAAATGCCAGGTGCAAACCACTTCTTTGAAAACCATGTAGATGGTCTGATTGGGAACTGTGCCGGCTATCTCGATCGCCGTCTCGGCCTGATCGGAGAAGACGCTGGTTAATCAGCGATGCTTTACGCATTAAAAAAGCCCGGTCGATTGACCGGGCTTTTTTCGTAACTCGTGTCTGGCTTATTCGCCAGGTGTCCAAGCGTGGTAGTCTCCAGTCACTTCCGGACGTTTTTCCGGGGTCAGGATGGATCCTTTTGGACGATATGCATTTGGTGTGCCTGTCAGGTTTGGAGAGTGAGCGATTTCCCACTCACGCGCGACATAACCACTCTCTGTTGGCGGAGTGTCTGTGCGGTAATGCATCCAACCGTGCCAACCGGCAGGGATCTGGGAGGCTTCAGCAAGGTTTTTATAAATCACCCAACGACGCTTGCCGCCGCGCTCTTTATAATACTTGTTACCAAAGTCATCGGTCCCGACGAACTCACCCTTTCTCCATGTGAAGAAGCGAGTGCCCCACGTGTCACTGTTCCACCATGTGAAGAACGTAAGCAGAAGGTGTTTCATGTGTCTGGCCTTTCCAGATCGGTGGCTTTGTAAATTTTCCCGGAATATGACGAGTGTTTGGGTGCCTGTCCAGTCTTAGAGTACCGTAGTTTCAACTATTCACCGGAAGTCGCTTTAAATATCCTAGGGTCAGTTATTATTTTCACAATTCCGATGACTATTTTGCACGTTACTTCTTGGTACGGCGCGACAAGTACGGGTTTTGACTGAACTTGTCTGCTGGTGAAATATTTCCAACTTCCAGATCCTTGAGTGAGAGAGGCTCATTCTCATCTCTTTTCGTCGATCTGCGTGGTCTTGGTGCCATTTCAGATTCGGGTGATGGTGCGTTCTCGTCCTTCTGGTATTCGCGCGCTTTGTTGAGCGCCGCGAACTTGGCCTGATTCTGTTCCAGCCGCTTTGCCGTACCATCAATAATGAAACCACCGTCGTTGTTGCGAACGAACTGACGGCGATCCTTGCTGATTGATTCTAGCGATTTCTTCAAAACAGAGGATGAAATCGGCGTGACCAGCAGATGATGGGCCCCTGCTTCCAAGGCGCGCGTCACCAAAGCACGGGTGCCATAGGCCGTAATAAAGACGAGCGGAACATTGATGAGCTCGGGGATTCGGCCTGAACGCATAAGCTTTAAGAGCTGGAAACCGCTGACGGGTTTCATCTCCCAACCGGATAACACCAGATCTGGTGGGTCCGAGATGAGCATTGGTAATGCATCTTTGGGACTGTCATAGACACGCACGCGCCCAAGCTTCAGGGTGCCTAAGATACCCCTTAGGATTGCTTGGGTGGGTTTTGACTGTTCCACAAGAACCACATCTAACTGAGAAATGTCCTTGCCGAAGGAGGTGTGATGCATATCTGCTCGCTAATTTAACCTAACCAGATACCGAAGGTAATTGAGAAACTATATATGATCTCTCCATACAACTACTGCGTAAAATTGCGTGGGGTACACAGACTTTTTTACCCGTGAAATTTTCTGATCCACTGAATAATTTTTCCTAAAAATATCCCCCAGAAAAAATGAGCTTGAATTTGCATTTTCGCTTGGCTTTGCGGAAATGGCGGGGTTCTGCTGCCTGTGCCCGATTTGGAACACACCAGAGCCTCCCCACAATCCACACAGATTACAATATTTGGTGTTCCGATCCCTCTTATGCACACAACCAGTGGACAGATCGCGCTTGACGATGCTTTCCGATTCAATCTAATTTGAGGTCGAAATCAAGACGTGTTCAGGATAGTGCGGCCTCGGCCGGGAGTTCACCACATTTAAGTAGCTTCGAGTGCTAGGAGTTGGATTAACATTCACTTCCAGCGGTCGCTTTTTTTTGCCAATTGCAGCCTAAATATTGTGTTAATATATTATCAGCACACTAGATATTGTGATAGCATCGAATTGCGTGCCACTTTACCTGCGTTTACTAGGATAAATGCCAGTTAGCGGATTAATCAAAACCGGCGGCGGACTTTTGGTTAAAATCTTAGCTATCGGCACTCTTAAAACCGAGATGCACCGCGGTGACCGTCACCGGGTGCGATAAGGGGCTAAACATGAGAATTGAGCGGCGATATACTGCGGAAGGACAATCCCCCTACGCAGATATTGAGTTTTGCAACGCAACGAGCGAGATCCGTAACCCAGACGGTTCCGTTGTGTTTCGCTTGGAGAACATTCAGGTTCCTAAGCAATTCTCTCAGGTTGCCTCTGATATTCTGGCACAGAAATACTTCCGCAAAGCTGGCGTTCCGGCCAAGCTGAAAGCGGTAGAAGAAAACACCGTTCCATCCTGGCTATGGCGCAAAGCTCCAGACGACAAAGCTCTTTCCAAGATGGCGAAAGACAAGCGCTTTGGGTCTGAGATCGACAGCCGTCAGGTGTTTGATCGTCTGGCTGGTACATGGACGTACTGGGGCTGGAAAGGCGGATACTTCGACAGCGAAGCTGATGCGCAGGCGTTTTATGACGAACTGCGGTACATGCTCGCGACCCAGAAGGTTGCTCCGAACTCCCCGCAGTGGTTCAACACCGGCCTGCACTGGGCGTATGGCATTGATGGCCCAAGCCAGGGTCACCATTACGTAGACTTTGAAACTGGCGAGCTGACCCGCTCTGCGACTGCTTATGAGCATCCGCAGCCGCACGCTTGCTTCATTCAGTCTGTTGACGATGATCTGGTGAATGAAAACGGCATCATGGACCTGTGGGTTCGTGAAGCACGTCTGTTCAAATACGGCTCTGGCACCGGCACCAACTTCTCCTCTCTGCGCGCAAGCGGCGAGCGTCTGGCAGGCGGTGGTAAGTCCTCTGGCCTCATGAGCTTCCTGAAGATTGGTGACCGTGCAGCTGGTGCAATCAAGTCCGGCGGCACAACACGCCGTGCAGCTAAGATGGTTGTGGTTGATATCGACCATCCGGATATCGAAGAATTCGTGACCTGGAAGGTGCATGAAGAACAGAAGGTTGCGGCCATCGTAACCGGTTCCAAAGTGTGTCAGAAGCATCTTCAGGCTGTGATGAAAGCTTGCGTCAACTGCGAAGGCAGCGGCGACGATTGCTTTGATCCTAAAAAGAACCCTGCCCTGAAGCGCGAAATGCGCGCTGCCAAGAAAGCAATGGTTCCTGATAACTACATTCAGCGTGTGGTTCAGTTTGCACGTCAGGGCTACAAGACCATTGAATTCCCGATCTACAACACTGACTGGGATTCTGAAGCTTATCTGACTGTTTCCGGTCAGAACTCCAACAACTCTGTTCGTGTAACTGACGGCTTCCTGAAAGCTGTCGCTGCAGATGGAGACTGGGATCTGATTGGCCGTATTGACGGTGGCACCCAGAAGACCATCAAAGCAGCTGAGCTTTGGGAACAGATTGGTTACGCGGCCTGGGCGTCTGCTGATCCGGGCCTGCAGTACCACACCACCATCAATGAATGGCACACCTGCCCGCAGGGCGGCGAGATCCGCGCATCCAACCCATGTTCTGAGTACATGTTCCTGGATGACACCGCGTGTAACCTGGCCTCTTTAAACCTGCTGCAATTCCGCAAGGAAGACCAGCAGTTCGACTTTGACAAGTTTGAGCATGCGACGCGCCTCTGGCAGATCGTGCTTGAGATCTCCGTCATGATGGCGCAGTTCCCATCCAAGCAGATTGCAAAACTGTCCTACGAATACCGCACCACTGGTCTGGGCTATGCCAACATTGGCGGCCTGCTGATGATCTCCGGTATTGCTTATGACAGTGATGAAGGCCGTGCGCTTTGTGGTGCGATCACCGCGATCATGACCGGTGTTTGTTACGCTACATCTGCTGAGATGGCTGGTGAGCTTGGCACTTTCCCTCGCTATGAGGAAAACGCCAAGGACATGCTGCGCGTGATCCGCAACCATCGCCGTGCTGCCCACAGCGAGAGCAAGGGTTATGAGAACCTCAGCACCCTGCCCGTTCCTCTGGATGCTTCCAACTGCCCACAGGCTGAGCTTGTTGAGCGTGCCCGTCTTGCATGGGACAAAGCTCTGGAGCTTGGAGAGGCACACGGTTACCGCAACGCCCAGACCACTGTGATTGCACCAACCGGCACCATTGGTCTGGTTATGGATTGTGACACAACCGGTATTGAGCCTGACTTTGCGCTGGTGAAGTTCAAGAAGCTCGCGGGTGGCGGTTACTTCAAGATCATCAACCGTGCTGTTCCTGAAGCGCTGCGTACGCTTGGATACTCAGAAGCTGAAATTGCCGAAATCGAAGCTTATGCGGTTGGTCATGGTTCTATCTCTCAGTCCCCTGCGATCAACAGTGCCAGCCTGACAGCCAAAGGCTTTGATGATGCTGCGCTTGAGAAACTAGCCGGAGCACTTGGGTCTGCGTTCGACATCAAGTTTGTCTTCAACCGCTGGACCCTTGGTGATGAGCTGCTGACCAGTAAGCTTGGCGTTTCTGCAGAGCAGCTGGAAGACATGGACTTTGACCTTCTGAGCCACATGGGCTTCAGCAAGGCAGAGATTGAAGCTGCGAACACCCATGTGTGTGGTGCTATGACTTTGGAAGGTGCACCGCACCTGAAAGAAGAGCATTACCCGGTATTTGACTGTGCGAACCCTTGTGGCCGCATTGGTGAGCGCTTCCTGTCCGTTGACAGTCACATCAAGATGATGGCCGCTGCGCAGCCTTTTATCTCCGGTGCGATTTCCAAGACCATCAACATGGCAAACACTGCCAGTGTTGAGGACTGTAAAGAAGCTTACATGCTCTCCTGGAAGCTGGGTCTGAAAGCAAACGCTCTTTATCGTGATGGCTCCAAGCTGTCTCAGCCGCTGAACGCTCAGCTGCTGGAAGATGAAGACGATGATGCAGAAGACACAGTTGATGACATCCTTGCACAGCCACAGGCAGCTCGCGCTGAAGCTGTTGCAGAGCGTGTTGTTGAACGGATCATCGAGCGTACTGTTCGCAACCGTGAAAAGCTGCCTAACCGCCGCAAAGGTTACACTCAGAAAGCTTCCGTTGGCGGCCACAAAGTGTACCTGACAACCGGTGAATATCAGGATGGCCGTATCGGCGAAATCTTCATCGACATGCACAAAGAAGGCGCTGCCTTCCGCTCATTGATGAACAACTTCGCGATTGCGATCTCTCTTGGTCTGCAATACGGCGTTCCGCTTGAGGAATATGTTGACGCGTTCACGTTCACCCGATTTGAGCCTGCTGGCATGGTGATGGGCAATGACGCAATCAAGAATGCGACATCCATTCTTGACTACATCTTCCGTGAGCTGGCCGTGTCCTATCTCGGTCGTAACGATCTGGCACACGTGCCACCGGAAGCATTGGACAGCACGACGTCTACCTCCCGTTCTTCAGCTGAAGGACAGGATGAAGAGAGCAGCCCTGCGATTGTTTCTCACGGCCTTGTTCGCGGTCAGACCGAAAAGTTCCGTCTGGTCCCAGGTGGCGATCCAGCTGTTCAGCTGGCCGGTGCGATCACAGCTCAGTCTGATGCGATTGCAACAGCCTTCCAGCGCGGTGGTGAAGCGACGGCAACAGCAAGCGTTGGTACTGCAACACCAGCAGCTGCACAGCCATCTGTCGCCAGTCAGGTCGCTCAGGCCCGCATGAAGGGGTATGAGGGTGAAAGCTGCGCAGAATGCGGCAACTTCACCATGGTCCGCAACGGCACCTGCCTAAAATGCGACACCTGCGGCTCCACCAGCGGCTGCAGCTGATTACTGATCAAAAGCTTATAAAAACAGGCCCCAAAGCTCTGCTTTGGGGCCTGTTTTCGTTTGTGGTTAATGAGCGCTTGCTAAGGTCTACTCCAACTGGAGCTTACGTGCCGATAAAAGGCAATTCTTCTTATACACAAATACTGATTTTGGTTGCTTAACCTGAGCTATTCGTATGCAGAAGGACATATAGTTTACACTTCATCTCATATTAATTGCTGTTCACGGACTTCCTGCTCGTTAGCGATTTATTTTCTTGACGGAGAACCAACCGCCAAAATGTGTCTCTACGGAAATATCAAACATCAGCATACTGCCTTTACTAATTTCTGATCTCATAGAGAGAATATAAGCCTGAAGTTCTAAAGCCAAGCGTTGACTGAACAGGAGATCCCATGCCTGACTCTCATGCCCCGATGAAAGCTTCTGATCGTCTTGTAGCTGCACTGGAAGCGGAAGGTGTTGAATACGTCTTTGCTGTTCCTGGTGAGGAAAACCTTGACGTTCTTGAATCCCTTCGTACCTCAACAATTGAACTGGTGTTGAACCGACATGAGCAAGGTGCGGCCTTTATGGCTGCCACTTATGGGCGTTTGACTGGCAAAGCGGGCGTCTGCATGGCGACGCTTGGACCGGGCGCGACCAACTTTGCGACCCCGGCGGCCTATGCTTTTCTGGGCGGCATGCCTTTGATCATGATCACCGGGCAAAAGCCGATCAAAAAGTCCAAGCAAGGGCAATTTCAGATCATCGACATTGTCAGTCTGTTTGAGCCGATCTGTAAGATGTCCAAGGCGATTGTCCATGGCAATACCATCCCTGCCCTGATCCGTGAGGCTTTCCGGGTGGCAGAAGAGGAGCGCCCCGGCGCGGTCTTGCTGGAGCTGCCTGAAGATATTGCTGTTGAAGAAACTGATGAAGCTGTCTTGCACCCTCATCCCCGTTACTACGCGGTCGCAGATGATACGGTGCTGAATGAAGCAGCTGAGATGATCCGCAACGCAAAAATGCCGTTGCTGTTGCTTGGAGCTGGAGCAAACCGTAAGGACGCTCATTCCATACTCAAGGCTTTCGCCGAAAAGACCCAGATTCCGTTTTTCAACACTCAGATGGGCAAAGGCGTCATTGATGAGCGCTCAGACCTGTTTCTTGGTACTGCTGCGCTCTCTGATGGAGACTACTTGCACTGCGCAATTGCACGGGCTGATCTGATCATCAATGTGGGTCACGACGTTGTCGAAAAACCGCCGTTCTTCATGGAACATGGCGGCACCAAAGTGATCCATATGAACTACAAGGCTGCGCAGGTTGATCAGGTGTACTTCCCTCAGGTTGAGGTGGTAGGAGATCTTGCCCGCTCCGTTGCACGGCTTGGCGATATCCTGGACGGTCCGCTGGACTTTGATCGCAGTTATTTCCAACGCATCAAAAAAGAGACAGACCTGCACACCTCTGAAGGTGGTGATGTTTCGCGTTTTCCGGTTATCCCACAACGGGTGGTCGCTGATACACGCAGGGTGATGGGCGATTTCGATATTATTGCGCTCGACAACGGGATCTACAAGATCTGGTACGCCCGCAACTACAAGGCTCATCAACCCAATACGGTGCTTTTAGACAACGCATTGGCGACAATGGGCGCTGGCCTGCCTTCGGCTATGATGGCAGCCAAGCTTTATCCAGACCGCCGTGTTATGGCGATCTGCGGTGATGGCGGTTTCATGATGAACAGTCAGGAGCTGGAAACGGCTGTTCGGTTGAAGCTCAATTTGGTGGTCACTGTTTTGGATGATCGCTCTTACGGTATGATCCGCTGGAAGCAGGCTCATGCAGGGTTTGAAGACTGGGGATTGCAGTTTGGCAACCCTAACTTTGTCGAGTATGCAAACAGTTATGGTGCTACTGGCCACAGGATTACCCGCACAGAAGATCTGCTGCCGACCTTTGAAGCGGCCTTTACTGCTGGCGGGGTCCATCTGGTTGATATTCCCGTTGATTACAGCGAAAACCAGCGGGTCTTGATTGACGAGCTTGCAGCCAAGGTGTGCCTGATATGAGCAAGACACTAGATGTCGTCAATCCGTACAGCCTGAAATGCATCGGCAGTGTCGAGACCAGTGAATGGGAGCGGGTCGACGCATTTCTGGAGACTGCACACAATCTCTTTCGTCAACGTGATGAGTGGCTTCCTGCCTTTCAACGAATAGCCATCTTAAAGAAAACAGCTCAGCTCATGGAGGCTCGCATTGACGAGTTGGCGTTCCAGATCGCCAACGAAGGTGGCAAACCACTGGTTGATGCCCGTGTGGAAGTGATGCGCGCCATTGATGGTGTGGAACTTTGCGTACACGAGGTTGGCCAAATGACTGGCCGTGAAATTCCGATGGATTTGACAGAGGCTGGATCAGGTCGCATCGCGTTTACCCAGCGCGAGCCGATCGGCGTGGTCGTTGCTGCGAGCGCTTTCAACCACCCGCTCAACCTGATTGTGCATCAGGTGGCACCGGCGGTGGCCACGGGCTGTCCGGTTATCATCAAACCAGCTCCCGATACACCACTGTCCTGCCTGGCTTTTGTAGGCATGTTACATGAAGCAGGATTGCCAGCGGACTGGTGCCGTGCCGTTGTTTGTAATAACGAAGTGGCTGAGCAAATGATCACTGATCAGCGGGTTGGATTCTTCTCGTTTATCGGTTCTGCACGTGTTGGCTGGATGCTTCGCTCAAAGCTGACACCAGGTGCGCGCTGCGCTTTGGAACATGGTGGAGCAGCGCCCGTAATTGTCAGCGAAGATGCCCATATCGACGACATGATCCCTCTTTTAACCAAGGGGGGCTTTTATCACTCTGGTCAGGTGTGTGTTTCTGTCCAACGTGTATTTGCTCCTCCCTCTAAAGCGCAAGAGATCGCGCAAAAGCTGGCAGAGGCTGCCAAACTGCTGAAAGTGGGTGATGCTACTGATGCGACAACGAATTGCGGTCCTCTGATCCGGCCTGGTGAGGTGGACCGGGTTGAGGAATGGGTGAATGAGGCTATCGATGGAGGTGCCAATTTGCTGGCAGGCGGAAAACGCCTGGGCCCGACAACCTATGCCCCCACCGTGTTGCTGAATCCACCCGCCAATGTCCGCGTTTCGCAACAGGAAATTTTTGGTCCGGTGATTTGCGTCTACAGCATTGATAGTATTGCGGATGCTATCGAGACTGCAAACAGCCTACCCTTTGCGTTCCAGGCCGCTGTTTTCACTCAAAGCTTAGAGACAGCCTTCCAAGCCGTCCGGCGTCTCGATGCCACTGCCGTCATGGTCAACGACCATACCGCCTTTCGTGTGGATTGGATGCCCTTTGCTGGTCGTCGCCAGTCTGGCTACAACACCGGGGGTATCGGCTACACCATGCACGACATGACACAAGACAAAATGGCAGTCATCCGACTTTGATGTTCCCTACAGAGTTGAACTAAGCATTTCAAAGCCCAGTCGCGATCAGATATCTCGTTTTATGCTGTTTTGAGCCGGGCTCTCAGGCGAAACAGTTGAGTTTGACAGCGCTGCTCTACAGCTCAGCACGAGCACTCTTAACTTAAATCTACAAGCCTTTGAAATTAAAAAAGAATACGTACTTTCAGGTGCGACATAAAAGCTATTGCCACTTGGTGAAGGCAGGAGTAAATGCTCGGCCCCAGCTTTGGTCATTCGAAGCATATATATTTGTTTTGCTTAGAACCATCCTGAGTTGGACACATTGTTTTAAGAGGCCGTCTACACAACTGAGATAGCTTTGCTTTGAAAAATGCAGTCCTCGTCACTCGTGCGCCCTTTTTTTGCATTTTTCGGCGCTTGTTGAAGCACGTGATGAGAATAAAGCACAAGTTTAATCCTCCTGTTTTTATCAGCTCCATATCGCTGATTTTTCTGCTCCTAATTACAGCAGTCATCTGGCCGGAAGGCTCTCAGAGGTTTTACAGCAACATTCAGGATTGGATCGAAACTAATACTGGTTGGCTCTATATTCTGGCAGTTGCGATTTTTCTGCTGTTCATCCTTTTCATCATGGTGAGCCGGTTTGGTGATATCAAACTGGGACCTGACCATGCTGAGCCCGATTACGCCTACAAAAGCTGGTTCGCCATGCTGTTTTCAGCAGGTATGGGCATTGGACTGGTTTTCTTCGGTGTCGCAGAGCCGATCATGCATTTCATGTCTCCACCCGACATGGAAGGGCAAACCATTGAGGCTGCTCGTGAGGCAATGAAGATCACCATGTTCCACTGGGGTCTGCATGCCTGGGCAATCTATGGTGTGGTGGCCCTCTCATTGGCGTATTTCACCTACCGCCACCAATTGCCTTTGTTGCCGCGGTCCGCGCTCTATCCTCTGTTTGGAGAGAAGATCTACGGTCCGATCGGCCATGCGGTTGATACATTTGCGGTATTAGGCACTTTGTTCGGTGTATCCACCTCGCTTGGTTATGGTGCTTTTCAGGTGAATGCTGGCCTGAACTATCTGTTTGACGTCCCTGTTTCGACAACCTCACAAATCATTCTGATCGTACTCATCTCCAGCATGGCAACGGCTTCGGTTTTTTCCGGCCTTGATCGAGGTGTGAAGCGTCTTTCTGAAACAAACCTCATTCTGGCTGTTTGCATTATGGTGCTGGTCCTGATTGTTGGGCCAACCGTGACATTGCTGCAGACTGTTGTGCAAAATGCAGGCGCATATATGGGGGACCTGATCCATAAGACCTTCAACCTTTACGCCTATGACCGAAAAGATGACTGGCTGGGCGGTTGGACTCTGCTTTATTGGGGCTGGTGGATCTCGTGGTCACCTTTTGTAGGCACCTTTATCGCACGCGTTTCCCGTGGTCGTTCCATCCGTGAATTCCTCGTTGGTCTGCTGTTTGTGCCAACAGGGTTCAGCCTGATCTGGTTCACGATCTTTGGGAACACAGGTATTGATCTGATCCTCAATGGAGGGGCAGATAGCCTTGCTGAAGCCGTTTCTACTGATGTGTCTCTGGCTCTCTTCAAGTTCTTTGAGTACATGCCATTTTCATCTGTACTCTCCATGCTGGGCGTTGTGTTGGTGGTGGTTTTCTTTGTAACCTCCTCCGACTCCGGGTCTTTGGTTATTGACAGTTTGACCTCTGGCGGCGACATCAACTCCCCTGTCTGGCAGCGTGTATTTTGGGCTGTTCTACAGGGCGTTGTTGCGATTGTGTTGTTATCGGCAGGTGGGCTGGGAGCTTTACAAACTGCGACGATTGCCAGTGCGCTCCCCTTCCTCATTGTTATGCTGCTGATGTGCTTTGGCCTTTACAAAGCCTTGCAGGATGATGCTTTGCGCACCAAAAACCTGCAAATGCACCACACCACAGTGCAGTACACAAAAAGCACCGTGGATTGGAGGCAGCGCATCGGAACATTGACTGAAAACGCGACCTTAAAAGACGCACGACATTTTATGGGTACTATTGGCAAGCCTGCTCTGGAAAAGGTGCAGGCGGAATTTGAGACACGCGGTTTCAAAGCCACACTGACCGGTACCAAGAACTATCGATTGACCATCGAACAGTCTGAAGAAACGGTCTTTGTGTATGGCCTGCGAAAACGGTACTTCACAACCGCTTTGGCAATTGGCCCGGGTCACCTCATTGACGAAGATGAAAATGAGGACGAGACCGAAGAGGAAGGCACCAACTACTACCGCGTCGAGGTGTTCCTTGCCCAAGGCGGCCAGGAGTACGACGTACTCGGCTATACCGAGGAACAGTTGATAGCCGACGTCGTCACACAATACGAACGCTTCATGCAGTATCTGCACTTGTCACAATCCGAGTTGCTTTGATCCCATTGCAGAAGAGTTGCAGAACCTGCTCTTGAAGGGTGTTAGAGGGGAAACTCGCACGTTGACAAAGTTGGACATAAATTGAAGTTAAACACGCGCACTCAATTCTTCATCGCAGCACGCGAGGAAGATAGCATCTTGGAATACTTGATATCGAAGGTGCTTTTGAGGCATCGAAAAGTGTTCAATCGTGCTGGTTTATGTTCTCTTCCAGATATAGTCCATTGCCATGAGTTCGCCGAACATCCACCCACCTATCAAGTGATGGGTGGGCGGATGACTTTTCCTTTTTCGTTGATGACTTGGACGCTGGCCCATTGTTCTACGGAGAATAAGGCTTTCCACTTTTCTTCTATGCGAGCACGGTTTACGTTTGCTTGTGAGAAGTTTGCGTTGGTGAGGTCGGCGTCGTCGAAGACACTGTCCGTTAACAGGCAATAGCTCAGGTCGGGGCCGTGTGTGCTTGATTTTCCGATCAGACCACTACTGTTCTTCATACCCCGGAAATATGCTCCGGTTAGATCCAGCTGAATGCTTCTGTCTTTCTTTCTGAGCAGCTTTCTCAGTTCAGACACCTTCTGCACTGAAGCAATCAACTCCCCACGGGCACGAGCATGTTCTTTGCCGGCCATCAAGTTTGAGCGTTGTGCAGAGCTTGTGCTGCGAATGTGAGCGGCCAGAAGTTGCAGGACGTCCTGAAAGTGTTCATTTGGATTGGACTTTGCGATTTCTGAAAGGATCACGACTCCGGCTTCACGCAAAGCGCCATTCCCGGATTCAAGGAGTTCTGCGGCTTTGGTGAACTGTCCCAAAACGTAGTTTCGCCGTGTTGCCTTAACTGCTGCAAAAGCTGAACTGGCGATATATGCGAGCAACAAAAACGCTGGAATTGCCACAAAAACAGTGAAGAGTGCACTCAGACCAGCCGCAACATTGTAAAATACAGATGTTTGCTCAATTGGCGTGTAAGGCACGCCTTTTGGGACGGGTAACTGACTTCTAAACGTTTCAATCTTACCACCCGCAAGTACGACAAGGTTGCGCACCATGGAATACTCATCAGGAATGAGATTGAGATAGTCGCAAATCAAATAGGCTGGAATTGTCAGAAACCCGAGGGTTACCAGTATCACAGCAATACGGAAACTATGCTTCATTGGAAAAATGCCTGTCTCAAAAAATCAAGTTCCTACCAGTGACACGCCTTGCGAAGAGGCGGTAGCATGTCCTGAAGGTTTGCCAAGTCGAATAGGTAGGCACGCGAGCCATCATCTGACACAACATCAAGCTGCACCCGATCTACGTTGGCCCAACGATTAATGTGTGCGATACTGGTCAATCCACGTGGACTGATAAGAATGCGTTTGCTTTCCGCGCTCTGCCAGACATCGTTATCGATGCGCTGACCGCGCAGCATAACGCGGATTGGAACCCGGCGTTTAACGTGTGGCTCATTGAGCACCAAGGCAACTGTTGTGATGTCTTCAACACAGGATAGCAGCAAGATCGCGGGCTTTTCCTCGATACCAGCATCAACAGACTGCACAGCTTTCATGCTGAGGTAGACATTGGTTTCACCTGGCTGAATGACCGGTTGCTGTCCCTGCTCAGTTTGCAGTGCCTGTGCCTTCTCAGGGATTGCCCCATCACGTTGCTCCAGTGGTTGAGCAGGCATGCTCTCTTCCTGGATCTCATCCCACCTGAATATCGCGGGATGTCCGACTGCGCCAAAGCGAAACTGCCAGGTTAAATCTCCTGATGATCGCGTTCGTTCCATCGCTTTCGCCTGCCGTTCTAAACGGCCCGCAGGTGCATTCACATTCTCAACGAACTCTGGATTGGGTTCTCCTGCAGATAAGACCTCAAGCGGGGTCTTAAGCAACTGGTCAAAGCACGACAAACGATTAACCCGGCCAATGGTGAGAGTGCATTTTTCAACCACCTGCTTTTCCAAGGTGATCGTTTCTGCATAAGAGGTCGATGATAGAGAAATACTGGTAGGAGCCGCGATCAGGCCGGCCAGCGTTGCTGAAAAAATCGGGTGAGCAAACCTGCTAGTTCTCATGGTCGAATTCCATCGTTGGACAATTGAATTTGCTGAGTTTGTTGGCAAGGGTACGTTTTGGTATTTGTAGGAAATCCGCCATTTTGCTCCGATCCCCTTTGAACTGGGAATACGCGCTCCGTATCAAGTCTAGCTCGAACTTTGAGACAACCGTGCGAAGTCCTTTTTCTGCCATTAACAGATCATCGTATCCGTTCTCACCTGCAACAGAATTGCTCTGAGCCCTGGACACAGCAGCAGTATCGAGTTGCTCATTCATGGCCTGTTTGAGAATACTTCCTGAAATTTCGTCAGTGTCATAAGCGAGAAAGACGGCCTTGATCATGCAGTTCTGCAGCTCACGGACATTGCCTTTCAGCTCTGCTGTTTCCAGCAGGGAGACGGCTTCTTCACTCAGTGCTTTGGAGGTGTCTGCGTTACTAACAGCAATCTCCTGCAGGAAGTGCCGTGCGAGATGAACTCTATCGCCTTCGCGGCTGCGCAATGGTGGTACGTCTATGGTGAGCTGCGTGATACGGTAGAAAAGATCGGCGCGGAACTTTCCCTTCTCAATCGCTTTTTTCAGGTCAACATGGGTGGCACAGATGAGGCGGAAATCGACAGACTCATCTTTACTTCCTCCCAGAGGTCGAAGCTTTTTCTCCTGAAGAATTCGAAGCAGTTTGACCTGAAGATCAATCGACAGATCACCAATTTCATCAAGGAACAATGTCCCGCCAGAAGCTCTTTTTACAAGACCGTCTCTGTTTTCAGTTGCCCCGGTGAAAGCACCCTTTTTATAGCCAAACAACTCGCTCTCAATAAGGTTCTCTGGCAGAGCTGCAATATTTTCTGCAATAAAAGGACCATCAGAAAATTGTGAGAGCCGGTGTAAGGATCGCGCAACGACTTCCTTGCCTGTTCCCGTCTCCCCGTGCACCAAAACCGCGTACTTGTTTTGTGCGTATTGGGCGATTTTCTCTCTAACCTGGGTTATCTGCGGTGAGCGTCCCACGAGGTTATCTGAGAGCATGGAGTCGACCTGCCCTTTTTGGTGCTTCGACTTTTCAACCTGCGTTTCTTCGGTTTTCAGCAGGTTCTCCAGAGTGACAAGCAAAGGGGACAGGTGGAAATATGAGCGCCACAACACATGCAGCGTGTGGTGCTCCTCCTGAAGTCTTGGAGTACTACCCGCTGAAGCGAGCAGGAAAACGTAGACTTGATTGTATGCGTTATGACCTTCTGACGTTTCCAGCAGTATCCGATGGGCAACGAGAGAGCCATGACGACAGAACAGAGCTGAGCTCAGATCTTGTGTCTTCGCAGAAGATGGCGTCTTCCCAAAATAGAATGGCTCAGTCTGCAAGACATCCAGCTCACGGAAGCGCTCGGTGCCGACTTCATTGTCAAGCTGTGGAAGGCGGGCTACCGGTAGCCCGCCATCACATGCAAAAGGTATCAACTTACGACCAGTAATATCTGGCAAGTAAACAGCGATAGCTTGTGCTCTGGTTGACGCCAACACAGTCTTCAACATCATGGCGCGCAGTTCATTTTCTGACCTGCACGTCATCAATGTCATCAGAGCGTCTGTTGTAGAAGATGCCTCCATATCAATACTAATGCGCCTCTTCCAAAGCGAGGTCTTCGGCTGGTTCCTCGTCAGCATCTGCCTCGTAGGCCGCTGCGAAAGTGAAGCCGTCTTCACCTTCCGGGCTGTCAATGGCAATCGCGGAAATCTGTTCACCGCGATGGCCAGCTTCTAACAGCTCAATAGACAACGTAGGCAATAGCTGGCGTTGAATAACCTGATCGACAAGCCGGGCACCATTAGAGGCCACTCGGCACATTTGCGTTACACGCTCATAGGCCTCTTCACTAATGGAAAGCGCAACCTTCTGTGTGTCCTTCAAGAGCTGGATGAGATCAGCAAGACGCATTTGCACAATGTCTGCCAGTACTTCTTCAGATAGTGGCAGGTAAACCAATGGTTCCATCCGCGCGAGGAGTGCGGGTTTAAAGTGCTGCGCAAAGAGCGGTGTAAGAGATTTCAGCATCGAGCCATGGCTTGGAACCTGACCATCTTCGGCACTTGCAACCCAGTTCTCAATCTGGTCTGAACCAAGATTACTGGTCAGGAAAAACACTACATTGCGGCAATCGATGAGGCGCCCTTCCCCATCAGCAAGCTCTCCCTTATCAAATGCCTGATAGAACAAGTTCAGCACGTTCGGGTCGGCTTTTTCCACTTCATCAAGCAGCACGACAGAGTAAGGCTTCTTACGAATGGCCTCTGTCAGCACACCACCCTCTCCATAACCGACGTAACCGGGAGGTGAGCCGATCAACCGGGAAACCGTGTGACGCTCCTGGTACTCAGACATGTTGATGGTGGTAATGAACTCTTCGCCACCGAATAATCGGCGCGAGACCTCAAGGGCTGTCTCTGTTTTTCCGACGCCGGAAGGTCCAGCAAGGAAGAACACACCAAGCGGTTGGCCTTTCTTGTGAAGATCAAGCCGCGATGCGCGCAAGCGAGCTTCAATGGCATCAATGGCGTGGTCCTGACCTTTGATTGCTTTCTTCATAGTTTCAGCAAGGGTCAGTAGACGATGGTAATCATCCTGCACCATGGAGTTGATCGGAATACCTGTCCAATCGCTTATGATTGCAGCAATCTCTGAAGGTCCAACCTCTACCGAAATCAGCGGCTCTGCCCCAGCTTCTGCGATCAGCGCATTCTTGTGGCTTGCAAGATTTGCTCGGACTTCATCCAAGGCGTCTTCGTCGAGTGTTTCAGGTTGCTTCTGAAACAGATCTTCGCGGGCAAAAATGAAGTTTTCAGCTAAGGAAACCTGCGTTTCCAGACGTTGCGAAAGCCCCGCCTTACGTGCTTCAAGCTCATTCAACTGGTCTGCGATGGCTTTGAGACGCTCTAATTGCTCAGGCTCCAATGGGCCTGTGTGCTGGTCGCGCTCCAGGCCTTCTCTTTCCCAGCTCAAGGTTTGGAGGCTTTGCTCGACATCTTGTAGTTCGACAGGAGGCGTATTGGCCCCAGCTCGAACGCGGGCACAGGCTGTATCCAGCACATCAATCGCTTTGTCTGGAAGCTGACGGCCTGTGATGTAACGCGCTGCAAGGCGAACAGAAGCGCCAATCGCTTCTTCGGTGATGTAAACACCGTGCGCATCTTCGTAGGCTTTTTTAAGCCCGCGCATGATGATAATCGCTTCATCAATGGTCGGTTCATCCAACTTCACCAATTGGAAGCGGCGGGTCAGGGCAGGGTCTTTCTCAAAGTACTTTTTGTACTCAGACCATGTTGTTGCGGCTATTGTTTTCAGCTCGCCTCTGGCCAGAGCAGGCTTCAAAAGGTTCGCAGCATCAGAACCACCTTGATCACCACCAGCTCCAATGAGCGTATGCGCCTCATCAATAAATAAAATGATCGGTTCAGGACTGGAGCGGACTTCGTCGATAACACCTTTCAGGCGCTTTTCAAATTCACCCTTCATAGATGCGCCAGCTTGCAGCGCTCCGATATCCAGCCCCCAAAGGGAGACGTTGGCGAAATCTGCTGGGACTTCACCATTCGCAATGCGCAGGGCAAGACCTTCGGCCAGTGCGGTTTTACCTACACCAGCTTCACCAACACAAATTGGGTTGTTCTTACGGCGGCGGCACAAGATTTCGATAATCTGGCGGATCTCATTATCGCGGCAGAAGATCGGATCAATCTTTCCATCTTTCGCCAGCTGAGTGAAGTTGGTGCCGTATTTTTGAAGGAAGCCGTCTGCCCCCTCTCCTGCACCTGATGCAGCCCCCGGCATGGCACGATGATCTTTTTCGAAAGAGCCAGCCGTCAACGCTTCGAAATCGCGCAGCAAAACATCAGATGAAACGCGCTCTAGCAGCGGGTAGTAGTCCATCTGCATATAGCGGCCACGCTCATTGAGCAGGGCAATGAGAACAGCACCAGAGCGGACGGTTTTCTCACCTTGCTCAACGGAGGCAATCAACCATGCATCCTGCAAGAGGTCCTGAAGCAGCGGTGAGAACGTTGGCGTGCGATCAGCTTTAACTCTGCGATATCGGTTGAACGTCGCACGAAGGGCTTCGTTCAACTTGTCTGCATCCACATTCTGGCTTTGTACCAGTAACCTGATATCCACCGCAGGTTGTGAAATGAGTGAAATGAGGAAATGCTCAATTGTCACTTCCTGATGCGAGTTCGAAACGCACAGGCTGGCAGCTTCTTCAATTGCCTGACGGCAGCATGGGTTGAGACGCTCGATCAGCGCCTTGATTTCCAGTCGAGCCATACTCGATCTCCAAAATTAAAGTATTTCACGCAGCTGAGTGACGACCCCATCGGTGTATTGGTCTATCTGCCAATAAAACCCGGCGTAGGTCAGCGCGCATAAAATAAAAAGGCTAATCCAAACAAGAGAAACAGGTGTATGCCAATGAACGACATGCGCTTTCTCAATCACTTTGTTCTCTGATTGACCAAGTTCGAAATTCCCCTCACCCCGCTCCTGCCGGATGACGTGGTGAACATCACGCATGATTTCTTCGAGCTGCAGCTTGCCATTGTGCATCACTCGATACTTGCCTTCGAAACCAAGCCCGAGCAGCAAATACAGGAACTCAATCAACTCAATATAACGAACCGGATCCCTCATCAGACGGCTGAGAACTATAAAAAATTTCTCACCGCCCCAGGTTTCGCTATGAAACAACGCCAGCAAACTGCGCTCGGACCAGTCGGAATTCTGCCCCCAGGGAGAGCACATCACCGCCTCATCAATTGCAGAACACAGGCAATAGCGGTGCGCCAGAATGGTGGCACGATCAAATCCTTCGCGCTGAAGCTCCAGCTCAAGGGATTCAATCTCAGCCCGAACATCCTTGTGCAGGTAGTCCAACTTGTTGTTTTCAGAGACTTCCGGAATGCGTGAAATCAAGGCAAGTAAGGACTGGCTTGCATCAATGATTTTATTGATGCTGTGTCCACGCATGGGGAAACTGATGTGCTGCACTGGCCTTGGAGAAACATCCTTCAAATTCTGAGGCACTGTTTCAGCACTTGCAATTGGCGCGTCTTCAACAACTTCAGGATCACCAGAGTCAAACAGATTTGCAACTTCACTCATCATGTCGTCCTTTCATTGCGGATAGCCCAGAACTGCAGCTGCAAATCAGCAAATTCACCCGCGATGTGGAAGGCAAAACCACTCGCGTTTTCAATGTATTGCCAACCTGCTGAGTTAGCATCCAGCTGGAAGTAGGAGAACCCTGCATGATATGGCAGTTGCCGTGGCGGAGAAGGAAGCCTTTGAAGCACGACCCCGGGCAAATGCAGATGGATCAACTCGCGAATTCGCTCAATGGACGACACCTTGGTTTGCGCCGGGAACGACTTTGCCAGTTCTTCCAGCTCCATACTGGCTTTCACTGCAACAACAAAAATTGCTGAGTTTAAAAGAGACCGATCACTAAGCGGAGACGTGATGATGCCGTACTTCTGCTTGTTCAGCGGCAGTGCGATTGCGTTTGCTTCAAAGATGGTCGATAGCGACTGGCGTAAAGAGCTAATCACTGGATCGAAGCAAATCTGCGGTTCTTCATGATGGTAGGCTGGCCACGTTGTTGGCATGCGTTGTTCATGCGTAAACGTTGCCAACTCTCCGGCCGCCCCAGAGAACATCTTATAGAGCTCTTTTGGGTGCACGCCTTTGAGGGAGGACATGTGCCGGAATTCCGGCCATAAACGGTTGATCGTTTGCAGCATCAGGAAGTCAGAAACATCCGAGACACCTCGCTGACCCGGTGTACCCATGCGGCTTGAAATGTGAGAGGCACGCTGGCGCAGCAGTCCTACGAGATCATCAAGGGTTTTACGCAGGCGGGGTTGAGCATCAATGGTTGAGGCCATTGGTAGAAACTCATCATCCAGCACCACGCTACCGTCTGAGTTTTTGTTCCGGATACGCGTTAGAGGTAGACACGTGAAGGCAGAACGGTCTTCACGTTCGAGCATCAGTCGCAGGCGATACTGAGCCACATCCACCAGAAACGCTTCAGAATCTGAACTGGTGTTGTTGCGCACATCCTGAGAGAACGCACGCATTCGAGTCGCATCCTGAGGGTTGAGCGGGTCTTCTACTTCGGGAACACCATTTGAGCGCAATGGCAAAGCCAGATATACCGTCTGCCCGACTACATTTTCACCGCTCACATCCAAAGGCGCAGGCGCCATTGTTTCGCCAGGTACATCAATCGTTGTACCGTCAGGGAAAATTCCCAGCGCATAGTCAACCAGCAACTTACCGTGCAGCAGGCTTTCCTTATTGATCTCCAACCGGCTTACCCCGTGCTGATAAGGATCAATCGCCTCGCTGCGAGAGCGGATAAGATGTTCTAAATATCGTTGTTGCTGCTGAAAATGGTGGGGCTTCAAAAACAGGCCATCCCGCCAAATTACATGGTTTCGCAGTGACATAATCTAAATAAACCTATTTGCTCTCAAACCTACCGATGAAGGTTCGTGATAATTTTTTTTCTGCTGATGACAGCAAGCAGCTTGTAAGTTTCTCCCTTGGGCTTGACCTGCTCAACGACGCGCCAATCGACTTTCTCAGGCTTCGCGTAGCCGCCCACAAGGCCAATGAAGACCGTGTCTTCATCCAACTCAAGCTCACTCACGACCTTGGATTCACCGGGCATGACCTGAACCTCCTTCACATCAATGAAGGTGGTTCCAAGAGCGTTCTCGTAGTCTTCGGTTGCCTCTTCAAAAGAGGACTGCAGCAACTTGCCATCGTCACCCAGTTGGAAGACCCAAACATCAATCGGCACGCTCTCGCCCAGATCATTCTTGTTCGATCCTGGTTCTGAGAAGATGGTCACATCAATCAGTGTCGGCTGGTCCTTAGGCTCTCCAACCGGAATGCCTGGATCCATGACAACCTTGAAAACCTTCTCAGGAATTTTCTGTGCTTCGCATGCACTCAACGCCAGCAGAGCAGCTAGTGCAAAGGCAAGATGAGAGCTCTTTCGCAGGAGCGCGTTTAGTGTCCAACCCCAGTTCATCGTATGCCTACCGCCTCATTCTTCCCAAAGCTGGACACCTTCAAATCTTCGCTAGCCATCAAACGTCACTCAGCTGCATACAAGTGCTGGCTCCGCATTTCGCGGTCATAGACTTGCCGGAAGATCTCCCAGAACATGCGCGTCAATCCGCGTTGGCGACCAGAGCGCATTTCTTGGTAGTAATGCTCGTACATCTGCCAATTCCAGCCATCCAGATCGCCTGTCCGCGGGGCATGTCCTTTGTAGCGTGCAAACCGGTTTTTCAGGTTCTCAGGAGAAAGGCCGAGAAGAACCGCTTCCAGAGCTTCATCCGCCGCAATACGGCTTGCCTTCTCATGCAGTTCAATCTGCATCAGACTCTCTTCAATGGCAGAGGGAGCGTTCAAATGAACTGGGCTTTGAACAAGCAAAAGGTCCTCAATCGCCTGCTCAGGGCTTTGAGCCAGTCGGATCGGGTTATCTTCCACCGGATGCAGGTGAGTGTCGTTCATTGACGAACGGTCTTCCCACTGCTGCGTATGAATGGCCATCAACCCAGCAATTGCCGTTTTCAAGGCTGCGCCAACATCCTGAGTGATACGGTTTGCCTCAGGCAGACTCATGTTGCCAGCCGGTAGTCCCAGTGCTGTCAAAAGAGGTCGCAGCACCACATGATCTACCATGCCCTCTTCTCCGGATTCAGAAAGAGCAACAGAACCATGCCAACTTTCGGTCTCCTGAATATCGCTGACCAACATTTCTTGCCCGCCCGAGTTCGTCAGAGACTCAAGATAGCTGTCCATATCCGGATCAACCGGTTCTGTACCTGTATTGGTCATTGTATGGTTTCCTTTTGCTTGGGGCATGATCATCAAACGGTGATGTGCTTGAGGATCATCCACACCCAGTGCCTTACCGCTGTTTTCAGGCTGTAGCCCCAGAGTGCTCAATAAGTCCTCGTCCAACTCTTGTTGGTCGGGCTTGCTGTCATGATTTAATTGAGAGAGCGGGTCTTGATTGCCCGGCAGGCCTTCATCATCCTGCTGGTCAAGAACCTCTACAGGATCGCATGCAAGGGCCCCTGCCCGCTGATTGCCTGCGAAGAAATCCTCACTGAGGTCACTCTCCAACCGGTCCGCGAGGATGTATTCGATGTTATCTTGTGTGTGCTCGTCTTCGTCCTGCAAGCGTCCGGACACGATTGTGTCTATGGCTGCAAACCGGCCTGCCCACTGCTCGCTTTGGTCTTCCAGTTCGCTGCCTTCAGCAACCACATAAGTGGTCAACTTGAACGCCCCAACCTTCCAGACATCACCGTCAGAGACACGAAATCTCTGACCCGTTGGGATTGGCCGATTGGAACCATTTACGATGATGCCTTCATCACTCACGGCTTCCGCACAATAAACACCGTCTTGAAAAAACACGCGTACATGCTCACGAGAAACAGAGTTGCGGCGGTCCAGCAGCTGCCAGTGACACTGTTCACCAGAGCCGATGTTTCCACCTGCCTTGTCAAATGTGGCAGTGGCTTTACTGCCGTTTTCAAGCGTAGACGTGTTGTTGATGACCAGGACCAGTTTCATACCACCCTCCTACAACCGCGCAGAGATCAGGACTTCGCGCGAGCGTCCATCACCCTTGTCCAGAAAGGTTGACCAACCCAGTCGTCCTTCATATTCGTCAGTAAGCATGACCGGTGAAGCTTGGTTTTCCGCCAGTTCCAACTTGATGTCATAGGCATGTTGATCACGCAGCATGAATTCCACCAGATCTCGCAAGGCCTTGTAGTCTCGTCCATGAGGGAGGAAGTCCTGAAAACGTTCAAAGCTCAAATTCTTAATGAAGATATTGAATTTGCTGGAGATATCAGAAACGCTATCTCCAATAATGGTGTCTTCACCGAGCAACATGTTGTGCTGGCCCAGCTCAGAGCGTTGCCCTTCGGGAATATCCACTCTTCGTTGAACCCATTCCTCCACTTCCACTTCTTTATGAAAAAAGGCGTGAGACACGACACTTGCGATCGCAGCAGGTGAACGATTGCGAGACGCCAGAACGCCTGCGAACGTAAGCAAGCGTGCCCAGTTGATGGGTGATTTTTGCCGCGACTCCCGATCTGATAATCCAAAAACGCAGAACACCCATTGCGAGAATGGATCCAACGCACCCGGCTCATAACGCACATAGAAGCGGTACTTGCGCATGGAACGGTGTAAGAGGCCAACCAGACGATTATGGAAGAAATCAAAGAACCCCTTCATCAAGGAGCCTTGTGCATCATATTTGGCTATGACCTCTTGATAATAAGAGGGCAATGGCGAGCTTGAACCGTGCAGGCCGAGAAACGTCACTTCCATATTAAAATCGACATAGTCGACCGGTTCGACGTTCGTCTCCTGATCACCCTGTCTTTCAATGCTGGCGATATCAGACAGCGGAAAGCCAAGCGAATGCATGACGCTGAAGTTGATCTTCTCATCTTTCGGCAAAAGATGCGTACCAACTTCATTGCGCTCATCATAACAACGCTGGATCAGCTCAACAGCTTGGAAGAATGACCAGCTGCGAGCATTAAACTGTAGGTCGCCTCTTAAATCAGAGGTTGTCGCCCAATTTTCGCTGGCCATTGATAGACTTCATTGTTTTGTGTTCCATTTACGATGAGTTCGTGGAACGAATTGACACTTGAATAGAGAGAAAAGAATTCTGCGAGCACGCTGCAGAACAAGAACATTTCGCCCTCGCTCTGGAACGCGTCTTCGCTGAGGGACATGACAGTTTTCAAACCTCGAACGGCCTGTCCTCGAAATAACTTGTCGACTGGTTTGGTTTCGATAGAGATGATGCCATCAATACGCTGCTTACTGACACGCTCGTCCTGCCGGTTCAGGCGAGCCTGAAAATCATAGGTCGCAATCACGGTCTTCAGAGCTTCTTTTTCAAGCAATGAAACGTAATTAAGAGAAAGATTAGAGATCAGGTTCCAGTAAAGCGATCCATCCAGCGGTGGGTAGACTGGTGCACTGGGCTGGCTCAGGTTCTTAAATGTCACGAAGCTCGGCGTTTCACCTGTTGGCTCACGCACATCACCTGCGCCCAACTCCATGGCATGTTTGGGATGGAAGCACTTCAGATCAGCAGAGAGAACTTCATGTTCCGGGATAGCGCGCTCATTATCGTGGCGCACGAATGAAACCAGATGCTCCATACCGCGCTTGCCCAACGCTTCGCGAAGTCTCAAACGATAATAAATCTGAGTTAGACCATCCGCACGCTCGACCTCATGATGGAAAGATTCAAACGAGGGATACTCACGCAGATGAGAACCACTTGTTGGATCCTTCGCTGCACGCCAGCTCATAATCCGATCGATGGAAAAGATGTCTATGGCACCACGACCATTTGCTGTCGGTCGGATTGGATACCGCATCTGACTATGATCGATCTTCATCGGCTCAGCATCATAATCAAACAAATTCACTGCTGGAACACAGTAGAGGCGGAACGTTCCCGGACGCACTTTCACATCAGGTGGCAAAGGTCTGGAAAAAGTGAACTCTAATGAGAAATCTGTTTCTTCACGATTGCGGAAAAAGGGCTCTAATCCGTCAATATCATAACATTGGAATTTTGCAGGAAAGACAAAGTATTCCTGCAAGAGCCGGTAGCCTTCATAAGCAGAATTCTCATTGGGCAGCAACGCTTCAGAGCCGCCGAAACCACCTGGCTGCAGTGCTGAGGCTGGAAGCTTGTAACGGCTAACACCGTCTTCATTGTCCCCATCAGCACGAAAGCAAACCGTGACGTCTTTCAGGTATCGGCCCATCCACAAATAAAGCATCTGGGCGGCGACTTCATCGCCAGCAATCCATAGACGTAGGTCATTAAAACTCAGCCGGGACAGAGGCAGGCCCGACAATGTCTGGAACTGCAATGTCAGAACAGTGCTTTCGCGAGAACGCTGAACATCCTGATCGACAATATCGAGCGGATAGACCGTTACGTCTGCTGTTGTCTGAAAGGGACAGACAATACCATCCACTGGGCGAGACAAGATCTGCGAGCCTGACGGCAATACCTGACGCTCTGTAATCGCTTTTTCGACGGGGACCATCTGCATAAGTGTGGTTGATGGAAACGCCCGTAGGAAATTCGGAATAAGCAGCTGCACAAGTGAATGGGTAAGCTCTGGAAGCTCATCATCCAACTTTTCGCGCAATTTTGACGTTAAAAACGCAAAGCCTTCCAGCAGCCGTTCCACGTCTGGATCCGTGGAGGCATCAGACAAATATTTCGACAACCGCGGATTGCGTTCGGAAAAAAGCCGACCGCTCTCTCGCAGATAAGTCAATTCGTCTTGAAAGTATGAAGCTTTCACAGCTGGTTGCCTGCTTGACTAAACAATATGAGCGACATGCCCATCTTTCATAAGAATATCGATTTGCACCTGCTCCCCCTGGCTTAAGGCTGGCATGAGCAGAGTTGCCTTGAACCGCAGCTCTAATGGGCGGTCAGGGTCACGAACAAAGTGGACGGACCGCACCTGAACGCGCGGTTCATATTTTTCAATGCATTGACGGATAGAGGCCGCAATATGTTGCGTAAGGTCGTTTGTCGCCACGCTAGACAAGTTGAAATCAACCAGTCCCAAATCTGGAGTGGCAGCAGAAGCCCCTGCTCTCGCATTCAACAGCTTGGCTAGATGACGCTTGATAGAGTTTACTTTTACTTCCAACAGATCGATGTTCTGAGGAGGAGAAATCTCCTCCTCATCAGCAATCAAACGCTCGAACAAACTGCCACGCGCTGTACGAAGCCTGCTGTCCCAAACAACGGGTTCATCGCGCTTTCTCATGGGCAAACCTTAGCTATCCTTGTCCAGCTTACCAACGAGCGACAACTCAAAATTCGCTCCCATGTATTTGAAGTGCGGACGCACTTTCAAAGACACTTGGTACCAACCCGGATCACCTTCTACATCAGAGACGATAACCTCTGCTGCACGCAGTGGACGACGTGAACGTACATCTTGAGGTGGGTTTTCCTGATCAGCCACATACTGCCGGAGCCAGGTATTGAGCTCACGCTCCAGATCTTCACGCTCTTTCCATGACCCGATCTGTTCGCGCTGCAACACTTTAATGTAGTGAGCAAGGCGGTTGACGATCATCATGTAAGGAAGCTGGGTGCCAAGTTTGTAATTGGTCTCCGCTTCTTTACCTTCCTTGGTGTTCTGGAAGATCTTTGGCTTCTGAGCAGAGTTTGCGGAGAAGAACGCCGCATTGTCAGAGCCTTTGCGCATTGTCAGCGAAATGAAACCTTCTTCGGCAAGCTCAAATTCACGGCGATCTGTGACCAGAACTTCCGTTGGAATTTTCTCTTCGAGCTGACCAAAAGCCTCAAACACATGCACTGGCAAGTCGTTAACAGCACCACCTGATTGCGGACCAATGATATTTGGACACCAACGGTACTTGGCAAAACTCTCTGTCAGGCGGGTTGCCATCAAGAATGAAGTATTACCCCAGAGATAGCTCTCATGCTCTTCTGTCACGTTCTCATTATAGACGAACGCATCAACCGGATTTTCTTCCGCATCATATGGCATACGAAGCAAAAAGCGCGGGCAGGTCAGGCCAACATAACGGGAGTCTTCACTCTGACGGAAGCCCATCCATTTGCGGAAACGCGGTCCTTCATAGATGGAGAACAGATCTTTCTGCGCAGGCAGATCCACATACTCATCAACGTCGAACATTTTCGGACCAGCGGCCGCAATAAACGGAGCATGGGCCATTGCGCCAACGGAGGCAGTAAACTGAAGCAGCTTTACATCGCGGGCACCAGGACCAAAGTCATAGTTGGCAATCATTGCGCCTACAGGCTCGCCACCAAACTGGCCATACCCACTGGAGTAGACGTGTTTGTAAAGGCCAGACTGTACAACTTCCGGGCTGGTTTCAAAATCTTCCAACAACTTGTCTTTGGAGACAGAAAGCACATCAATTTTGATGTTCTCACGGAAATCTGTCCGGTCAACCAGCAGTTTCAGGCCGCGCCAGGCAGACTCGAGTTCCTGAAATTTTTCATCATGCAGAACTTCATCAAGTTGCGCTGATACTTTCAGGTCCAGTTCTGCAATCATGCGGTCAACCAATACGCGGTTGATCCGCTGGTCAACTTCCTGGCTCGCAAGGAGGTCAGAAATAAACGCTTCAACGCCTTTACGCGCTATGGAATAGCTTTCTTCGTCTTCAGGGCGAATGCGGGTCTCTTCCATGATCTGGTCAAGAAGAGAAATCGCGGCCCCCGAACCGGCAACATCTGGCTGGCCGGTAGAAGCTGATACATCTACCATGTCATCACATCCATGTTTTTACTTTGAAATGTACTTGCGGATCAAAACGAACGAGCTCCGCAGTTGTTTATAAAATCTATTGATAATGACGTAGTGTCAGCAGTTCTCTTCCTGAGACGAAACCACTGCATCCAACTCTGAAAGAAGCTTCTCACGCTGCTCTTTATCTTGTAGCAGCTGCTCTAGTCGGTTGCGGAACGCAGGAATATTTCCAAGCGGCCCTTTAAGAGCAACAAGAGCCTCACGCAGATCGATTAGCTTTTTAAGCTCAGGAATTTGCTTCACGATAGAATCTGGCTCGAAGTCTTTTAGTCCTTCAAACTTCAGATTGACCGCAAGCTGTGCGTCTTCTTCCTCAACAAGCGTATTTTTGACCGTTAGCTCACGCTCCAGCCCCGCTTCTTTCATCACCGATGCGAAGGTATTTTTATCAACTGAGAGCAATTCGCGCTCTTCAAGAGGCGTATCGTCTTCTTTGCCGTTGTAATCACCCAACATGACAAGACGCAACGGCAGTTCGACTTCTTCCTGTTGGTCACCAGTTGCAGGAACATAGCGAATGTTAATCCGCTCTTTGGGTGCAACAGAACCTTCCTTGCCAGCCATTAGCCTTCCCCACTCTTCTTAATAAAACTGAAAACATCTTAGAAACTACCTAAGATTGTACTTAAATTGAAAATTGAAAACTTTAGCGTCAATTCGACTCTAAATTTCCCTTAGGCCTATCGGAAAGAAAAACAGACGACAACCCAAAAGTAAAACTTCCGTTATTAGACTTTAGTAATATTGATTAGCAAAGTAAATATTTCGAGAAAAAAGATAATATTGCCCGAAAATGCGATTCGACCTGATTAATACAAACCAGAGAAACGTAATGATAATTAGAGCTCTCTCAATAATCAAAACTATACTATTATCGATTATTAAATTAACTACATCATATATATTTATAAGCTCGATATTTCTAATTTTACTCGTTTTAAGTGTATTTTTCTTCAGGGATTTTGTGTTCTCCTTCGCAGGCTCAAGCGAAAGAAAATTAATCTACAGCGCCCTTGCAATGGCAGTGTTTTCCATAATTTGGGGTGCTAGTAACTTAATTTATGTAAGCATAAAGAAGAAGAAAGTTGATTTAAGTAAAAATAAAGATAAAAGAGAAAAGCCTAAAACACCTGATCTATCCTATCTGAATGAGTTCGAGCGTGGCTTCAACCAAGCCCTGCAAACCATCAGCAGAAACTGGGCAGGCAAGGGTTCTCGCAGAAATGGAAAGAATCTTTACGCACTACCCTGGTTTGTGGTTTTGGGATCTCCAAGTTCGGGTAAGACATCCCTTATTGTTGAATCGAATTTAAAGTTTCCACTTGCACATCTTTTCTCTCAGGAAGACGCCAAGCATGTGCAACCGACAAAAGACGTTGATTGTTGGGTAACCGACGAGGCGGTTCTGTTTGATGTTGCTGGCCAGTTTGTTGAACATGTAAACGGAAAGCAATCTGACACTCATGAAACACATTACGCAGGTTTATGGCGCCGCTTTCTCAAACTCCTGCGTGACAACCGACCACGCAGACCTATCAACGGCGTTGTCTTATGTCTCGATCTATCAGAGCTTATTTCGCTCTCCTCTCAGGAGCGAAACACGAAAGCAGCACTTATTCATGCTCGCCTGAGCGAAATGACAGAAGTGCTGGGCACGCGCTACACCGTCCATGTCGTACTTACCAAGTTCGACCTCATCGATGGTTTCCATGAGTTCATTGGATGTCTGCCCACTGCAGAAAGAGCAAAGCCATTTGGCTTTACATTCGACCTTCATAGTGGTCGAGATCAAGACAAGTGGTTAGACGAGTTTAATGCAGCTTTTGCCAAATTGCTGGAAAACCTCAATCATACCACTGTCGATCGTATCTCAGATATTCGTTCAGCACACAAACGTCGCCAACTCTATCTGTTCACCCGTGAGATGGCTGGCTTAAGTACAATTTTGGGTGGCTTCCTCGGCAAAGCCCTGCATCAAGACAAGTTTTCAACCGCCCCTCATATTCGGGGCATCTTCTTCTCATCAGCCCGGCAGGAGGCCATTCCGACAAATCCTGTTTTGCAGGCAACTTCACAAAAGTACGAAATAGCGCCGCCAATCCTGCCCATTCACAGTGGCCCATCCAAGCAGTACTTCTCTTCGGCCCTCTTTGATCAGGTGGTCTTCAAAGAAGCTGGGCTTGCTGGCGACAATATCAAGATTGAACGCGCGAAGCGTTTCGCACTCATCGGCTCAGGCCTAGCGGCTTCATTGTTGTATCTCGGCTTTTTCAGCGCTTACTGGATGGGCTACGAAAGCAACCGCGCACGGGCAGATCAGGTCGTTGATATCACTGAGAGCTTTGAAGAGCTGCTCCAGCAAGGACCAGCACAAAACTCTAACGCGTCCGGGCAAAATTATATTCGCTCTCTTGGGGCCCTTACATCGGCAAGCGACATTTTTGGCAACTACCGCAGCAGAAACTGGCTTATGTCTCAGCTTGAGCTCTACCAGGGACACAAAATAGGCCCGGAAGTTGAGAAAGCATATGTCGACATGCTCGCACGCTACTTTCTCCCGGAAGTGGCAGCGTACGTACGAGATGAGATCGCAAAACTTGGAGAAAATGAGACCGGTAGAGACAGCAATGAACGCCTTGAAGCTTTGCGCGTCTATCTCATGTTGGGAGACGCATCACGACGAAATGAGCTGCTGGTCAAAGCCTGGATGGAACAGAAATGGCAAGAGCAGTTTGAAGGTGATCTAAAACTGCAAAAAGCTCTTCGTGATCATCTGGTCTTTGCCATTGAGACTGCAGGGCTAGAAGCCGCACTCGACAAAGATCTGGTGGAAACCTCCCAAAGAGACTTAAGAGAAGTTCCGAGAGACCTCCGCCTTTACCGCAATATAGAACAGGTCAGCGACAGACAGCTTGCCTCATCAGTTAATTTCCGAAATGATATCGGACCTGCTTACAACATCGTTTTTGATGGCACCAGGAGCAGCAGCGGAAACGATCAGCCGATTGGGGTGAAAGAGTTTTTCACAAAAGACGCTTATCTGGGCTATTTCGTAAAAATGAATGACGGCCTTTCTGTCGTCGCTGTTGAAGATGCATGGGTCGCAGATGAGCGCGATACGGTTGAGTATTCTCAAGCCGACCTAAAAGAGTTCCGGCGCAAGATCGTGTCCCGCTATGCGACCAACTACATCTCCAGTTGGAACACCGCGCTGAACCGTTTGAAAATTACTGATTTCAGAAATCTGGATCATGCGGTTGATATTCTTGAAACCCTGACTGGCCCAGATCGACCGCTGAACCGGCTCATCAACCGCGTCAAAAGTGAAACTGAGATCTATGAAGGCAAGCTTATCAAGCTGAATGCCGAACAGGCCGTGGACCCTGACCTTCCCTTCGATATCTACCGCGAGCAAGGACTGCGTGTCCGTCGGGCATTTTCCAATCTGAACGGCTTGGTTGAAGCGGAGGAAGGCGAAAAAGCCTATCTGGAAGATCTGGATGCTGCACTCAACACACTCTACGAATACCTCAAAGACATCCGACAAGCAGGGGAGCGCTCTGGCGAGGTGGCCCTTGCACGCGCGAAGGCTAGGATTGACCTGCAGGGAGAGGACCCGATCTATACTCTCAAACGTATAGGTGTTGATCTGCCAAGTCCATTGAACCGCTTCTTCGCAAAATTAGCGGACCAAAGCTGGAAGGTTCTGCTGCAGGAAGCCAAGAAGGAACTACAGCGAAGCTGGAATGAAGAGATTTATGCGGATTATAATCTGAACTACGCTCAGCTCTATCCATTCAACAAACAAGCTGAGCAAGAAATACCACTTGAAGAGTTTGAGAGCTTTTTCGGTCCCGGCGGCAAAATCGAAACGTTCTATAAGAAAAACCTCATTGTATTTGTTGATGAAGCAACGGGCGAACCCAAAACCATTGATGGTCGCCACTTGGCCATCGAAAAAGATTTTCAGGACAACCTGAAGATCATTCTGGATCTGCGCAGAAGCTACTTTAACTCCGAAGGGCTCATTGGCGTTGAGTACAACATTCAGCCTGTGGCTCTTGCAGCCAAATTGCGTCGTGCCGTGATGAATATTGAAGGGCAGATCATTTCCTATTCACATGGACCAAGGCGTCCAATCCGCGTGATTTGGCCTAACGTCCTTACGAATGAGGCAGAGAGCAGCCTTTCAGTCTTCCCTGCAGGAAGAGGTCGTCCGCATACAGTTACGTTCAAAGGGCCTTGGTCTGGTTTCCGACTGCTGGACTTCGCGACAACCAAGGGCTTTGACAGCAATGGTGCACTGATCGAATTTAGTTTCGACGGTCAAAAAGCAACTTATTCACTGCTTCACAAAGGTGCTAGTTCGCTCGCGCGCAAGCAACCATTGTCCGGTCTTATCCTACCAGCAAAGATGTAACTCGTATGACCGCATCAGAAACAAAATCAGAAGAGGCAGCTCCGGCTGCTTCTTCTCTTTTCGTAACATCCTATGACGACCTTGCCAAAGCGGTCCTTTCCCCCATTTCAGATAGGTTTGAAGACGACATTGAAGATCATCCAGACTTTGACGCCGTTAGTGATGAGTTGATGAAACGCGGCACCCTCTCTCACGGCTCGATCGACTGGAGTCTGGTAGAGCGGGAAGCGCTGCAACTGCTGCAAAACACTCAAAAAAGCCTGGCAGTTTTGGAAGCTGTGCTGCTTGCCCGAATGACGCGGAAAACACGCGGGGCTTTGACCAGTTGCATCCGAGGCCTTGATGCCTGCTTAACAATGCCAAGAGCGGACCTCTGTCCAAAAGAAGATCGAAGATTTGATCTCATCCTACGCCGTATTTGCGGTTTGTTCAGCATGGATGCGTTACCCGGCAAGCCCGGCACAGAAGCTGAAAAACTGGATGAAAGCCTTGCTCGCCTGACCAAAAACGAACTCTTGCTTGAGCACGGCCTTGTAAAAGATTTTCGTGTGCTTCAGGAGAGACTTGAGCTTGAAAAGAAGCAGACGGAGAAAGAGAAAACGCAGACTGCTGCAGGTTCCTCTGCATCAGGAGATGGAGCAAAAACGGGGAGTATCGGTTCCGCAACTCCGATGGATGCACGTTCCTTTAAACGCACCACCGCGGAGATATGCACACTCATCTTTCAGGAAGATCCATCCCTTCCCTTTATCTACCAGCTGCGCCGCCATGCGTGCTGGCAAGAGATAACAGGTGCGCCTCAGATAACATCTGAGTCCCGAACTATTATTCCTGCCGTATCGATAGATACCTGCGATAAGTATCGCGAAGCGCTCAAGCAAAGCAATGCAGATATAGCAATCATTCACCAGTTAGAAACAACGCTTTTTTCCATGCCATTTTGGATTGAAGGCCAGTTCATTTCAGCTCAATTGGCTCTCAAAGCCGATCACATACAAGTCGCTAATGCCATCACAGAGAGCACCCAGGCGTTCATAGGCCGGCTCCCGGAACTTCGCGAACTGTCCTTCAACGATGGCACCCCCTTCATAGAAGGAGAAACGGCGGAATGGTTAAGCTCAAAGCCTGCGCACGCAGACATGCCTGCACAGGCAGATAAACAGCAGGAAAGCAAAGGTCTCACAGACTTTGTTGGCAATCCAAGATTAGCCTCAAAATGGAACGGAGAGTACAAATCACAACGCTCCCCCCGCCAAAAGGCCTTCATGGAACTTGCTATGCTGGAAGATCTCGCAGGCTCCGGCTTCTCCGCCCTCGTCTCCGACCAAACACTGCGCCTACAAACATCCGTCGAAGAAACATCCATAACTGACTGGGACCCCGAATTCTTCAAGAGAGCCGCTGCCCTTACGCGCAAGAGCCGAAAATGATGAACAATTGAGGCTTGCACTCTTAAGCCTACCCACCTCCAATAAAAATACATTTTCATCACACCTCTGTGAGCTATGCCTATCGGCACAATCACCTATTGCAACGTGTTCTAATGTTTTGCGCAGACATAAGGCCGTGGACGGCGGCAAGACATAGGGCGGAAAACTATGGTTGGTACGAGCGAAGTATCGAAACTCGTCACGGAAGTGAGTGACTTATTCGTTGATGCATCCGTGTTTGCGGATCCGGCACGTGACAGTTGGTTGTTTCAATTCACGTCAGGTTTGGACGTGATTGCGACGCTGGAAGAAGACAGGCATGCCCTCGCCATCAGTGCGGAGTTGGGCGGATTACCAGAAGAGAACCGGGTTGTTCTGCTGGAGTATTTTTTAAAGGTCAATCAGTCTTGGGCGGGCACCGGTAGCCTGCGGTTTGCAATGCTGGCAGATACAGACAAGACCATCACCCTCCTCTGGGATATTCCGATGAATGGGTTGGCTCGCCACGACCTTTTTTCTGCCCTTTCTGAGTTCGCAGAACGTGCGCAGGGTTGGGTTGGGCTTTTGAAATCTGGCGTTCTCCTTACACAGGAGCTCGCAACAGAAATTCCCCAAAACTCCCTTAAAATCTGATCCCCATAAGAACGAGGGCTTCCCCGATGACCATCCCGCAAGCGACTTCTACGGCGCCAACAATTGCACCTGCCAACATCCCACCACAGGCTGACACAACAAGCAGTCCGGCGCCGAGTTCTCCTCACCCGGCGTTGCAATCGCATCAACAAAAAGCCGTTGAAACGCAGTCCGCTGTCAAAGATCAACTCGCAACGACGCAAGGAAACGCTGATGCTGACAAATCATTATATGATCTGATTTGTGTCGGGCGAGGTACATCAGCAGCTGCCTACCTCACCAGCCTGAAACGGTGTGATTGCTCTATTGTTGCGGACAGCACGAAGAACAACGTGCTTGTGGTTGGCAAAAATGATCCATGGGCTGGTGCACGAGGCTATGAAAAAGGCCATTACACTCAGTGCATCAACCAAGCACAGCAGCTGGTGAACCCTGGTGATGAACCAATTGCATCCTCTTGCCTGGACCCGGTTGACAGACAGGAATGGTCTCAGCTTAATGCACAACGCATCGATCAGGTCTCTGGTGGGAACATCCTAGATGCTGAAGTCCGTCAGATTAGCCGAGACAGCGAGACTGGTCTTTATAAGGTGCAGACTGATGCAGATAGCGAGCCGCTTCTGGCCAAGAAGGTCATCCTTGCCACAGGCGCCGGCATTGAACGCTCAGACTACGAGTACCACCATGTCCCGCCGGAAGTGGCTGATTTCAGAAAATCTGGTCACCCCAATGCTGCCAACTGTCTGGATCTGGATCAGTTCCAGCGTAACGAAGCAGGCACACGAGACCTGACCGGGCGTGTTGTAGCGGTGATGGGCCCGAATGCGGGTACAGATGCGATTATGGAGCTTTCCACACGCGGCGTTGATAAGGAAAACATCTTCTGGATGATGCAGCCCCATCAAAAGCCCGGCGTGGCACTGACATGGGATGTGCGCTCTGTTGGTATTGAGGCCACCTTTACGGCACAGGAGGCGGGTAATGACCGTTCTGATGGCGGCACTGTGTTCCGTTATCAGCAGATCAACAAAGTCTCTGCTGGTGAAAATCGCCCCTTGACCATCAGCACAGATGGTGGAGACTTTGAAGCAGACTATCTGGTCTATGCAGTCGGTCAGCGCGGTGGCGGAACCAGCAGAACCGAAGTGGTTGAGGGCGCAGCTAAGAAAGTCCCGATCCTTGAAAGAGAACTGGCCTCACAGTTGCAGCCAGTCTACGACGTCAACCAGCGTTTCAGTGACCTTTCTTCCGGTGGGGCCTGGCAGCACGTGGTGGGTCTGGAAGTTGCAGGTACGACCAAGACTGAAGGTCTGGAAGTGGTCGGTGCTGCTGCGATGCAGTCCAGCCGTGGGATCCAACACAATTACCTTGACGCAGATTACAGCTCACAGCTTGAAGCTGTCCTTGAGAACAATCCTGAGTTCCGTTCTTTGGCTGCAGAACATTTCCCGGCTCTGTTGGATGCAAAGTCATTTGAACAGCTTCTGAAGCCCGATTCCGGTTTGAAAAAACCGGGCGAATATCAGGACCAGAAGGCAGCACTGTTAAGCGCACTTAAAGCAAACGACGCTGAGCAATCTCTGAGTGACGTTAATGAGCTGCTGCATACCTTTGATTTGCGGGCCAAAGCGGCAAACGACCTGGGTGGTACGGCTAAACCAATCCGCGTGTCAGACCTGCTGGCGCAAGGCTTGAGCCGCACACAACCCGCGACTGTTGCAGACCCACGCCTGATTGGTGGAGCACAGCTGAACATTGCGGCACAGACTGAAAGCTTCAAACCACAGCAGATCACGACACCGGGTGGCATCAACTTCAACGAAGATCAGCAGACCATTGCCCTTTACGTGGCCCAAAACTATCCGGATATTCCTGCGGACAAAGCCAACGAGTTCGTCGCCAACGTGATCGCGCAACGCACAGATGGCAACCACTTACGTGGCTTCACACCAGAAGAACGCGCGCAGTTTGAAACTGAGTTGCAGGCGCTTTCTGAATAACGCCTGAGTTCATCAAACCGCTGATTGCTCGGTCACAGTCTGCTTGATGCAGACGTGACCGCACGATGCAGCATGTTCATTTCAATCAAGTCAGGACTAAGATGAGTACCTTTCGTGAGCAAAAGGCTCATCAGTCCTGCAAGTTCTGAGAAGAAACCAGGATGCCAGTCACACTTGCAACATCAACGCCGCAGGTACAAGCAAACCTACAGCATACGGTGAGCTCAAGCTCTACCGATAAGAGCATAAAGCTGCCAGACTATCAGGAACGGCGCCTGAATGATGTCGGAATCACAGTCAAATATAATGCAGAACTCTCAAGTCAGAAAGTAGAGAGCTCTTTAAAGGCTGTATCGATACATCGTGTGGTCAACAATGAAGTTGCTGTCACAACCAACGCTCTTCATAACATCATCCCACCGGGGAGTGATGTGGTTATCAATCGAAGTGCCCCTCACATTACACCGGCTTCTCCTTCACAAACGGTCGCGGGCACTCACCAGAGTATCTTGGAGACGAAAACATCATTGTCTTCACTGCCCGATAGCGCCTTTTCTGTCATAGAAGGGACATGGCATGATGCAAACACAGTCAGCATCGCGGCGCCCGGAAACGTGTTTGGAGCATCTGGATGTCTGTCCTGTGCAGATGTCTTACTGGAAATTCCGATGATAACGGAGTTATCGCCTGCATTTGAAGATGTAACACAAGCCTTTGGCGTGAAAGTCTTTGATAAAGGCGAAACCGTACCAGTGAAGTTCGACAAATGTGATCTCAACGTCGTTGAATATCAAATTACACCAGCAAACCACCAATACTCTCTCGAAGAAGCCAATGGGTTTTTCGTCGAAAGACATGAGTTCCCTCATATCTTTATGGCTTCGTCAGATCAGGATGAGATCGTTATTACCGTGGGCAAGCAAATCAAAGACGACCAGTTTGCACTGGCCAATATTAAAGTTCCGGATGGCAAAGCTATTATGCTTCCGGGTGGGACCATTCACACAGACAGTTTGTCACGAGGAAACATCGTAATCATGCTCACTGAATGTGTGGGGGCGGATACGGTCCTCATGCACGACAAGGACAGCCAACCGATCACGTTGCGGGTAGACAGCTCAGAACGCATCGGTCTCGCTGAATGGCATCTATAAAAAGACTGCAATGCCATTTGACTGGAGGATTTCTTTCAAATGGCATTTCCCTATGCACTTGTTCTCCTGAACTTAAAAATCAGGCGCGTAGAACAGACTTTTTGATAGTGAACTACTATTTCACAGCCAAATCAACATAAGCGATCTCTCTGATCGATTTGATCCTTTACCATTTAAATTGCAGTCTCAAATTTTCTGCACTCAGAACTGAGAATTTTTGGCTTTTCTAACCTGTGCTACAGCTACCACTTGTTTTTTGCTGCGTCAGGGAAGTTGGAAAATGATCAATTTCGATGCTCTCAGAGACTCCAATACTCGTACAACTCCTTTCCAGTATCTGGTGGGGGAAAATGTACTGACCAAGAAGCAAGCTGCTGATGTTCGTCGTGATTATCCGGATATCAAACAGACTGGGTATCTTCCGTTGTCTAAACTTGAATCGACTGGCGCATTCAAGCAACTTGTAGATGATCTTTATAAACCGGAACTGGCTGAAATTCTTTCGGAAAAACTCAGTTTGGATCTTATGGACAAGCCACGGATGATCACTGTGCGTCGCTTGTCCAAACACGGTGATGGCCGTATTCACAACGATTCCAAATCCAAGATCTGCACCATGCTCATCTATCTCAATGAAGACTGGGATGACGCCGCTGGCGGTGCCATTCGTGCCCTTAATGGAGACACTGACATGGACGACTATGCGGAGGAAGTCTCTCCACTCGCTGGGAACGTGTTCGCATTCAAACGCTCAGAAACAAGCTGGCATGGCCATCCTTCGTTCAAAGGCGAACGCTATGTGGTGCAAGTAACGTTTCTCATCTCTGAAGAGGAATTAGCACGGAAAGAGAAACGCGGCGGATTCCAAACTAAGCTTAAACGCTTGTTGCGGATCAATTAGGCAAGCAGAATGCAACGCCCAGAGTTGTTGGCATCAGTCGCTTGATATGGGAGCTTCTTTCGTTCTAGCGGCGGAGTCCTTTGCAGCTTTGTAATAAACCGGATGCTTTTTCACTAGCTCAATCTGCGATAACGATTTTTGCTTGCCAGATTTTTGCGGCTTGGTGGAATTCTGTTGCGGGTTCTTTCTCGCTTACTAGCACATCAATGAGCGTTGGGTCACATACAGTGATGGGTGCTGATCTGGTGAATTTTCTGGTATCAGCTGCCACAATCTTACATTTCGCATGCTTCATAACTGTGCGGGAAATCTGGGCTTCTTCCAGGTCGAACAGCATTAGCCCTTTGCTGGCGTTGATCGCCGCTGCTGACAGAATGGCGTAATCTGTTTCAAAGTTATCAAAGAAGCTCGTAACGGTTGCCCCGAATGCTCCGCCATCATGAGCCCGGAGTTCACCTCCCGCCATAAAAACCCGATTGTCGTTTCGCGTAGCAAGCTTGTAAGCAACTGCGACCGAGTTCGTTACAACCATCAGGCGCTTATGGTCTTGCAACGCTTCGGCAATAAAAGCTGTTGTACTTCCCACATCAAGAAACAGAGAACTACCGTCTTCAATCATACTGGCGACAGTTGCTGCAATTTTCCGTTTTGCCTCCGGACATTCCTGCATCCGCGCATGAAAACTGCTCTCTTGGTCCTCTTCAGCGAATAGGCGAACACCACCATGGACTTTCTCAAGCAGACCTTCTTTCGCGAGGGGTTTGATGTTCCTTCGAATGGTCTCTTCAGATAGTTTCAGCTTCGTGGCAAGTGTGACGATTCGGCTTGTGCCACCTGCTGTTTTTATTGCGTTCAGGATTTCACGTTGTGTCTGATTGTTGATGTTTTCCATTCAATCTAATCCGTATTAATCCTGCATAGACATGGCTTAAGCTCTCCAATCTAAAACATAAAACACCTCATAAAGCCACAATTTCACACACCTTGAATCGGTATTAGTAGATTTTATTGTGTCATTATGTTGATTTATACAAATACCCCAACGTAAGATAAGTTGTCGTTGCTGGAGTTGATTGGGGTCGGGTTCAAATTCTTGCAGCGGATGGATGAATTGGATCATCTGCGGGAGGGGACCAAATGAAATACTCAGTAATTCCATCAATTGCTTTGGTTATGACTTGGGGAGTTAGCTCAGCAATTGCTGAAGTTGAGTCACTAGATCCAATCAAAATCACCACTCATGACTGGTCCGGTCAAATCATCACAACCACCATTATGGGTGAGGTTCTCAAGCAAGCTGGTTACAACATCGAGTATGTTCAAGCGGATTACATCGCTCAATTTGCGGGCCTAAAGACTGGTGATCTGCACATTGCAATGGAGATCTGGGAGACAACTGGCCGGGAAGCAATGGATGAAGCCATTGAGACTGGAAATGTTGTCAGTCTTGGTGAAAGTGGCATGATTGCCATCGAGGAATGGTGGTACCCCTCTTATATGGAAGAGGTTTGTCCCGGTTTGCCAAACTGGGAAGCGCTCAAGGACTGTGCAGATGTATTTGCCACTGCAGAAACGGCTCCCTTGGGACGGTATCTTGGCGGTCCGGTGACATGGGGCGGCTTTGATGAAGAGCGTGTTGAGGCACTTGAACTTGACTATGAAGTTGTCCATGCCGGAACAGATGCAGCTTTGTTTGCAGAACTGGAATCGGCATATCAACGAAAAGCGCCAATTATTTTATGGCTTTATGAGCCTCACTGGGCACCAGCCAAATATGAGGGCAAATTTATCGAATTTCCGCCCTACTCTGCTGCTTGCTATCAAGATGCAACAATCGGTGTAAATCCATCTGCGGCTTATGATTGTGGCAAACCCACTGGCCCCATCTGGAAAGTTGCCTGGGCAGGTTTGAGTCAAAAATGGCCTGGTGCTGCTCAAGCGATTTCTAACTTCAATGTCAGCAATACCGAGATGAGCGCTATGATCTCCAAAGTCGATCTGGAGGGGCAGTCAGTCAAAGGTGTTGTTGAAGAGTGGCTGTCTGCCAACAAAAACCGTTGGGTTAGCTGGATAAAGTAGAGCGTTCAAGATGAGCAGGTTCAGATCGAGGGTCTGTTCCTTCTTGTCTTTGCAAGCTCAGTTTTATGTCCAATATCAGCGTTTTACGGAGATGTTTCATGGACCAGCCAGTGCTTTTGGATTGTAAAGGCCTCTGGAAGATCTATGGGGCAAACGCAGGCACATTTTTGCAAAGTCGAGACAGTTCTCCAGACACCTCAGCTTTAGAGCGGGCAAATCTGACGGGTGCGGTTCGTGACGCAAACCTTCAGATTATGAAAGGTGAGATCTTTGTTATTATGGGCCTGTCTGGCTCCGGAAAGTCCACACTGGTACGCTGTCTGTCTCGCCTCATAGAAGCAACTGCCGGTTCAATCCACTTTGAAGGCCAAGACCTTCTGGCAATGTCTGAACGAGAGTTGATCGACGTCCGACGTAAAAAGATGGGCATGGTGTTCCAGCAATTTGCGCTGCTCCCGCATCTAACTGTTTTACAAAATGTTGCATTTCCCTTGGATGTTCAAGGCGTTCACCGACCAGATCGCGAAGCACGTGCCTATGAGATGATTGAGCTTGTTGGTCTTAATGGGCGTGAAACGGCTTATCCGAGAGAGCTTTCAGGTGGGCAACAGCAGCGTGTTGGCATTGCGCGGTCATTGGTTGGCGATCCGCATCTGTGGTTTCTGGATGAACCCTTTTCAGCGCTTGATCCTCTCATTCGCAGAGAAATGCAGAATGAGTTCCTGCGGCTTCAAAACAAACTCCATAAGACGATCCTCTTCATCACGCACGATTTTGAAGAGGCCATTCGGCTGGCTGATCGGATTGCCGTGATGAAAGACGGAGAAATTGTTCAGATCGCGACACCAGAGCAACTGGTGAGCAATCCCGCGACTGACTATGTCGAGGAATTTACACACCATATTCCCAGAACCAAAGTCATTCAACTTGAAACGATTATGAAGGCGGGCTGTCCTGCCGGGGCATATGCAGGCGATTTAAGCTATAGCATGAAGGTTGCAGATGTTGTTTCTGAGGTTGGGAAAACCAGTCGTGCATTTCGGGTGTTGGACGATGACGGTGTACCTGTTGGTACTATCGATCGTGACAAGATTGTCAGCGTAATGCTTGGGCAGGAGTTGGTGGAATGAACTTCCATCTCCGTGACAGCTTGCGCAACCCTCATTCCTTTTGGCTTTTGCTTTTCGCTTCAACCTGGCTTCTCTCAAGCTATTCCTTTCCACTTTACAAGGCACTCAATGCCCGCTGGATCATTAAGTTTCCAAATGCCTGGCAATGGCGACTGGATGAAAGGATCAGCACTTTCATGGCTTGGCTTGTGGAAGATGCGGGATTTGGTCTTTTCACTTTTCGCCAGTTGACGCGGTTTCTTTCGGCATTAATTGAAGCGCCATACAACACAATGCGTGCTTTTCTTGCGGATGGGTTTCATTCTGGTCTCGGTCAACAAGCCGTTGAGATCTTCCCTTCCATGAGCTGGATCGCTGTGACCTTTCTTCTGATCTTATTGGCAGTGAAAGCAGGTGGCTGGAGACTTGCAGCTTTGGTGGGTGGCTGTTTCCTCTATCTGGCTGTTTTCGGTCAATGGCAAAGTGCGATGGTGACTTTGGCGTCCATTGCTATTGCAGTCCCTTTCGGTGTGCTTAGCGGATTAATGCTTGGCATTCTGGCTTATCGTTCAGAGCGCTTTGAGCGGTTCCTGCGCCCTTTGCTCGATTTAATGCAGACAGTCCCGATCTTTGCTTACCTTGTGCCAATCTTGTTTCTGTTCGGGTTTGGGCCGGTCTCTGCATTAGTGGCCACGATTATCTATGCCATGCCTCCCATGGTTCGTGTGGTGCTTGTTGCATTACAATCCGTACCTGAGCCGCTGCATGAAGCCGGACGCATGGCGGGTTGTACGTCGCGCCAGATGATGTGGAAGGTGTTGCTGCCCTCTGCTCTGCCAACCTTAATGGTAGGTGTTAATCAGGTCATCATGCTCTCGCTGAACATGGTGATCATCGCCTCCATCATTGGCGCTGGTGGGCTGGGCTACGATGTTTTGGCTGCACTGCGTCGTTTAGACATTGGGGGAGGCATTGAAGCTGGCTTGGCAATTGTCGTGATCGCGATTGCGCTGGACCGGCTAAGTCAAGCTTTTTCGCTGAATGTTCACTCGCAGACCCAAGGTTCATCTGTAACTCAGATGACGCCTCTGATGTACGCTGTCATTGCATTGGCACTCACGGTTTTACTAGCACTTCTTGGAAAGGTATTTCCGGCAATTCAAAGTTATCCTGAGGCCATGGTTCTCACCACTGGCTCTTTCTGGGATGAGGCCATCAAATGGATCAACATCAACTTCTTTGAGGTTTTTGAAGCAATCAAGACGGCGTTACTGACCTACCTTCTTTTGCCGATAAAACGTTTCTTTGTAGGCATTCCCTGGGCTTGGGGCATCATAGCGCTCGGGCTTATCGGGTGGCGCGTTGGTGGTTGGCGACTAGGGGTGTTATGCGCCACACTAGCAGGTTTTGTTGCTGCCAATGGATTGTGGCGGGATGCAATGATCACCGTCTACCTCTGCGGTGTTTCAGTTCTAATAGCAGCAGCAATTGGGATGCCGCTCGGCGTGTGGGCAGGACAATCTGAGCGGGCAGACAGAGTCCTCAGCACTCTGGTTGACACTCTGCAGACGCTCCCAAGTTTTGTCTATCTGATCCCTGTCGTCATGCTTTTCCGCGTTGGTGAGTTTTCCGCCATGGTTGCTATCGTGCTTTATGCAATGGCCCCTGCTCTGCGTTACGCCGCCCATGGGATCCGCGAGATTAGTCCGCAAGTGATTGAGGCTGGCAAGGTATCTGGATGTACACGTTGGCAGTTGCTCTGGCGTATAAAGCTTCCTTTGGCTGTTCCCTCACTGCTGTTGGGATTGAACCAAACGATTATGCTGGCATTGTCCATGCTGGTGATCACTGCCCTCGTTGGCACGCGGGATTTGGGGCAGGAAGTTTACATTGCACTTACGAAAGCAAATACAGGCCAAGGCATTGTCGCAGGCTTGGCCGTAGCCTTTATTGCAATCATCGCGGATCGGATTTTGTCCGCGCTTGCGAAATCCTCTCGAGCAAGATTGGGGTTGGCAACATGAGCGAAACACTGACAAAGGAATTAGCCGTAACAAGAGCCCTTGAACTGCCATTTTGGAAGAAACCAATGAATGCCGAAATTCTGGGCGGTGGCATTACGAACTTCAATGTGAAGATCACTGATGAAGGACACACTTATGTGGTGCGCCTTGGAGAAGACATCGTAGAACATGGGGTTATGCGGTTCAACGAACTCTCAGCTTGCCGGGCTGCCCATGCCGCAGGCATTGCTCCTGCTGTCCGTTACTTCCAAAAAGGTGCGCTGGTTCAGGATTACGTTGACGCTGAACCATTGAGCGAAGCCGATATCCAAGATCCGCAAAGACTACGCTCTATCGCCGGTGTCCTGACCAAAGTTCACAAAGAAGCAACGCAACTGATACGTGGCCCTGTCCTCGCCTTCTGGGTCTTTCACATCCTGCGCGATTATGCCGAAACACTTCGCCTTATGGACTCGGATCATCTGCCGAGCCTCAATGCGTTGATGGCCAAGGCTGAAAAGCTTGAGCGTGCGGTTGGGAAGGTGCAGTTGGTTCTTTGTCACAACGATCTTCTTCCAGCGAACATCTTAAATGAGAATGAGCGGCTTTGGCTGGTGGACTGGGAGTACGCTGGCCTGAACTCTCCGTTGTTCGATCTGGGAGGTCTAGCAACAAATGCAAGTCTGTCTGAAGGTCTGCAAGAAATACTGCTCGAAACATACTTTGACGAGCCGATCTCCGATGCACTTTGGGCCCAATACAGTGCCATGAAATGCGCATCCTTACTGCGCGAGAGTATGTGGAGCATGGTGTCTGAGCAGACATCCAAAATACAGTTCGATTACGCCAGCTATACCAGAGAAAACTTGCTCCGGTTTGAGCATGCATATGCTGATTTGCAGTTGAAGTGAGGTTGAGATGAAAGAATTGCCAAAAACGGCGAAGGCTGTGATCGTAGGTGGCGGCATTGTCGGGTGCTCGACCGCTTACCACCTTGCAAAACTGGGCTGGGATGTTGTTTTGCTTGAGCGGAAAAAACTGACGTCTGGCACAACTTTTCATGCTGCCGGGCTGGTTGGGCAATTGCGTTCAAATGCCAATATCACTCAACTCCTTGGGTATTCCGTTGATCTTTACAAGCGCCTTGAAGACGAGACCGGACAGGCAACTGGTTGGAAGATGAATGGCGGTCTTCGCCTTGCCTGTAATCATGAGAGATGGACTGAGGTGCAACGTCAGGCCACGACTGCGCATTCCTTTGGTTTAGATATGCAGCTTCTGACACCTAAAGAAGCTCAGGATCTCTGGCCTTTGATGCAAGTCGACGATGTTATTGGCGCCGCTTATTTGCCAAGTGACGGTCAGGCAAACCCTTCAGATATTACACTGTCTCTTGCCAAGGGGGCTCGTTTAGCAGGGGCTCAGATTTTTGAAGACACGAAAGTGCTGCGTGTTGATGTCGACAAAGGAGTAATCAGAGGCGTTGAAACCAGCCGAGGCCGGATTGACTGCGCTGTTGTCGTTGCCTGCTGCGGGCAATGGACGCGAGACTTTGCAAAGCATGTTGGTGTGAATGTGCCTTTGGTACCAATGCAGCATCAGTACATGGTCACCGAGCCGATACCTGGCGTACCCAGAGATTTGCCAACGCTTCGAGATCCGGACCGACTGACCTATTACAAGGAGGAGGTCGGCGGCCTTGTTATGGGCGGATATGAAGCCAATCCCCTTTCCTGGGCCGAGGATGGCATTCCAAAAGACTTCCACTACACTTTGCTCGACAGCGACTTTGGGCACTTTGAACCATTGATGGAGCTTTCTCTTGGCCGAGTTCCGGCTTTGGAGACTGCTGGTATCAAAGAACTGATCAACGGACCAGAAAGCTTTACACCGGATGGCAATTTCATCATGGGTGAAGCTCCTGAACTCAAAAACTTTTACGTCAATGCGGGCTTTAATGCGTTTGGCATCGCCGCTGGTGGTGGCGCTGGAATGGCACTGGCAGAATGGATTGCAAAAGGCGAACCACCCTTTGATTTGTGGCCTGTCGACATTCGGCGTTTTGGACGTCCGCACTTTGATAGCGACTGGATACGCACACGAACAAAAGAAGCCTATGCCAAACACTACACAATGGCGTGGCCGAATGAGGAGCATGAAAGCGGCCGTCCCTGCCGCAAATCACCGCTCTATGAGTTTTTGAAAGTAGATGGCGCGGTGTTTGGCGAAAAACTGGGATGGGAACGCGCCAACTGGTATGCAGATACTCAAAATGGAGAAGCTCAAAAAGACATCTATACGTTTGCGATGCCCAATTGGCACGAACCTGTTGGCCGCGAACATAACGCAGCCCGCTCCTCTGCAGTGCTCTTCGACCAGACATCCTTTGCGAAATTTACACTCAAGGGACCTGATGCAGTCGATGCACTCAGCTGGATTGCGGCAAATGACGTAGATAAGCCGATCGGCTCACTGATCTACACGCAGATGCTCAACGATCATGGCGGTATTGAATGCGATTTGACGTGCGTGCGAATGGCAGAAGATGAGTATTACATTGTCACGGGAACAGGTTTTGCCACTCATGATTTCGATTGGATTTCCCGCAATATTCCAGAGGGTATGAATGTTCAGCTTGTAGATGTCACATCAGCTTATGCGGTCCTTTCACTTATGGGTCCCAACTCTCGCGAGATCTTGAAACGTGTAACCCGTGATGACGTGAGTAATGATCATTTTCGGTTTGGCCAAGCTCACAAAATCGGCATTGCAGGCTGTCCTGTTCATGCGCTTCGAGTGACCTATGTTGGGGAGCTGGGCTGGGAACTGCATTTGCCGGTTGAGTATGCGACAACCGTCTATGCTGCGCTTCATGAAGTCGGACAGGAGTTTGGGCTGCGTAACGCTGGATACAGAGCTATTGAAACGCTGCGTTTGGAGAAAGGATACAGGGCCTGGGGGAGTGACATAGGTCCCGATCACACCCCAGAAGAAGCCGGCCTTGGCTGGGCAGTGAAGCTCAAGAAGAATATAGCCTTCAAAGGCCGTGGTGCCATTGAAGAACAACGAACACACGGTGTCAAAAAGATGCTGGCGACTTTTGTAACTGATGGTGACATCATATTGTCAGGCCGAGAAACGATTTATCGCGACGGTGTAAGGGTCGGCTGGCTGTCATCCGGTGGCTTTGGTCATACGTTGCAAAAATCCATCGGCTTGGGCTATGTCCGCAATACCGATGGTGTCGATCGTGAGTTTGTTCTTGGTGGCAAGTATGAGCTGGAAGTTGCAACAGAACTGGTACCCTGTGACGTACACTTATCACCTCTGTATGATCCTAAAATGATGCGCGTAAAAGCTTGATCCAACTACGGTTCTAAAGTTTATGACAGGTTTCAATAGCGAGTTTCACAATAATACTGGTTTACAGAGAAACGTGGAGCTGACAAAACTTGGAGATAGGTTCAAACTGCATACTTCATTGAGGCCATGATTTACATCTTCATCATTTTTGGGGCCGCATTCGGATTGATTGCTGTTCCTCTAGGGTTTTTTATCGGCCTTCAGGTTTCGCCAATACTCGCGAATATTCTTCTGTTTCCCTTCATTACGGCCAGTTGGCTGCTGGGTGTGCCTCTTGGAGAAATGTCTGGCCTGCTGCGCATTTGCCTCACAGTGCTGTCTTCAATTATTTGGGCAGGATTGTTTGGCTTTGTTGGTTCGCTGCTTAAGAAGAAGCCTTCTTAAGCAGGTAAGGAATTGCGATATCCACTTGCGGTCATGCCGGTGTGTTTCTGGAAGACTTTGTTAAAGTGAGATGCGTCAAAGAAGCCGGACCGTATGGCAACATCTGTGATGGTTGCCTCTGTTTCTCCCAGTAAGCGTTTGGCTTCTTCTACTCGTATATGACTGAGTGCTTCGGCTGGGGATTTATCAAGGTCAGACTTAAATTTCATTTCAAGACTGCGTCGTCCAACGCCCAACATCTTACAAAGCTGCTCTATGCTGCGCAGATTTTCCGTTTCCTGCTGCATCATCAGCACTGCCCTTTGGACCAGATTATCTTTGGCTTTAAGCGACGTTGGCAGGAACGGTTGGGCTTTGCTGTCATCTTGAGCTTCATCCACCATCAGAATATGAAGGCTCTTGCGGGCTTGCCGCAGGCCGACATGACGCTCTACCAGATGGGCTGCAACATGCACCGCACTTGTTCCGCCTGAACAGGAAATACGGTCCCGGTCCACTACAAAAATGCGATCTGAGACTGGCTCCAATCCATCAAATTGCTCAAGGAAGTCCGTCCGGTGAAACCAGCTCACACAGCATTTATAACCGTTCATCAAACCGGCACGGTGCAGAATAAAGCTACCAGTACACAAGCCGATCAAGGGCACGTCCTTCGACACAGCAGATTTCAGATAGTGCACATAGCGAAGATCAAGGCGTTCGATGTGATCGATCAGCCCTCCAACAACCACCAGGTAATCAAAATGAGCTGGATCGATCAAATTGGTATCAGGATGAATGCGCACGCCGCAACTGGCGCGGATGGGCTCCATATCAGGTGCGATGACGCTCCAGCTGCATAGAATTGGCCTGCTGCTGTCTCCTTCATCGGCAGAAAGGCGCAGGACATCAATAAAGCTGGCGAAGGCCGACAATGTGAACCGGTTGGCCAGAATGAAGCCAACATTGAGCGCTGGTCGGGGCTGCCGCTTGGTCCGTGTTGTGTTCTCCACCTGCACCTCCTGCGCAAAAATACCTCATAATATTCGCAAGGGTACCATACACATTTTTACATAGCAGGCAATCTCTCTTGAATTCCAAGGAGGTAGCCTTGTCAAAATTTTCCGCAATGACGCTCCTGAAAGGAGCGCTCACAGGCTATAAAAACGTTGAGCCGCAATGGTCTGACGCTGAGCTAAAAAGCGAATATGACGTCATCATCGTAGGTGCCGGTGGGCATGGCCTTGGGGCCGCCTACTATCTGGCAAAAGAACATGGCATCACCAATGTGGCGGTGATTGACAAGGGATGGCTTGGCGGCGGCAACACTGGCCGGAACACGACCATCATTCGCTCGAACTACCTTTATGATGAAAGTGCGCGCCTTTACGACCATGCCGTCGACCTTTGGGATGGGCTTAGTCAGGACCTGAACTACAATGTCATGTTCTCGCAGCGCGGTGTGATGATGTTGGCGCACAACGTTCATGATGTGCAGAGCTTCAAGCGTCACATTCACTCCAATCGTTTGAACGGCGTTGATAATGTCTGGCTCACTCCTGAACAGGCCAAAGAAAAGTGCCCGCCCCTCAACATCGCGGCCAATGCTCGTTATCCTGTGATGGGAGCCGCGTTTCAGCAGCGTGGCGGGACAGCACGGCATGACGCAGTGGCTTGGGGTTATGCACGCGCTGCGGCGGCAAGAGGCGTTGATATTATTCAGAACTGTCCGGTTCTATCAATCGAACGAGGACCAGACGGATCTGTCACAGGCCTTCAAACCGCACGCGGTTTTGTGAAGGCTAAAAAGATCGCGGTTTCTGCAGCTGGCGGAACCTCTGTGGTGATGGATACTGCCGGTGTGCAGCTTCCTCTAGAAAGCTATCCTCTTCAGGCGCTTGTGTCTGAACCTGTTAAGCCGATCTTTCCTCAAGTGGTGATGTCCAACAGTGTGCACGCCTATATCAGCCAGTCTGACAAGGGCGAGCTGGTGATTGGTTCTGGAACAGATCAGTACGTTTCTTACTCTCAACGTGGTGGCTTGCCGTTGATTGAGCATACGCTTGCTGCCATTTGCGAAGTGTTCCCGATTTTCCGCCGTATGCGCATGCTGCGCAAATGGGGCGGTGTGGTTGACGTGACGCCTGACCGTTCTCCAATCCTTGGAAAGACCCCTGTGCAAGGCCTCTACCTCAATTGTGGTTGGGGTACGGGCGGCTTCAAGGCAACGCCGGGCTCTGCGCATGTTTTTGCGCACACAATTGCAAAAGATGATCCTCACCCTATCAATGCGCCGTTCACGCTCTCGCGTTTTGAAACAGGTCGTTTGATTGATGAAGCAGCAGCTGCTGCCGTGGCGCACTAAGGAGGCAGCCTGATGCTCTTAATCCACTGTCCTTATTGCAAGGAAAAGTTGCCTGAACTGGAATTTGAATATGCCGGGCAAGCACATATCGCACGCCCAGAAAACCCAGCTGAGCAAACAGATGCTGAATGGCGCGACTATCTGTTTATTCGCTCCAATGTACGCGGAGATCATGCCGAGCAATGGCGACACTCACATGGTTGTGGGCGTTATTTCAACGCTCTGCGGAACACTGTGAGCGACAAATTCATCGCCACCTATGAGATTGGACAGGCCTGCCCGACTAGCCACGCAGAAGGTGAAGAGAACAATGAACAACTGGAGAGTTGAGGGCAAAGGCCGCATCAATCGCGATAAGCGTGTTCGCTTCACTTTTGATGGCGTTTCCTACCAAGGATATGAAGGCGATACGGTTGCCTCTGCCCTGCTTGCTAACGGCGTTCATCTTATGGGGCGCTCATTTAAGTATCACCGTCCGCGTGGTCCTGTGACAGCCGGATCAGAAGAACCAAACGCGTTGATTGGAACATCCCGCTCTGGTGCAGGTCGCTTTGAACCGAACACCCGCGCTACCGTTCAGGAGCTTTACGAAGGGCTGACCACTGTTAGCCAGAACAAGTGGCCGAGCCTGAACTTTGATGTGGGTGCTGTGAACGACAAGCTCCACAAGCTGTTTGCAGCCGGGTTCTACTACAAGACTTTCATGTGGCCAAAGAGCTTTTGGGACAAGGTTTATGAGCCTGTTATCCGCGCGTCTGCCGGATTGGGCGTCTCCCCAACCGAACCGGATGCTGACACTTATGCCTCGCGTTATCTGCATACGGAACTGCTGATTGTTGGTGCTGGGCCTGCAGGGCTTGCAGCTGCGTTAACGGCGGCTCGCAATGGAACTGATGTGGTCCTCGTCGATGAGAACCGGGAGCTTGGAGGCTCTTTGCTTTCGGAGGCTCCATCTGCCATTGATGGAAAGAACACCGAGAGCTGGCTTACAGCAGTTATTGCTGAGCTTGAAGCCTGCGACAACGTTCGTATCATGACCCGTGCGACTGCTATTGGCTATTACCATGAGAACATGGTGGGCGTTGCTGAAAAGCTCACGGATCACATGGAAAACCCGCCTGCAAATGCTCCACGAGAACGGATGTGGCGTGTTCGGGCGCAAGAGGTCATTCTTGCTCAAGGTGCACTTGAGCGCCCGTTGGTGTTTGAGGGTAATGATCGTCCAGGTGTGATGATGGCAGGTGCGGCGCAGACCTATCTCAACCGCTACGGCGTGAAGGTTGGTAATGCTGCTGTTGTGGTTACATCCCACGATTCAGCCTGGTACGCCGCCTTTGACCTTGCTGATGCAGGTGTGAAAATCCCTGCGATTGTTGATGTACGCACCACTGTGAATGACTACTTGCAATCGGAAGCCCAAAAACGCGGCATAGCGGCGAAGGTAGGTCACAGTGTAACGTCAGTAAGCGGGACAAAGCGCGTCTCCGGGGTGAAAGTCGGCAGGATTTCTGGCGATCAGCACGTTACAGACATCATTTCCATCCCTTGTGATGCAGTTTTGATGAGTGGTGGGTGGACCCCATCCCTTCACTTGTTCTCTCATACCAAAGGCAGTTTGCATTGGGATGAAGAGAACGAAGTCTTCTTGCCTGGTGAGCGAACCGAACGGTGTCATATCGCGGGTGGTGGGCGTGGGTTATGGAGCCAGCAGGCCGCTTTTGATGATGGTGTGCATGCAGCTCAGCAAGCTTTGATTTCATTGGGGCAGAATGCGCCGGGTCTTTCCGTTGATGTTGATGGGGATCGAGCAGGCTCTGGTATTGTTATGGAAGAGCTGCCAAGCAACGATGACAAGCTGGCGCGCCGGGCTTTTGTTGATTTTCAGAACGATGTGACAGCCAAAGATATTCGCCTTGCTGTGCGCGAAGGTATGCTCTCCATTGAGCACGTAAAACGCTTTACGACCAATGGCATGGCGACCGATCAGGGCAAGATGTCAAACATGAATGGTTTGAAGATCGCTGCGAATGAACTTGGGCGCCCTACTCCCAAGGTTGGCCTGACCACGTTCCGTCCGCCTTATACACCCACGACATTTGGAACGTTTGCAGGCTATCATAAGGATGAGCTGTTTGAAGTAACGCGCAAGACCAACATTGATAGTTGGGCAGAAGAGAACGGTGCTGTGTTTGAGCCTGTCTCCTTGTGGCGCCGTGCGTGGTATTACCCCAAGGCTGGTGAAGATATGCACGCGGCGGTGGCGCGGGAATGCAGAGAAACACGCGCTTCTGTCGGCATGTTTGACGCCTCTACTCTCGGCAAGATTGAAGTTGTCGGGCCGGATGCTGCCGAGTTCATGAACCGGATGTATACCAATCCATGGACAAAGCTGGCATCTGGTCGGTGTCGCTATGGTCTGCTTCTGGGTGAAGATGGTTTCATTCGGGATGATGGTGTTATCGGGCGGATCAGTGAAGACCGCTTCCATGTGACGACCACAACTGGTGGTGCGGCGCGTGTTTTGACTATGATGGAGCACTTTTTACAGACCGAATGGCCTGATCTGGATGTGTGGCTCACATCTACGACCGAGCAATGGTCGACCATTGCGCTGAATGGGCCGAATGCTCGTAAGGTGCTGGAACCATTTGTAAAAGGTACAGATCTTTCTGCTGAAGCCTTCCCGCATATGGCGCTTCGTGAGTGCACTGTGGGTGGTTTTGAAGCGCGTCTCTTCCGCGTCAGCTTTACTGGTGAACTGGGTTTTGAAGTGAACGTTCCATCTGAGCATGGGCGCGCGCTTTGGGAGATGCTTTATCAGGAAGGCAAGAAGTATGACATGTGTGTCTATGGCACTGAAACCATGCATGTTTTACGGGCAGAAAAAGGCTTTATCATTGTTGGGCAAGACACCGATGGCACTGTTACGCCAGCGGATGCAGGCCTGACCTGGGCCATTGGCAAGAAGAAACCTGATTTTGTCGGCAAGCGTTCCTTGACGCGGCCTGATATGTTGTTGCCAAACCGAAAGCAACTGGTTGGTCTTTTGACGGAAGATCCAAATGTTGTGCTGGAGGAAGGCGCGCAGATTGTTGAGAGCGGTGACACTGCTATCCCTGCTAAGATGTTGGGGCATGTGACGTCTTCGTACTGGAGTGAAGCACTGGGGCGTTCCATTGCTATGGCTTTGATTGAAGGTGGTTTTGAGCGGAATGGCACCTCAATAGATATTCCAATGCCAGGTCAAACCCATCGTGCAACTGTCAGCGGGACCGTGTTTTACGATCCTGATGGCGACCGGATTAAGATGTAAGGGAGTGGCACACATGGCTTTCAATAGTACAGTCGAAACACTGCCAGCAATGGGCCGTTTTAGTTTGCGTTGTAAGCGCGAAAACACCGTTGCTATGTCAAAAGCACTCGGTTTTGAGCTGCCCTCATCCATCAGCGAGACTGGTCAGTCAGGCGACTTGTTCGCCCTAAAATTGGGGCCGGATGAGTGGATGCTGACCTGTCCAATGGAGGCGCGTTCAGAAATCGAGCAATCATTGGCTGCGATCTATCCGGACGCTGTTCATAGTCTGACAGACATTTCCAGTCGGGAAGTTAGTATCCGAATTTCAGGTCCTGAAGCTGAGGAGCTGCTCTCTACGTCCTGTCCACGAAACCTTGCGGAGTTGAAGAGTGGTCGTGGGGTGCGGACTATTTTTGACAGTGTGCAGGTGATCCTGACACGAGAAGAGCAGAACCAGTTTCGGCTGGATGTTTGGCGATCGTTTGTGCCCCATGTGATGAGGTTGCTGACGGTAGCTGTTGCGGAGTTTGAATGCGGCCTTTAGGGCCGCATTTTTCTTGAGCGCATTTATCCTGTCTCTCTTCAATTTTATTTGAGCTTTTGCTCATACCTCCTGCGGATCAGCCTGACGTTTTCGTCAGATGCCTAAGCATTTTCTGCAGCATTTCTGCCCAGAATCTCTGTCATTCAACCTATCAATTCACCGTGTGGTTGAGGCTGTCTTGAATTTGCAGCGGGAGCAACGTAGAGGCGTCGCATTTTTACTGTCAATGTGCCTCAAACTTCCTGCCTCCATGAGATTAATTCGAACTAGATTTCCTGATTACTCTCGAGTTTCACGGGCCTGACGCAAAGAAACTGCCCATGAAATTTTAGAGAACTGTCACACTGTAAGAGGGAGGCTTAAAGTGTATCAGTCAGCATTTTCCAATGCTTGTGCGAAACACAGGCCTTGCCGCAAATCGACGAACTCCTGGCTCGTCTGTGCTGAGCCAGCTTCAGTTCATTCCACCGGTTTTGATCATGTGTGGCTGAATTCAAGTCATGCCTCTTTGGTGTTCTCTGAATTCTCTTTAACAAACTACGCTAAGCCTCTTTACAAGCACGCTAATTCCAAATCACCTCATACAGAAGTGATTGACGTTCTATCGACTTGTTCTTCACGATCAGGCCAGACACCTGATCATCTCAGCAACCTGCACCGGTCAACTTCCCAGGCATCATTTTAAGCCGAGGTATCTGAACATGAGCGTTCCGTCTTACATTCAAGATCTTATAGCTCACCGCGAAAAGGGCAAAAGCCTCAACGCCCCCTTCTATAGTGCTCCCGACATTCTTGATCTGGACATGGAGGTCTTCTTTCGCAAACACTGGATTTTCGTAGCTGTTGAACCTCAGCTTCCGGAACCGGGCGATTGCATTACCGTTGAAATCGGCAAGACATCCGTCCTGCTTTTGCGCGGCGATGACATGTACATCCGCGGCTTTCATAACATCTGCCGGCATCGTGGTGCGAAGCTCATTGATGAGCCTGAGGCCACAATCGGCAATATTGTTTGCCGCTATCATGGGTGGACATATAACGAGGATGGCGAACTCATTCTGGCCGAGCATATGGGCAAGGACTTCGACAAGACCTGTCATGGCCTGAAGACCGTTCATGTGCGTTCAATTGCAGGTCTCATCTTTATTTGCCTTGCGGAGAACCCTCCGGAAGACATTGAAGAGATGGCGCAGATCATGGAGACCTATATTGCTCCTCATGATATTGCCAACTGTAAGGTGGCTTATACGGCTGATCTGATTGAAGAAGGCAACTGGAAGCTGACGCTTGAGAACAACCGTGAGTGTTATCACTGCGAAGGTACTCATCCGCAGCTCACCGTTCCACTCTCCGAATTCGGTTTTGGCTTTTCGCCCGATGAAATGGATGAGCGGCGGACTGCGGACGTCAACAAATATCTGTCTTTGCTTGAGAGCGAGCATAAGCGCTGGGAGGCCGCTGGCCTGCCTTCTGCCGAGGTGGACAAACTTGCCAACGCCACCAGTTTCCGTTGCATTCGCCTGCCTTTGATGGGCGAAGGCGAGTCCCATACTCTGGACACCAAGATCGCCAGCAAGAAGCTGCTTGGAAACTTCAAGGACGCCAAGCTTGGTGGCTTGAGCTTCTGGCATAATCCCAACTCCTGGCACCATTTCATGAGTGATCACATCGTGACCTTTGCCGCTTTCCCGTTGTCGCCGGACCGTACGCTGGTGCGGACCACGTGGCTGGTGCACAAGGATGCGATTGAGGGAGAAGATTACAACCTCGACAATCTGAAGCAGGTCTGGATGATGACCAACCAGCAGGATGCGGATCTGGTGCGCCTGGCACAGCTTGGCAGTGAAGACCCTGCTTATGAGCAAGGCCCATACTCGGAATACACAGAGCCTCATGTAGAAGCACTGTGTGACTGGTATATTGAACGCCACAAAGCGCACATGCCTGCCGGTGATGTTGAAATGGCGGACGCATGACTCAGAACGTAACTTTTGATGATCTGAAGACCGTCAAGGACTACGATGAAGAACACTTCACCGAAGCGACCCGGATCCCCATGTGGGATCCGGAAGTGGATGATGTTCTGGTCTGCCGACAAGTGCGGCAGGAAACGCATGATGTGAAGACGTTCCTGTTTTCTGCACGTGAACCTCGGGTTTTCAGGTTCTATCCCGGCCAACATATGACCTTCGAGCTTCCGGTTGAAGGCATGATCATGCGCAGTTACACAATTTCCGCTTCTGCTGCGCGGCCCTATCGTGTTGAAATCACGGTCAAACGGGTGCCGGGTGGTCCGGGCTCCAACTGGCTTTTGGACAACATGCTGCCGGGTAAGGAAGTGAATGTCTCTGGCCCTGCTGGTGAGTTCACCACTGATGCCACGCAGGAAGAGAAGCTGTTATTCATTTCAGCAGGCAGTGGCATCACACCCATGATGTCAATGACCCGCACGGCCTGCGATCTTGCAGAGCCGACAGATCTGCATTTTATTCATGCCGCACGCACACCTGCGGATATCATCTTTAGACATGAACTGGAGTTGCTGGCTGCACAAAACCCTGCCTTCAAGCTCTCATTTACTTGCAGCACGACATCTGGATACAACAGCTGGAGCGGGTTTGAAGGTCGTTTGAGCCTTCAGATGCTGTCACTTATGTCGCCAGACTTTAAAGACAGGAAGATCTTATGTTGCGGCCCTGCCCGTTTCATGGAAGGCGTGCAAAACATGCTGCAGGAAGCAGGCTTCGACATGGCCAACTACCATGAAGAAAGCTTTGACTTTGGGGCTGAGACAGCAGGTACCTTTGAGGATAAGATTTCTGCGCCGGAAATCAGCGACCAAACCTATCGGGTCACCTTCACCAAGACCGGTCACGTGGTTGAGTGTGGGCCGGGCATGACAATCCTTTCTGCTGCGCGTGAAGCTGGTATTTTGCCGATGGCATCCTGCCAACGCGGTATTTGTGGTACATGCAAATCTCAACTGGTTTCGGGTGAAACCGACATGCAACATGGCGGAGGCATTCGAAAACGGGAAATTGATCAGGGTAAAATCCTGATTTGCTGCACAACACCTTTGTCAGACATTGAAGTGGACCTTTAGTGTTTGGCACTCCCCCATCCATTGATAAGTGACAATAAAAAAGTGTATCTAAATCAATAAGAACGATAAGAAGGGTCCAGCCCAAGGATCTCTCCTGACCACAAGATAAACGGTCCAACACAGGAGAAGCTTCATGACTGATTTACGCAATTCCGACCGGCCTCCGGCGGATATTATGGATAGTCCATCGGACGACATGGCAGACTCGGATTACAGTCTTGGCCAAGATAACATTGAAGGAAAATTTGGACCCATTGGGTTTGACATTCACAATCCAGTATTCGCTATTTCAGCATTAGCTGTCGTTGCATTTGTTGCCTACACCTTACTTTTACCAGAGCAAGCAAACTCCGTTTTCAGCACGCTCTTTTCTACTGTCACGAAGAGCTTTGACTGGTTCTTTATTGGCGCTGCCGACATTTTTGTTATCATCTGCCTTGTAATCGTGGTGAGCCCTTACGGCAAAGTGCGCCTTGGTGGCAAGGAAGCTACGCCGGACTTCAGCTATCTGAGCTGGTTCTCCATGCTGTTTGCAGCTGGTATGGGCATCGGATTGATGTTCTACGGTGTTTCTGAACCGATCAGCCACTTTGCCTCCTCATTGGGTGGCACAACTGTTGGTGCTGATGGCGTGCGAACCGATTGGGCGCCGCTTGGTGCAGCTGCCACACAGGAAGAAGCGATCCGTCTGGGTATGGCTGCCTCTATCTTCCACTGGGGTCTACACCCATGGGCGATTTATGCTGTTGTTGGATTGAGCCTGGCGTTCTTCAGCTACAACAGAGGCTTGCCGCTGACAATCCGCTCTGCTTTTTATCCGATTTTCGGCGAACGTGTTTGGGGTTGGCCGGGACATATCATCGATATTCTTGCCGTTTTCGCAACCCTGTTTGGTCTCGCAACCTCTCTTGGTCTGGGCGCTGTTCAGGCGAACTCCGGCCTCAACAAGCTGTTTGGCATGCCAATTGACAGCACATGGCAGGTCATACTGATTGCTGCAATCACTGCGATTGCGCTTGTCTCCGTTGTGCGCGGTCTTGAAGCGGGTGTGAAGCTGCTTTCCGAAATCAACATGGGACTGGCTGCTCTGCTGGTGCTCTTTGTTGTTATTGCGGGTCCGGGCCTGATCTTGCTGCCAGATGCTCTGAACTTCCTCGGCGCTTATTTGCAGTATCTTCCTGCACTTTCCAGCCCGGTTGGTCGTGAAGATGTCAACTTCATGCAGGGTTGGACATCCTTCTACTGGGCTTGGTGGATTTCCTGGTCACCTTTCGTGGGCATGTTCATCGCCCGTGTCAGCCGTGGTCGTACTGTTCGTGAGTTCCTGATTAGCGTTCTGCTCATTCCATCATTGGTATGCGTGCTTTGGATGTCCATCTTTGGTGGTGCTGCGATCAACCAGATTGTCAATGATGGCTACACTGCTGTTCAGCAAGCTGCGCTGCCAGTTCAGCTGTTCACAATGCTGGAAGCTATGCCATGGGCAACAATCACAAGCTTTGTCGGTATCGTGCTTGTGATCGTCTTCTTTGTCACCTCTTCCGATTCCGGTTCTTTGGTGATTGATACGATTGCTGCAGGCGGCAAAGTGGATGCGCCGGTTCCTCAGCGTGTGTTCTGGTGTCTGTTTGAAGGCTTGATTGCGATCGTGCTGCTGCTTTCTGCAGGCGGACTGAAGTCTTTGCAGTCCATGGTGATCTCCACCGGACTGCCTTTCACAATCGTCTTGCTTATCATGTGTGTTGCAATTTGGAGAGGACTTGCAAGCGAGCCGCGCTAGGTTATCGCGATAACTTAGCCTCTTAACTTTCAATGCCGCCGCAACCTTTCAGGTTCGGCGGCATTTTTTTAGGCGACTTTCTCTTCTGTCACAGAGACGCGTCGTAAGACCTGCGGCGTACAGCTGTACCGGCGGCGGAACATGCGGCTGAGGTGGGATGAATCGCAAAAACCACAATCAACCGCAATTTGTGCAACAGATTTTTGGCTTTTCTCGATCAAGTGGCGCGCCAAATCCAACCGAATATTGAGGAAAGCAACCTGTGGCGATGTTTCCAAAGACAGGCGGAAGTAACGTTCTATCTGGCGCTTGCTCTTGCCCATGCGCTGCGCAATTTCCTGAATGGAGATCGGCGTGTCAATGTTTTGCTGCATGATGTGCAGAGCGCGCTGTACAATGGGGTTTTGAGTTTTCAGATCAAGCGGGATGCCGGGTTGAGGCTTTTCGGCCTGATGGGCATCATCAATGATCATGATGTGCAGGCTTTTATTGGCATGTGCGCGGCCTACATGTTTGTCCACCAGATAGGCGGCAAGATGGGCGGAACTTACACCACCTGCGCAAGTGAGACGGTCACGATCAACGACGAAGATCTGGTCGGTGACCGGATCAAGGCCATCAAACTGCTCTTTAAAATCAGAGTGGCTGAACCAACTGACGCAGCTTTTGTAGCCGTCCAGCAGTCCGGACCGATGAAGCAAAAACGCACCGGTACACACGCCCACAAGGGGAATTCCGGCGGCGGCAGCTTCTTTCAGGAAGTTTTGATAGGCCGGGCTGAACTCCGTACTCTCATCAATGAGACCGCCCACAACAACGATGTAGTTGAAACGTCGCGGATCTCCTAGTCGCTCTTTGGGGTGAACTGAGACGGCGCTGCTGGATGGGATTGGGTCCATGGTGTCTGACAGGACGGTCCAATTGCACAGGATCGGGCGACTTCGGTCCCCCTCATCTGCCGCGAGGCGCAGGACATCAACGAAGTTGGCAAATGCGCAAAGGGTGAAGCGTTTGGCGAGAATGAACCCAACAGAAAGACGGGTCTTTTCCTGCTTGGGAACTGGTTTACGCAAAGCGTTGGTCGGATGCGATAGTGCCTGTGTCATACGAGATGCTTCTCTTTATATTCAGGCCGACAAACTGCAATGATTACATTGCCTGTCTGCGGGCCTGAGCCCATCCAATCCAGGTCAGTTTTAGCGTGTCTTCAGCGGCATATTTTTCCAGTTGGTCTGACCATGCTGGCCTGCGTCTTTCTCGAATTTCGTCATCATGCCCAGTCTCCTAACCTGCGTTAGGAGGCCGGATTTATGGGCTTTGGCGACCACGCTTAAGCCCATGCAGTATTTATACTTAATTTGAGTCAGCTTGGCTACGCATTCCATCTGCACTCGCATAAAAATTGATCAGACGTGATGTGTTGATGGATGCTCAATCAAATGTCGTAGGGGTAATCCCTATCTGACGCAAATCTCCTATTTATGAGCGTAAAACCTCTCCAAATTGATAGTTTGAAGACGCGAAGAGTTCAGCGAAACGCTTTGTTTCATTTGAGATTTTGATTGGGAGAGACCTGTTTAGTGAGTGATACATCCTTCATCCTTCGCTTCACCTGTGTGGATCAGCCGGGCATTGTCTCGACAGTGACGTCAGCTCTGGCTGCTCGCGGTGCAAATATTGTTGAGGCGAACCAGTTTTGTGATCGCAAGACAAACCAGTTCTTCCTGCGGGTTGCCGTGCGTGTGCCTGAGCACATCGACAAAGCAGCGCTTGAGCTGGCCCTGTCACCCGCCGTTGACCGGTTTAAAATGCGGCTGAAGGTGGAAGATTTCTCACGTCGTCCCAAGGTCATCATCATGGTCTCCAGATTTGACCATGCGCTGCTGCATCTGCTTTACCAGATCAAAGTGGGTTGGCTTGATGCTGATGTTGTCGCCATTGTGTCCAACCACGCGGACAGCCAAGGCGTTGCGGACCACGAGGGGATCCCGTTTTATCACTGGCCTATCACCAAGGCGAACAAGCTTGAGCAGGAAGCCAAGCTGAGTGATCTTATTGAAAAAACGAATGCGGAACTGGTTATCCTTGCGCGCTACATGCAGGTGCTGAGCGATGAGATGTCCAGCAAGTTCTTTGGCATGATCATCAACATCCACCATTCGTTCCTGCCAAGCTTCAAAGGGGCAAAGCCTTATCATCAGGCTCATGATCGCGGAGTGAAGCTGATTGGAGCGACCGCTCACTATGTGACACCGGATCTGGATGAAGGTCCGATCATCGAGCAGGAAACTGAACGGGTGACGCATGGCATGACGGCGGAAGACTTTGTGGCTGCAGGCCGGGATATTGAATCCCGCGTTCTTGCACGAGCCGTCAAATTTCATCTGGAGGGCCGCGTCATGCTGAACAACAACAGCACAGTGGTCTTTACCTCCTAGCGGCCACTTCCCCAAACCCAACACGGCTCTGTCAACGCACCGAGAATTCATAGAAGTAAAGGATCGAAAACATGTCCGCATTTCCTAACAAAGCGAAAGTTGTGATTGTTGGCGCTGGCGGCATTGTTGGAGCTTCCGTCATCCATCATCTCATTGAAAATGGCTGGGACGATATTGTCGGCATCGACAAATCCGGCATTCCGACAGACATCGGATCGACAGCTCACGCTTCTGATTTCTGTTATGCCACCAGCCACGATCTTTTGACCTGCTGGACCACCATGTACTCCATGGATTTTTACGAGAAGATGGGTCATTACGCCCGTATCGGTGGGTTGGAAGTTGCGCGTGTGGGTGATGATGAGCGCATGGGCGAGCTCAAGCGCCGGGTGGATTCAAGCAAAGCCTTTGGCACCAATGTGAGCATCATCAGTGCTGCTGAAGCCAAAGAGAAATTCCCGCTTTTGGAAGAAGATCAGATCCAGGGAGCCTTGTGGGATCCTGATGCCGGTCTTGTTGTTCCGCGCTCTCAAACTGTTGCTGGCAAGCTTATTGATCTGGGTGAAGCGACCGGGAAGCTCAAGATCTTTGCCAACACATCGGCGCTGGAGCTCATCACAGATAATGGCCGTATCACGGGGGTGAAGACAGAGCGCGGGACCATCCATGCTGACCATGTTGTGGTGTGTGCTGGCCTTTGGGGGCGCCTTATTGCGGAGATGGCTGGCGAAGATTTGCCTGTCATGCCAGTGGACCATCCCCTCACTTTCTTCGGCCCTTACAATGAGTTTGAAGGCACTGGCGCTGAGATCGGCATGCCTTTGCTGCGGGATCAGGGCAACTCTGCCTATATGCGTGATACGGGTGATCCGAAGAGTACCGAGGGCGGGCAGATTGAATGGGGCTACTATTACGAGGAAAATCCTCGCCTTGTGCATCCGCGTGACATTTTGGAAAAAGAGCAGGCTCGTCTGTCTCCCTCCCAGCGAGATCTGGTGCTTGAGGATGTGATTGAGCCGCTGGAAAAGGCGATGGAGCTGACGCCGGTTCTGGCTGAGCTCGGATTCAATGAAAGCCATTCCTTCAACGGGCTTTTACAAGCCTCTGTTGACGGTGGTCCATCCATGGGAGAAAGCCGGAAGTTGCGCGGGCTTTGGTATGCTGTCGGCATCTGGATTAAAGACGGTCCTGGCATGGGCAAGCTGATTGCTGACTGGATGACCTATGGCAAAACCCATGTGGACCATAACTCGGTGGACTTTTCCCGCTTCAACGAGTTCCAGCTCAAGGAGCAGTACATCCATGACCGGTGCTGGGAGACTGCGAAGAAGATCTACAATCCACCTGTTCATCCCCGCGAACCTTTCGCCAATGCCCGTGGTATCCGTCGTTCACCGTTTTATGAGCGGGAAGTTGAGCTTGGGGGCTACTTCATGGAGCTTGGAGGCTGGGAACGTGCCCATGGCTATGCCGCCAATGAGCACTTGCTAAACAAGCATGGCAACCGTGTGCCTGAGCGTGAGAACGAATGGGACAAGCGCCATTTCTGGCGTGTTTCCAATGCTGAACATCTGGAGATGAGTGAGGATTGCGGCATCATCAATCTCTCCCATTTTCACATGACTGACATTTCGGGTCCAGATCACGTTAACCTGATGGAATGGCTGTGCGCAGCCAAAATTGGCGGTGACAAGAATATTGGCAAAGGCATTTACACGCATATGCTGGATGATGATGGCCATGTGCGGGCCGATTTCACGGTGTTTCGTATGGAAGACCTGTGCCGACTGGTGAATGGAGCAGATGCTGGACCGCGTGATCTTGTCTATATGCAGCGTGTTGCAGATGATAATGGCTGGAATGTCTCCATCACAGATGTGAGTGAGGATTACACGACCATTGGTATCTGGGGGCCAAACGCTCGTGAAAACCTGCAGAAGGTCGTTGAGGACCCTGACGCACTTACATCTGAAAACTTCCCGTTTGCGGCTATTCGCGAGATCACCATTGCTGGCAAAACCGTCTCTGCTTTCCGCATCTCTTATGTGGGTGAGCAAGGGTGGGAGCTGCATATGCGCTATGAAGACGGTTTGGCTGTCTGGGATGCTTTGCGCGAGATCGGCGTGATTGCGGTGGGTGTCGAGACCTATGCAAACTCGCGGCGACTGGAGAAGTCATTACGCTTGCAAAATGCAGACCTGCACACGCAGTACAATCTTTTTGAAGCCGATCTCTCCCGGCCAAAGGTGAAAGCCGCAGACTTTCGCGGCAAAGACAAGCATGTGGAGTACCGCGCCCGTGAGGCTCAACCTGCCATGTTGTGTACGCTGGTGATGACCGACAATACCGATAAAGACGGCGTTGCGCGGTACCCCGTTGGCAACCTGCCTATTATGCATCCGGACACAGGCGAGACGCTCATGGATGAACTGGGACGGCGGTCTTATACAACATCCATTGCTTATGGACCGAGCATCGGCAAAAACATCGCCCTCGCCTATCTGCCGCAGGAATACTGCGAGGAAGGGCGACAGCTGGAGGTGTCCTACTTCGATGAAATCTATCCGGTTGAAGTCGCCGGAGTGGGATATGCGCCGCTCTACGACCCGGAAAACCTGAAGCCTCGAAGCTAAATTGTGCGTTGAGCACGCAAAGATTTGAAGAAATGCAATGGCCCCGGATCTGATTAAGATCCGAGGCCATTTTCTTGTCGTGCACAGTGTTAACTCGCGCCGCGATGGGCGTCGTTTCTATCGGCTTTAAGCAGTTTCAGTTTCTGGTGTGCTTACCGCGGCTTTCTTGTTGTGAAAGATGAAGCCGATGAAGTTCAAAATAAGCTGGGCTGCAAGAATTTGCGTGGATTCAGATGGGTCATAGGCAGGAGCTACTTCCACAAGGTCCATGCCAACCACGTCACCGCGCTTGCTGAGGCCCTGCAGAATTTCAAGCACGTCGTAATACTGGAAGCCACCGTGACTTGGGGTACCCGTACCGGATGCGATGGACGGGCAGAAGGCGTCGATATCGACTGTCACATAGTAACGCGCGCCTGCCGGAATGCGTTCCAGTACAGCTTCTGCTCCCAGCTCGCGCACCTGACGGACCGACAGGATGTCAGAGCCTCTTGCGCGGGCATCGTCATACCCTTCCTTAGCGGTGGAGGATACATTGCGAATACCCAGCTGGGTCATTCCTGAGACATACTCTTTCTCAATCGCACGGCGCATAGGATTGCCGTGGCCTTCCGTCACGCCATGGCGTTCATCAACGAAATCAAGGTGTGCGTCGATCTGGATTACATGGATCGGGCCTTTTTCAGCACAATCTTCTTCGAAAGCACGGATGCATGGGATGTTGATTGAATGGTCACCGCCAATCACCACAGGCAGAGCACCTGCATCGAGGATTTTCTTGACCCCAAACTCGATGTTCGCATGGCTTTCAATGGTCTTGGTGTGGATGATGTCCGCGTCTCCAATATCAACGATACGGACATCGCTGCTGAGATAGGTGGCGTCATCTTCATGATCGTACGCACCGGCATGGCCGAATGAAAACAGCGTGGACGCTTCGCGCACGGAACGTGGTCCAAAACGTGCGCCTGAGCGCCATTGTGCGCCAAAGTCAAACGGTGCACCCAGAACCGCTACATCCGCATCAATTTGATCCCAATCCGACACATACTCTTTTTTTCCAAAAGTCGAGATTCCAACGAATGGTAGGTTGAGGCGCCCGGATTTATAGCCGTGATCAGACATATTTCTTCTCCGTTAGTTCATTATCTGTAGGCGAGTTCTGGCAAGAACAACGCAATTTGTGGGAATGCCATCACAAGCCCTGTTGTCAGCAGCAAGATCAGCAAGAATGGGGGAACTCCGCGGACAACATCCACAAATGGTCGGCGGAAAACAGCAATTGCCGTGAACAGATTGCATCCGAATGGCGGCGTGGCGGCTCCAATGGCAACCTGCAGGGTGATGAGTACTCCAACCAGCACCGGATCAAGACCCGTCGATTTGATCAGTGGGGCAAAGATTGGCACCAAAATCAAAATTACCACGATGGAGTCGACAAACATGCAGCCGATGAAGAACGCCAAAATGATCGCCGTCAGCGTCATTATCGGTCCAGCTTCATTCAGCCCGAGCGAACTGATGATTGTCTGAGGCACCTGTGCGAAGGATAGGGTCCAGGAGAAGGCCGCGCCCGCTGCGATCAGGATGAACACCACCGAGGTGATGGCCCCCGTTGACAGAGCAATATCTGGCAGATCACGCAGACGGATGGATCTGAAGATCAAGGCTTCCAGAACAACGGCGTACAGCACACAGATGGCCGCAGCTTCTGTTGGTGAAAAGACACCGCCATAAATTCCACCGACGATGATCAATGGGAAGCCCATGGGCCAGAGTGCGCGCCTTACCGCATCAAACCGCTCTCCCCAGTCAGACCTTTCCAGTACGGGGATGTCGTGTCTGTACGCATGCCACATGCAATAGGCAGAAAAGAACACCACGATGATGAGGCCCGGAACGATGCCAGCGATGAAAAGCTGCGAGATCGATGTGCCGGACACAACACCATAGATGATCATGCCGATAGATGGCGGAATGAGATAAGCCAGATCAGCCGCGTTGACGATCAACCCAATGGTGAAGCTATCTGAATAGCCTGACTTCAACATACGTGGCCGCATCGCACCGCCAACCGCAACAACGGTTGCTTGCGTAGAGCCACAAACCGCCCCGAACAGTGCGCAGGCACTGGTTACCGAGATGGCCAGCCCGCCCTTGATGTGCCCCATAAAGCGCATCACCACATCAATCAGACGATCAGCAGAGTGCCCGCGTGTGATGATATCAGCGGCAAGGATGAACATTGGGACTGCGACCAAGGCAGAGGGTTTGACCCCACCTATCATCTGCTGGACCAGTATCTGCGGACTAAAGTTTGGGAAGTAGATCAGGAACCCGATAAAGGCTGCCGAGATCAACGGCATTTTCATTGGGAATCCGAACAGCAGCAGAACGACCATGACCGTTAGCATGAGCTCTGTCATTTTGCGGTCTCCTCTTCCTTCTCAACGAAGCGCGCAACTGCGGCGGCCGTTTCCGGATCCTCATAACTGTCGACCTCCAGATAGGAGACGTAGATTTCCTCTTCCGACAGATCGAGGTTTCGCAAAGCTGTTAAGAGATATTGGAGGGTTGCTAAGCCCAACCCGATAACCACCCAGATGTAAGTTAGATAAAGCGGCACCTGCAGCGCAGGCGTAACCCGGCCCCGACTGGCAACTTTCGCCACATATTCAACGGCATACCAGGTCAGCGTCGCCATCATGGTTGCGGTTGTTATGGTGATCAAAATCATCAGGATCTTGCGAAGCTTCTGAGGCAGAGCATCATAGATGGCCGACATGCGGATATGGATGCCCTTTCGTGTGGCGTAACCCAGCCCCATGAAGGTGATGATAACGATCAGAAACTCATTGAGCTCTTCGGAGAAATAGATCGACTGGTGAAAGACATAGCGCCCGAACACATTTGCGATGGTGTTGACGGCCATGGCGATAACGCCCCAACTGAGGATGAAGACCTCAATCTTGCTAATCACACCGTCAACTTTCCCGAGGAGCTTAAAGGGGACAGAACGGGGTTCCATCTTTACCCTCCTCCAGTGTACCCACACCCCACCTTCAGAGATGAGATGTGGGACTTCCTATTATTGATGAGTTGATGCAATCTCAGTTTTCAGGGCCTTCAACAGCTCTTCGCCGCGAGATCCGGCAGCGTCTACATAGGCACTGGCCGTTGCTTCACTGCGAGCGCGGAAGACGTTGCGTTCTTCTTCTGAGAGGACCACCAGATTGATTTCAGGCTTGTTCGTCTTAATGGTGTCGAGACGTTTCTGGTTGAAGTCAGAGACCACACCATCAATGAAACCTGACATTCCAGCCATTGTTTCTTTAACAAGCTTTTGACGGTCTGGAGAGAGTGTGTCGAACCAGTCAGTTCCGGCAACAACGGTGGTGACGAGTTCCTGCTCGCCAGCCCAGATCAGGTAATCCGTAACCTCATAGAACTTCATCTCTTCGATGGTTGGAACAGGGTTTACCTGACCGTCTACCGCACCAAGCTGCAGAGCGCCAAAAACCTCACCAAATGGCAGCGGTGTTGGGCTCGCACCCATGTTCTTGTAGGTCTCCAATAAAATCGGAGAGACCATAACGCGCATTTTGAAGTTGGAGAAGTCATCCGGATTGCGGATTTCTTTGTTGGTGGTCCAGACCTGAGGTCCTTCTGAATACATGGTCAGGACTTCCAGGCCACGCCTGCGGAAATCCTCATTCAGATCACCGTAAATGGTCTCAGAGTTGTTCAGAATGTTTGAGACTGCTTTGGCATCAGATGGAAAGAGATATGGCAGCAGAAAAATCTGACTTTCCGGGACGATGGTGCCCAGATTACCGATGGATACGTTGGTGAACTGGATGAGGCCATCCGTCGCCTGCTCTACCGTATCCGTTGGTGTGCCAAGCGTTCCCATCGGGTAGATCGTGATGGTCACGTCCCCATCGGTCTTGGTTTCAATACGCTTCTTAAACTCCTGTGCATAGGCATCCATGATGGAGCCTGGAATTTCCTCGATGGCGAATTTCCAGTCTTCTGCATAAGCGCTTAGCGGGACTGTGCCCAGAACCATTGCAGCTGTTAGTGTCTTTAGCGATTTAAGAATTGAGTTCATTTCATCCTCCCACAGAACTAGTTCCCAATCTTCCTCGCCGCTAGCACACTAGATGTTGAACCTAGAAAAAATATCAAATAAGTTATGTTTACATGAAATATATCAATGTAATTAAATTATCTGAGAACAGGAAGATCATTAGATGAAACTTCTCCGAAACAATCTGCTCGAAGCATTTTGTGCTGTCGTGGAATGTGGCGGTTTTTCTGAGGCGCAGTTCAGGCTGGGTATATCTCAATCGGCGATCAGCTGCCGCATCCGGGATCTGGAACTTGCGCTTGGATATCGCGTCTGTGAGCGCGGTCGCAGTGGTTTCCAACTCACTGAACGCGGTAAGATCGCCTATGAGAAAGCGTGCGAAATTATCCGCCTTGTTGAGGATTTCGACGCTGAACTGCTTGAGTTGCGTGGGACGATTACCGGACAGCTGCGCATTGGCATTGTCGACACGGTGATCAGCCTTCCGGGGTTTCCGCTAGTCCCTGCGTTGCAGCGGTTTTTCTCAAAGGAGAACGACGTCAATCTGGAGCTGGTTGTTGCCTCTCCGAATGACTTGAAAGAAGGGCTGATTACGGGAAGTCTGCATATCGCGATCGCACCGTTTAAACGAAAGCGCGATGAGCTTGAATACATCAAAGTCTGCAGCGAAAATCACTATATGTACTGCGGTCAGGCGCATGACTTGTTTGCATGTGAAACCGATGAAATCTCGCCGGACATCCTGAACAATCATGCCGTTTGTCAGCGTTCCTACGACATGATCGTTGCACGGGATGCCAAGGCCCCAGAGCCCAAAGCGATTGTCACGAATATGGAAGCAGCCGCGGCTCTCATTTTGAGTGGGAAGTTCCTCGGTGTCCTCCCCGATCACTACGCCACCCAATGGGTCAACACCGGCGAAATGCGCCTTCTGGAACATCCAGATCTGACCTGGACATCAGAGTTTTACATCGCCTCACGCAAATCCCAAGCGCACAGACAAGCGGTCGAGTGGTTCATCAAGGCCTTGCTGCATGGATTGTAGGCGTTAGCAGTCAAACACTGGACAGCAGGATGCTTGTTTCGCTGTTCATGACGCCTTCGATAAGGCGGACTTCACGCAGGACGCGGTCGAATTCTGAGAGGTTTTCGACGCGGATGTCTGTGACCAGATCCCATTTACCGCTGGTGGTGTGAAGGACTTGCAGTTCAGGCAGACCGCGCAGTTTGCGGATGACCTGGGTGGTGTTGCGTCCCATCACTTCGATCATCATGACAGCTCTGATCTCGCCGCTGTCATAATCTTCACGCACTCGTGCCGTAAAACCAAGCAGAGCCCCTGTTTCCAGCAGTCGGTCCATGCGTGTTTGTACTGTTGCGCGCGAAACGCCCATAATCTGTGAAAGTTTGGAGACTGGAGCACGGCCATCCAAACGCAGAAGGCTGATTAATTGCCGGTCGAGTTCATCATAAATATGTTTCGCCGTATGGTTTTGCTTCATAAGTGCTCTCAACCCATAAGTTTAGCAATAATATAAAATTAACCTAGCAATCTGTCAAAAACTATCTCTCATACTTAGCAAGATTGATATGTTTTTTGCAATTTGCACAGTTGATACTAGGGAAACTGTAATTACTTGAGGAAAGCTCATGTCAGCCCCTGCCCCGTCAGAACTCGCGTTCGTTCCATTTGTCAGTGTCGACAATATGATGAAGCTGGTCCATCACATTGGCATTGAAAAAATGCTCTCGGGCATCGCCGACTACGTCGAAGAAGATTTTCGTCGTTGGGAGCTGTTTGACAAGACACCCCGGGTGGCTTCCCACTCCAAAGAAGGTGTTATCGAGCTGATGCCGACCTCGGATGGCGAGACATATGGCTTCAAATACGTCAACGGGCATCCAAAGAACACTAAGGAAGGCCTGCAGACTGTTACTGCGTTTGGTCTTCTGGCAGATGTGTATACCGGTTACCCTGTCCTTGTGACTGAAATGACCGTGCTGACAGCGCTTCGCACAGCAGCGACCTCAGCAGTGGTGGCAAAATACCTTGCTCCTAAAGATGCTCATACCATGGCGATGATCGGCAACGGTGCACAGTCAGAGTTTCAGGCTTTGGCGATGAAGGAAATCTGCGGGATCAAAACCCTGCGGCTTTACGATGTTGATCCCAAAGCGACCGAAAAACTCATGCGCAATCTGGAAGGTCGCGGTTTGACCTTGCAGTCCTGCAAAAGCGCAGAAGAAGCGGCTCTTGGCGCACAGATCATCACCACCTGCACCGCCGACAAGCAGAATGCCACCGTGCTTTCCGACAATATGGTTGGAACTGGCGTACATATCAACGCAATTGGTGGCGACTGTCCAGGCAAAACTGAGCTTGCCAGTGGCATCCTGACCCGCTCTGATGTTTTCGTGGAGTATCCACCTCAGACGCGCATCGAAGGCGAAATTCAGCAGATGCCTGAAGATTTCCCTGTTACTGAGATCTGGAAAGTGATCACGGGTCAGGCAGAGGGCCGCAAAGACGAGCGTCAGATCACGCTGTTTGACGGTGTAGGCTTTGCAACTGAAGACTTCTCCGCCCTTCGCTACGTTCGTGACCAACTTAAGGGCACTGGCTTGTACCATGACCTAGATATGCTGGCCGATCCTGATGATCCGCGTGACCTGTTCGGTATGGTGATGCGAGCAGAACCGGAAAGCGGAGACGCTGCATGAACCGTACATCCGTTCAAGCGCCCGGCGCCGTCGTCATGGTTCGCCCGCACCACTTTTCAGTGAATGCGGAGACTGCTGCTGACAACGCTTTTCAGGCTGAGATCACAACAGATTCAGAGCACGCCAAGCAGGCTTATGATGAGCATACCGCAATGGTGGAGCAGCTTGAATCTCACGGTGTGCGCGTTCATGTGTTTGAGGGAGATACTCCGGGACTTCCAGATTGTGTTTTCCCTAACAACTGGTTCTCCACTCATGCTGGTGGACACGTTGCGATTTTCCCGATGAAAGCAGAAAATCGCCGTCTGGAGCGTCGTCACGACATCCTTGAAATGCTGAAGTCCGACTACCGTGTTCAAGATGTCATCGACTATTCCGGCCTTGAGCAGGATGGGCTTTATCTTGAAGGAACTGGCGCAATGGTGCTCGATCATATTGATCGTGTTGCCTATGCGGTGGAGAGCGACAGAACCAACCCAATCGCGCTGGAACGCTTTTGCACGCACTTCAACTTTGAGCCGATGGTGTTTGCAGCTGAAGACGACAAAGGCACGTCGATCTATCATACCAACGTGCTGATGTGTGTTGGAACCAACTTTGCGCTGATCGGTACAGACATGATCACAGATACGGCGCGGCGCTCAGAAGTTGTGGCACGCCTTGAAGCCACTGGTCGGGATGTGATTGAGCTGAGCAATGCTCAGATCTCAGGTTTTGCCGGAAATGCAATTGAGCTGATGGGCAAGGATGGCCCCCTGCTCGCACTTTCGCAAACTGCCTATGATATTTTGACAGAAGAGCAACGCGACAGGATCTCAGCGACCGCAACATTGGTGCCGCTTGCTATCCCAACGCTTGAGCTGGCTGGCGGTTCTGTGCGCTGCACAATTGCAGGTCTTCACCTGTCCCCGCGCAACTAATTCTCGCAAAACGAGATACGCCCGCCAGAGACCCTCCGGCGGGCGTATTTGTATCAATTGCAGAGATTATCTGAAGTCAGATGAGCAACGTTTCTTTCTTCGAGACATCCTGAGTGTGTTTTACGACGCGCGGATTGCGTTGCCCCCAATCTGTATAAAGATCAGCCATGATGGTGCCTGAAGACGCCTCTGCCATTTGAGTTGTGATTTCAGCAGATTGCTGGCTGCCAAACACAACCACTTCCTCTCCCAATGTAACGCCCGTGAGATCTGACACATCCACGACAATGGTGTTCATGGAAATCTTCCCAAGAACGGGCTGTTTTTTGCCCTGAACAAGCACACTGCTTAGTCCTGCAAAGCGTCGCAGATATCCATTGGCGTATCCCAATGATACTGTCGCAAGTCGCTTGTCTTCATTCAGCACCGTCGCACGGTCATAACCAATCGTGCTGCCAGCGGGGAATTCTCCAAGACTTATTATTCTCGCCTTTAATGTCATGGTGGTCTTAAAGCCAAGCTCTGGCTTTACAATGCCGTACATCACCGCACCACAGCGCATCATGCCTGTGTAAGGGTTGCATGAGGAGACAAGTGTCAGCGTGCTGCCGGCATGGACCAGCAGGTTCTCACGATGCAGAGACGTATTGGTGACGACCCAATCCACGTCCTTGTGATAGCGCGCGATGCTCACCTCAAGTTCCTCAGGTAGGTTTGAGGGAAAATGAGTACTCACGCCTATGATGTGCGGTCCAAGCAAATCTACGATACGCTGGCATACCTCTTTGCCTTTTAGGGAGGAAAGCTCTAAGCCATCCCGAGACATTCCCCCTGCATTTAACGAGAGATGGTAGTTTGCAGGGGTGCTGTCATTCCTGCGGACACTGGCAAGTTCCAAGGCGCCCTCAAGACTGCCCACTTGCTCCTGAACCTGAAAAGGCAAAGCAGCTTCAGCCTCATCGCGCGTTGTTGCCCGCAACCGGAGCAAGTTACCTTTATAACCGGTGTCGCGAACAGCTTGCGCTTCTGCGTTTGACGTGATGCCGACGTAACGAACGTTGTTGCGCTGGATGATTGGCATGACGTTCGCGATACCGTGTCCATAGGCATCTGCTTTGACAACTGCACAGAACTTGGTTTTGTCGGGCAAAAGCCCGAGCGCAATCTTTAAATTCGCTTCAATTTGGGTGCACGAAATCTCGCACCAAGATGAATACATTGGTGTTGCCATCTTCATATATGCCGATGTGAAAGTAACAGTAGAGAGCTGCCTCAGCTCATTAGAGTGAGCTGAGGCTAAACTCTGATCAGCCGAACACCAGTTCTGGCAACCAAAGCGCAACCTGTGGAATAAAGGTCGTGATTACCAGCGTTGGCAGCCATGCGAATGCAATCATTATCAGCGTCGGCTTCATCATCTTGTTGACCGGAGCGTCCGTCACACGAGCCCCAAGATAAAGCAATGGTGCTGTTGGGGGCGTGATGTTTGCCATGCCCAGATTGACGCCAAGCACCGCTGCAAAGTGAACCGGTTCCATGCCAACACTTTGCACGATTGGCAGCAAGAGCGGCGCGGACAACAGCAAGCCGGAGATATCATCCATCAGCATGCCAATGAGGATCATGACCAGATTGACCATCAGCAGGATAATGATCGGGTTGTCAGAAACTGAGTAAATCAGATCCTTTGCCATTGCCGGAATGTTCTCAAACACCAGAAACTGGCTGACAATGAGCACCATAAGTACCATCATCATAACAACGCCAATGGTTGTGCCAGCATAGCGCAGCGTTGGGAAAAAGTTCTCCCTATCAAGACCGCGATAGATAAAGAAGCCGATCGGAATTGCGTAGATCACAGCGACACCGGCAGCTTCTGTTGGCGTCATAACACCACCATAGATGCCACCCAGAATGATCACAGGCATCAAGAGCGCAGGCATAGCTTTGAAGCTTCTGGTGCGCAGTTCAAACGTGAACTTGCCTCCCACACGTTCGGTCTTCAGGTCCTTTACATTCCGTAGCATCACGAAGTTCACGATGCAGAGGAAACCGATGAGAATGACCCCTGGAATAACGGTTGCCAGAAAGCACTTGAGTACGGATTGCTGTGTGGTCCAGGCATAGAGAATTTGTGAGGAACTGGGCGGGATGAGCAGGCCCAATGGACTAGCGCTCACGATCAACGCCGCTGCCATGCCTTCCGGATAGTTGGCTTTGCGCAGATGCGGCATCATGATGGAGCCGATGCAGGTCAGCGTAGCAGCAGCAGAACCAGAGATGGCTCCGAAGATGCCACTTGCAACAACTGCGGCAGCACTCAGCCCACCACGTACGTTGCCCACCATAAGCTCAGCAAGGGACACTAGAGGCGCCGCGATGCGGCCTCGCTCCATGATTGCACCAGCCAGGATGAACAATGGAATTGCAAGCAGGACCAGTGAGCTTACCTTCCAGTGCCCTGTTGGCATAAAGCCGCTGACGTCGTGCCCGCCAAAGAGCGCGATGAATAGCAGAACAGCGCCAAAGGACATTGGGACGCTGACACCAATCACCAGCATGAGGCAGATAAGAATAAGGCTTCCCAGAATAATCATAGTGCTGGCTCTTTTGTTTTTGTTGTCTCTGGCATGACCGGTGGAAGCGACACATCATCTTGCTGTTGCACATTTGGTTGTGCCGCAGATTTGGCTGGGCCGGTTTTGACGAGCACGATCAGATGCAGCAGGCTGTAGAAGGCCATGGTTGCAAAGCCGACCAGCATGGCAAGGCGTGGGACAAAGAACGGAATTCGAAGGGCAATTGTTGCGCGCCACCGGGGATAGCTGTCGATCTCATCAATGATCATGAGTGCGGACCAGTAAACCAGTGCCATCGCAATGATGAACTCAATCGAACCAATAACGAGGGCCCGTACATGTGCTTTGCGTGGATCCTTGATCACATAGGTCAGCAAGTCTGCATTCACATGAGAGCCATCGTAGGTTCCCATTGCGGCGCCTGCGAAATACATCCAGAAACAGATAATCAGCAGCCATTCTTCATAGGCAAACAGGTCTGAGCCAAATCCATAGCGAAAGATCACCACGAGGAAGAACGTGCCAGCCATGATGATGCAGCCGATGGCAAGCAACCAGGATTTGATCGTTACCAGGCGGTCGACAAATCGAGACCAGCCTGGTGAGAGGTGTTGTGAGAGTTCAGACATGAATGCTCATAGTTCTGGCTTAACTTCAGGAAAAGGAACGGGCAGCAACAGACCACCCGTTCGCATAGGTGTCTTTGTGCTTATTTATCTGCCATCAGAGCATCGATGGTGTCTTTGCCAACGATCTCAGAGATTTGTGGCCATACGTCCGCACGCACTTTCTCAGCGATAGCAGCACGGTCCTCATCAGATATAGTCACAACCTGATAACCGCTTTCCTGAAGCTTTGTGACGTATTGTGCCTCGTTGTTTCTGCCCCAGGCGGCATAATCACGTGCGGCTTTGTCAAAAGCTGACTGGACAGCTGACTGCTGCTCTTGGGAGAGTTTGTCCCACGTGCGGCTAGAGGCGTAGTAGGTGGTGTTTTCAACTACAGCGTTGTACGGGATGAAGGCCTTGCCAACATCAGAGGTTGCAAATGCGCTGTAAGCCAACTGCGCTGTACAGCAGATCGCTCCATCAACCGTACCCGCCTGTATGGCAGGAAAGACTTCGCCCCAGTTCATTGTGGTGGCTTTAAACCCAATTGATTCAACTGTCGCTTTGATGACCTGAGAGCTCCAGACACGAATGTTCATGCCTTTGTCGCCTGTGTTGCCTGCATTGTCAGGCACATCATTTGCTACAACACCGATGAACCCTTCTGGTGCGTTTGCCAGTAGCTTGAGACCCAAGCCGTCAAGACGCTCAGCAAAGATTTTGTTGAAGGCAGAGCCCTTGTTCAGATAGACTTTTTCGGCTTCATCCCAGCTGCTCACAAGGTATGGCAGAGAGTTGATTTCCAGAACCGGATCACTGTGCGCATACACCACAGAATGCACCAGATCTACGTTTCCACGTGCAGCAGCTTCAAACAGTTCTTCGCCCGCACCAAGCTGGCCTGCCGGGAACACGGTTACTTTTAAATCAACATTGGCAGCTTCAATATCAGTCTTGATTTGCTCAAGCAGTGTGTTGCCGTAGTGCTCAACTGGTACAACACCGGCAAGCTTCAAGGTGGTTGCAGCAGAAACGCCGCTTGTCAGGCCGATTGTCAGCGCAGTTGCAACTGCGAATTTTGTGAAATTGGTCAAGTGTCTCTCCTCCGGAAAATCGTTTTTTGCGTATGCCGAGTGCTGGTTGTGTGCGCTACCCCTTTTTGCTGCAACTAACAACCTACGCATAAATTCATAGGACCAAGAGTAGACGCATTAAGCAAGTTCATATATTTAATGTAGATATAAATTTGAGTAATGTCATATGAATCGAACCTCTCTTGAACGCTTCTGTCGAAACCTCGATTGGAACTTGCTTTATACCTTTCTCATCATTGTTGAAGAGAAAGGGGTTACCAAAGCAGCAAAGCGACTTTTGCTGACACAACCAGCCATTACCAATGCCTTGAAACGGTTGGAAAATCAGTTTGATTGCATGCTGATAGACCGTAATGCAGGTGAGTTCTCACTGACCAAAGCCGGGCAGCTTCTCTATGAGGAATGTCTTGAGATTTATAGCGGTGTTTCGCGCATTGCAGCAGTCCTGAAAGACGTGCGCGAGGACGTGACCGGACACGTTTCCATCGCAACTGCAACCCATGCGGAGTCGCCTGTGATTGATGCTGCATTTGTCCGTTTTCACAGGACGCACCCAAAGGCGACGCTCTCAATCAAGGTTGCAACAAGTGGTGATGTGGTGACACAGGTGAAGCGCAAAACGGCGTCTTGCGGAATAGGCCTAACCACGGCTCGTCAACCTGGCCTGACCTATGAGGTTATCTACCGTGAGAGATTTGCGCTTTATTGTGGTCGCCTCAGCCCGCTGTTTGGGCGTGATGATATTCGCAAGGAAGAGCTCGCCCATGAGCCCTATGTGACTTTCCCCACTGATGAACCCGGCGGAGAAATGAGTGAGTTTGCCATGGCACGCAACAAGCTGGGCATTGAGCATTCCCCTGTTGGCCGGTCCTATCATTTGGAAGAGTTGCGCCGACTGATCGAGATTGGCGTCGGCGTCGGCCCATTTCCGGTCCATGTGGCCCGGCCTTACGTCGAGGCAAAGCGTTTATGGCGCATTACCGACTTTGCAGACCTGCCGGTCTACGACATTGCACTCATTACGAACTCAAAGACCCGGCACAATGCAGCGGAGGCAGCGTTTATTGAAATCTTGCGGGATGAAATCAAAAAAGTGCCTCTGGAAGACAGAAGTTACCTGAACTAGGCCTGACCACTGGGGGGCAAACGAATGCCCCATCTCTGGGAGAGATGGGGCTACAAGCTCGTCGATGGGCTTTAATCAGCAAGACCCAAAAGTTGATCAATGATCGTAACGAACAGGTCTGCTCCGATCGGGATCAGCTCATCCGGGAAGTCATAGTCAGGATTGTGGAGCTGAGGCTGCGCTTCTCCAGAGCCCAAAAAGAACATGGCAGACTTTGCGCCATCCAATCCAAATCGGCCAAAATCTTCTGACCAACGCATCGGATAATCCAGTTCCTTCAATGGGGTGCCGACCCGTTTTGCTGCCTGAATAATCTGATCACAGCTTTCTGGGTGATTGACACAAGCAAGGAAAATATCATGCCATGTGATGGCAACATCCAGATCAGGAGTTGCCTGCGTGACAGCTTCTTGTGCCCGGTCAATCATATCTTCCATCAATGCATCACTGATGGACCGCAGTGTGACACGCAGCTCTCCAAACCCGGGTGCAATCCCAAACGTTGGCTCCCCTAAACGGGCATGAGTTAATGTGCTGAGTGTGAATTGATTATTCATTTCCCCGCCGACACCCAGCTTCGCAAGCTGCTCCATCAACACAGAGATTGCCGAGGCCGGAGAAAAACCATCTTCCGGTGCAGCTGCATGAGAGCTCTTTCCGCGCAGGTTGATCTGCATTCCGCGGGATGCGCAATTGGCATACTCCCGGCAGATGCTGACTTCTCCCATGGGGCGTCCCGGTAAGTTATGCAGTGAGAAGGCGAAATCGGGTCGGAACTCTGCGAAGTTCGGATCTTCAATCACAGCCGCCGCCCCTGCTCCAGTCTCTTCAGCTGGCTGGAACATCAACACGACACGCCCTTGCTTCGGGCGTCGTGCGGACAGCAAATGTGCTACGCCAAGAACCATCGTCATGTGCCCGTCATGCCCACACAGGTGGCCACGGTCCGGGATTTGTGAGCGATAAGGAACCTCAGAGATCTCCTCAATCGGCAACCCATCCAGCTCACACCGGATCATCACAGTTGGCCCATCTGCAGCGCCACGATACTCAGCAATCACCCCAAAACCGCCAAGCCCGGAAACAATATGATCAGCCCCAATCCGCTCGAGTTGCCCGACAATAAAGCGACCAGTTTGCTCTTCTTCACCAGAAGCTTCCGGCGCTTTATGCAGTGTTTGCCGAACATCTGTCAGATGACCAATTTGTTCAGCAGTCAATTTGAACTGGATCGTGTCCAAAATATAAGTCTCCACACTTGTAGTCAGATGCGCGCACAAAACCAGACTAAGCATCCCGGCCCGCTCAGATCAATCGGCAGGCCGCTTTTTCCAACGCAATCAAAAACTTGAAGGATTAGCCAACCAGGTTGGAAGGCATCTGTAACAGTTTGCGATGTGAACGCGAACGCGGGTCCAAGTTCTTACAGGCCCTTTGCCCTCTTCTCTCCCCAAAATCGCAAGCGCGTAAGCTCATGGCAAATACAAATGAATTATATCGGTATTCGGTGCTGTTATGGCGTGCTTATTGAAGGCCTATTTTTTGTCAGACCAACCATCTCGGATAGATCTGTGTCGCTCTTCACAAGGCTGTTTTAAACTTCGGGATGCCATTGTGATACGGTCAGTTTCCATTTATCTGTCAGTCGCTTGACGACAAAAGATAAGTACCAACCGTATTTATGTAGTTAGGCACACTCAGAATTGAGCCATTTTATAAGGCACCCAAAAATCTGCCAGTTCACTTGTGTAGAGCCAATAGAACTGCGTCAGAAACAGATAGGCGCAAATAAGAGCTGCTGCAGTGAAACGCAAAGCGTATCCGCGTATTTGAGAGATGATTATTGGGTAGAACAGAATTTGGACTGGGAGGAAGTATTTTCCGATCCTATCAACGATTACAGCTGAGGGAAGCATCGGCAATAGTAGAAGTGAAAATACGGCAATCCATGCCATCAAGTTCATAACCTTGTCGAACTTTTGGGGAAGTTTCACGTTTTTTCTGATAAGTAGGAAACCAGCCGCAGGCAAAGCGTTAAATAGTAACCTTATCAGCGCGCCTCGAGATCCGGCAGACGTTTCAACATAACGCAAAACGTAGACACCGATACGATCTGCCAACAAGAACTCCACTAGGAGCGCACAGATGGCCAATATCGCTGGATATAGCAAGATTCGATTTTTTTGCGCGAGTACGAGCCAAAATATCAGGCACATAATCGCGGTTCGATGAAATAATGCTCCCATCAAAATGCAGACTACGAATGTCCACACACGATCTCGCGCCAGAAATGCAAGTCCAATCAATATGAATCCGAGCGCAGTGGTTTGACGCACGTGATCCATTGCCATGATCGTCACGATGTGCGGCATCGCAACTGCAACTGCTACCCAAGGATAAGGCGTTAGAGCAGCGAACATTACTAGTCCAACAACCAGAACTACTGCGCAAAAGAAAAAGACACCAGTGATGCCCAACCCCATCTGATGGGAGAGCCAATTCAAAAAACCGTAACCGGCATCTGTAAAGGCCATTGCTTGCATAAAAGGTAGTTCAGTTATCAATTTGAAGATGTAGTTGTACTGTATCCAGTCTTTTCCAACCTCAAAACGAAAACCTATAAAAACGCTCAAGGCAATCGCAAAGGACGCCAGCAAAGCCCAGCTTACGACAGATGTGCGTCTGTCAAAAACGGACAACATACTACCTGAATACACAACCCCACTTATGATGACGTATGGCCACATAGGTCTTATGCCTTTCGCTTTTGCATTCCGGCTGTCTGGTCAGCAGTAAAGCTGACTTTCCTGATTTGCCTTCCCAACTGAGCATCTCCTTCTGCTGGAGAAAAACGCTCAGCGCCATTTCCAGGGAAGAACGTCATCTCACCGAGTTTGAGACCTGCTGGCATGAAATAGAAATCGACGCGGACAAATCCGAAGCCTTTTGACAGCTGACGTGCTGCCTCAAGGGCATGATCAAGTAAGGCTGGCTTGCGCATTGGGATCGGATTGCGCTCATAGCACATTGAGTAAGGGAGAAGCTGCCAACTCGTATCATACAGTTGGCGCGTGTGATGGGTGTACCGGCCATGATCGACCTGAACAGCAAAAGGCTCCCCATCTGCACAAAAGAACTTGAAGTCCTTAGGTGGGTTGCCTGTTTCATCACGTAGTAAAGGCTCTACGATAATCCGTTTGCTAAGTCCTTTGTAGTTAGGTTCACGGCTGCGCTTGTAATAATCCTCTGAGAACCAACTACGGAAAATCTCCAAGTCTTCCATAGAGAAGGCTCGACCGTTCTGGGCAGTCCTGATTAAAGCTTCACCACTGCCATGGGTGGACTTGGCAATAAGCTCACCTTCGAAATGAAACGCTTCAATATCCCAAGTATTTTTAAATACGCCGAGCGTTGGTACAATCAAATGCTCCATACCAATCTCAGCGAGCCATTTTTTGACTTCGGCCTTGTCGGTCACCCGACTTGCGAGTGCAAGATCCCCCCGAAAATCCCATTTTTGTGCAAGGATATGCTCGTTAAAACTGCGTGGTTTCCGCGGGTTCGGGAAATATCCCAAGCGTTTCCGTGCGTTTAAGACAGAAAGTGCGTTATCCCAGAAATGTCCGGTTGGAAGGAAGTTTTGTAGCTTCATGAGCTGTCACTCCTGGTCACGAGGTGAGAGTGTTAGATAAGAAAGTCGCCACACTCCGCAAGCTAACCAGCGAAGGCCCAGTGACCATGAAAGAATGGCTGCAGAGGATGCAATCGCTGCACCGTTGATGCCCAGGTACGGGATCAACGTCACGTTTGCAGCAACGGAGAAAACACCCGATGCAAAGAAGATCCATGCTGTGCGCTTCTGGTGTCCTTGCATATAAAGCGCTTGCATAGTTGCTCCGTTTGCGGCCACAGCCAGATTAGCAGCGCAAAGGATGAGCATCACCGGATAGGCTGCCAGATATTCTGGCCCTGCTAACAAGGTGATAATTTCGTCTCCCCAGACTGCGAGTGCCACGAGAGCAAACAGGCCAAAGGCGATTGAGAAGAGAACACTTTTGCGAAGGTATCCTGAGATTTTCGAGGGAGCTGCCGATCTGTCTGCTGTCGCAAGATAGGGCGCGTAAAGATGACCAATGGCTTGCACGCCGAATGTGACAAGCACTGATGCCTGAGCGGCGATGCGGTAGATTCCAGCTTCTTTTTCTCCGGCAAGCACACCCAGAAGTATCGTGTCGATCTGCCGATTGAAGATCAGAAGTCCAGTCACAATTGCAAAGGGAGCGACGAGGTGTAGCCATTCACGGCCACCCATACGGTCTTCTTTTGGGACCGGTAGCAGGTTGCCAAGATATGGGCGGGAAAGTACCAGGCTCACTACTGTGATCGCGATTGCGGCTGCGATGTAGACTGCAACAGCAAACCTCCAGCCTTGTGCCTGCATTTGCTCTGTCAATAAAAAAGCAGTTGCCAGGACGAGCAATGGCACAAGTACGGTTCCGACAAGGATTGCTGCATTAGGCCGGAAGCTGCCGCGCAGAACCCCCTCCATCAAGCCTGTGAGGCACAGGAATGGCAGAGCCAGAGAAAAGAATGCGACACTTACAACAAAGACATTGGAGCTTTCACTTAGTGCAACAGCTGTCCAAAGGCACACCATTGGCACGCCTGCATAAAGAAGCGACAAGCGAAGTCCTGTTGCCAGAAGAGGTCCGGCCTGCTCTGCTCCGCTGCGTTCACTGGCAATGGCCACGTGCTTGGTGATCAACGTGGATGCGCCGTTTTTGATCGGGATTGCCAGCAACATTATTGTTGCGAGCCCGAACGCAAAGACGCCAAAAGCCGAAGGTCCAAGTATTCGTGCCAGATAAATGGTCATGGCAGCACCTGCCAAGGCCTCAGTGCCTTTGAGGGCCAGCACCTTGATGCCAGCCTGATGTCTGAGCAGGCGAGCGATCATAGCAGTGGTTCCTTTTCAGAACACCTGAACCGTTTTGACTTAGAAGCCAGTCGCATGGTTTTCATTTTGGTTTGCACGGGCTTAGAAATATCTCTCTGGAATACGGATGCTATCACCAGGGCGCAGATAAAGGCGTGCACCTGTCAGGTTTACCGGTACTTCATAGTTGCTGCCAACTGGCCGAATGAAGATGTTTGATGTATTCGCGCGATAAGAATATCCACCAGCAACAGCGATGGCGTCCTGAAGGGTCAACCCGTTCTTATAGGAGTACTCTCCTGGCCGTGCGACTTCTCCCTGAATGAAGAACGGGCGTGAGCTTATAACTTCCAGGCTCACGCGCGGTTCTTTCAAATAACCGTCTTTGAGTGCGGTGATGATGCGGGATTCCAGCTCTTTTACGCTGCTGTTGCCAGCTGGAATATCACCGATGAGAGGTAGATCGAGTTTCCCCTGATCATCGACAACAAACTCACCTGAGAGATCAGGTTCTCCAAACACCATGACACGCAGCTTGTCACTTGGACCAAGCCGATACAACTCAGGCTGTGAAAAGACACGGCCAGATGCCATCTGGCTTTGCGTGTTGTGTTCTGCGAACTCGCCCGAAGCGCAGCCCTGCAGAAGGCCAAGGATAACGAGACCTGTTAAGCCATTGAGCAGTTTTTGCTTCACACCAATTCCCTTTTCTTCTGTCTCAACTCTCTTTCATCCTGCAGCTGGCGTGGTTGCGAACCAATGCCGGACAAGAAAGAGTAAACCGATGATTTTACGTACCAAAGTTAATCTGGAATGGACTTTAAAGGCCTTCTGAAACGCTTACGGTACTGAGGTTTTGACCTAGGCCGTTGCCTGCAAAATAGATGTGTAGTGGTCAACTACAATTCTCTCATCAAAGGTCTGTTCAGCCTTTTTGCGTGAGGCTTGACCCATCTCATTTATTGCGGTCTCACTCATCATAAGAAACTGCCGCATTGCAGTTTCAATTGATTGCGTGCTTCTTGGCTCACAGAGGAAACCATTCTGGCCTTCATCAACCACGTCCTTGCATCCGGGAATGGTCGTTGTGATGATGGGACGGCCCATAGCAGCGGCTTCAAGCAGCGACCTTGGTGTGCCTTCCCGGTAGTAGGAAGGAAGCACAACACAATCTGCATCAGCGACAACCGGACGAACATCTTTTACTGAGCCCAGGTATTCAACGACCCCATCGGCTGTCAGTCTTTTCATATCGTCTTCACTTAATGCACCGGCCTTTCCGGAGCCTGACGGACCCAATAAGACGAAGCGGGCATCCGGAAAGTTGGGAGACAGAGCACGAGCCGCCTCGACAAACTCCATAACCCCCTTCTCGCGTAGCATCCGCGCGACGAGTGTAAAAGTTCGGCGATGACTATTGCCCGGAAGAGCCGTTGAATGGAAATTTGTAAGATCAACACCTGATCCAGGCAAAAGGCAGGCTTGATCTTTTGAAATCAGGCCTGTTTTGATAAAGAAGGCAAGATCCTCAGGGTTTTGAAGGAAAACCCGCGGGCATCTGCGAAATGCAGATCGATAGAGCCCTTTGATCAGACGGGCGAACAGATCATCACGGTCAAAGACACTGCCCATTCCTGTAATATTCGGGATAAACGGGATACCGAGCAAGCGCGCAGACAGAGCTCCGTAAATGTTGGGCTTAATTGTAAAGCCCAGTGCAGCATCGGGTCGATACCGTCGTGTAATGCCGAAAATCCGCAGAAGCAGCTTTAGTTCAGCGACAACAGAGGTTCCCGTGGCATCCATGGGGAGCTCTATGTATGTCACACCCATTTTCTTGAAATCTGGCGTGTAGTCATCGCGAGGGGCCGCTGCAATCAGCTCGTGCCCTTCTCGCAGTAACTGCTCAATCAAAGTACGCCGGAAGTTGATTAGTTTAAAGCTGCTGTTGGCAACAAGAAGTATTCTCATTTGTCTTGTTCAATCAAGTAAACTAGGTATAACAACAAACCCACCTGCCCTTGCTGCTGCCCCTTCAGAGCGACTGAGCAACCCAAATACAAGTTGATTTCTGATCCATGCTGGCCTGCACTGCAGTGCCTGAGCACGATTGCTGTAAGATTAAATTTTTACTGAACATTCCCAGTGAACACTTGGCACCCAAAGCAACCTAGGACGTAAATATTTTACAAGAAGCAATTAAGTCAATTCAATAAAATGATTTTGCAAAGTATTGTGAGGATTACGCAAATTGAAATCTAACTTAATAAATTACCATTACCATTTCATTCTAATTATAATAAATTATCTACTATATTACAGTACTTTTCTCTTAACACACCTCACGAATACTCTGCGAGATTGAGAAGATCGATTGAATTTTTCAAACCCAGTAGTCGTGCATGGGTCATCTAATTCCCATATTATTGAAGCGCAAAAACCTGTGTTTTCCGCCAAAAAATACACAACATGCAACTGAACGGCATTTTATGGAAATTTTATGAGACATACCTCAATGCATTTAAAGTATATATTAGTTAAAATTCTCATATAATCGCACCTTAAAATAGTTAAACTATTATAAGTATATTTATAAATTAAGTTATGTGACAATCTATATTTATAATCTTGACTTTATTACTTGGAATCAAATACCTACCCCAATTGAAATCAGAATAGCATTGGTAAGAATTCTACGAAAACTCTAACTAATGCGATGCGTAGATCTGGTTTTCTGTTGCGTCATTCAGCAGGTGGTTGAGCTTTGCAGGGGATATAGGCAAAGCAAGACTGACATGCTGTATCGCAAACAGTTCGTGAGGTAGCTCTTCTGAGGGTGTTGGGGGCTTGCTCAAATTGAGACCATGGCGGGATGAAGTATTTCTTTCCGTGAGCGACAGTAGTTAGAAGTGCACCATGATTAGAATATTCGATGTAGTCTTTAGTTTTGCTATCTTGCTGATTGTATCACCCATCATGATCTTGGTAGCTATCTTGGTACGCACCAGACTGGGCAGCCCAATCATTTTCAAGCAAGATCGTGCCGGACTAAACAGCGAAGTCTTCAAAATTTACAAGTTTCGGAGCATGACCGAGGAACGTGATGCATCTGGCAAACTTCTTCCGGACGATCAGCGACTAACTTTATTCGGTCGTATCTTGCGTGCAACAAGCATTGATGAGCTTCCAGGTTTCCTGAATGTTTTGAAGGGCGAAATGTCTGTTGTTGGGCCTCGTCCTCAACATGCTGGCTTTTTGAAGCACTATTCGAAGCGTCAAATGATGCGTCACTTTGTGAAACCAGGAATTACTGGCTGGGCACAGGTCAACGGACGCAACAGCATCGATTGGGATTCCAGATTCGAGCTGGATGTCTGGTACGTCGAGAACAAGAGTTTTTGGCTCGATATGAAAATCATCTTCATGACCATGATCATCGTTCTGCGTAGAGAAGGCATTAGCGCTGCGGGGCACGCAACCATGCCAGAATTTCAGGGCAGCCAACTTTCGGTGTCGCAGAAGGACTGAACTTTGCGAGTGAAAAGAGTGGGTTAAGTTCCGCTCTTTTCCTCGGTGGTGAGGTCAAAATCGTTCACGCAACGCCCAGAACATGCAGGCGCACAGAACGTCACTTTCATCTCATTAGACACGACATAAAGGCATCGAGCTAGCACGAGCCTCTCTCGTCGGTCTGGGCCCGTCACAGAACAAAAAAATGAGTTCCAATCAAATGTGTAGCGTAAAGATATATCTGCTTTCCTTGGTGCTTACATGAATGGCATGAAGTTCACTTTTGCAGCCTGCATGGCCGTTTCAGCTCTTGATGCTGCGACGGCTTCAGATCTTTCCAGCGCTCTCTTGCAAAACGGGGGCGGATATAGCCTGCGCTCTCACCCGGAATACAATGCTCAAGGTATTCGGCATGCAAACTGGGTTTTCATGCCATCCCTGACCTCTGGGCTCTCTTTCGACAGCAATCTTTATAAAACGAGAGATCATCAAGAAAGCAGCATGGTGGGCGTCTTTGCTCCAGCGCTTGCGATCAACTCAGACATGTCACGTCATCGCATTCACTTCGGCTTGTCCGGGCAACGTAAGCAGGTATTTTCCAATTCAGATGCCTCCACGTTGTCAGGACGCGCTTCAGCTGGAGCACAACTTGAGGTCCTTAAAGATTTTGCGTTGGACCTCGGCACAAGCATTGAATCTAGACAGTATGGTTTGGGTGATGCAGATGGCTCTTCAGACGCAAAACACGGTGTTAGGCGTGATGCTTACTCCGCCTCTGCCCGGGTTTCAAAGGTCTTCAATCGCCTGAGGTTCATTGGCGGCGGTTCTGTAAATCATTACAACTACCATGACGTTGAGGCCAAGGATGGCGGCACCATTGATCAAGACGCACGCGATGGCACACGATATAATCTGCTAGGCAAAATCAATTATGCCTTTTCGCCGGGGTTCAGCGCTTTTGTTAGCGCGGAATTTGATGTGCGCGACTGGAAGGCGACCGGTGCAGAAAATCGGGACTCAAATGGGTTTGAGTTTCTGACGGGACTAGAGCTGGATAAACGCGGCAATCTGCACGGCGCTGCTGGTATCGGGTATCTCAGACAGGATTATGATCTGGGCAGCCGCGGAGACATTTCAACCTATTCTTTCAATGTTGATGTTCAATGGATGCCCTCTCCGCTCCTGGTCGTAAACTTCGACGGGCGCCAAGCGGTGGAAGAGAGCTCACTTGGCGGATATGTCAGCAAACTCACCTCAACCGCCAAAGTTTCAATGGATTACGAGCTCCGGCGGAACTTTGTCATTTCACCAATTTTCTCTTTCAAACGCGAGGACTTCGCAGGCACCAGCCGCCGCGACGATACACTGCGTGCGAGACTGGAAACAAAACATCTCATCAACCGCAACCTGAAGTTCGGTGCCTACTATGACTTTGAGAGGCTCAAGTCTACTGAAGCTGCAAGCAGCTACAGCCGGCATCTGATAGGGATCAACGCAAGAGTAGAGTATTGAGATCCATGCAAAATTCCCTAGCATCGAATGCCACACCAGAAGACACAATCAATCTTCGACTGGTTTTTCAGTATTTGCGCAACTATTGGTCGCTGATCCTCGGTGTCACAGGCGTTGTCACCATCCTTGGCGTCACTCTTGCATTCTTTGCGGCGCCTAAATACACGGCCGTGACTTCTGTTTATATCGAGACACGCGCGGAAAATGTCGTTGATGTGAAAGCTATTCTCAGCGGGTTTGGCTCTGATAACAAACTATTGCAAAGCCAGATTGAAATCATCGGGTCAAACGGGGTTGCAAAGCGCGTTATCAATGATCACGACCTGGAAAACTCACCAGAGTTTCGACAAGTTCCTTCTTATCTGGCGGAATTGTTTGCAAAAATTACCGGGGAACCTCCTGCAACAACCAGTCTTGAGCAGCGGGTTCTCGACGGACTTCATGTTACTTTGAACCGTAATACAACTGTTGTTGACCTCTCCTATCAGGCAGGTACTCCAGAGATGGCAGCTCAGTTGGCAGATGGGTTTGCTGAGGCATATCTGGCTGACAAGCTGGCAACCAAATTTGATTCAATTCGCCAGGCAAGCGAGTGGTTGAGCATCCGTTTGGCCGAACTTGGCGTTAAGGTCCGCAGCTCTGAGCAAGCTGTTGAACAGTTCCGGAATGAGTTCAACCTGCAACTCGCAGGTAGCGGAACGATCAACGAAAAACAAGTCGCGACGCTGAACCAGCAACTCGTGTTTGCGCGCACTAAAACAGCTGAATCTCAGGCAAGAGTAGATCAGATTGAGAAAGTGCTTGTTCGCGGCGGTTCTACGTCTTCTTTTGCCGACGCAGCCCAATCAGCTGTGATTACCCAGCTGCGCGCTAAAGCTTCTGAAGTGGAACGTAAGGAAGCAGCTCTTACCGTAAAATACAGCCACAAACACCCGGCTGTTGTGAGTGTTCGCTCGCAGTTGACTGATCTTCGCGCGCAAATCGAGAAAGAACTGCAGCGCATTGTGGACACAGCACAAAATGAGCTGGCCGTCGCACAACGACGTGAGGCTTCCATCGCAGGCAGCCTTGAAGAACTGCGTGATGTCACCAACACAGAAAACCATGCTCAGGTGTATTTGCGTGAGTTGGTACGAGAGGCAGCAGCAAACAGAACCCTCTATGAATCCTTCCTTGCTCGTTTGAAAGAAACTCAAGAATTTGAGAAAATGAACTCTGTCAGCAGCCGTATATTGAGTCCTGCAGAGATTCCAAACAACGCAAGCTTTCCTAACAAGAAGTTGTTCCTTCTCGTCTCTGCAGTTCTGGGTCTGATCATAGGCACCGCGCTTGCTCTTCTCATTGAGCAGTTCGACAACACGCTGAAATCAAAAGAGGATGTTGAAAAGCGGATTGGCCTCCCCCTCTTCTCTCAGGTGCCTTTGATTGATGGCTGTGCATCTACCTCGAAACTGAAATCATTCCTTGGATTTTTTGCGAGCAAACATGCAAGTTCCGCACGAGGCGTCAAAAACAACGACGCATTAAATAATGAGATCACCCAGTTTGCATCGGCAAACCCACTGAGCCATTACGCGGAATCCATTCGCGAACTGCGATCACGGGTCAAATTCTCGCGTCTGGACAACCCGATCAAGACACTGCTGATTACCTCGGCCATTCCAGGAGAAGGTAAATCCACCATTTCACGCAATCTGGCTCACTACACTGCGAAGGCTGGAGAGCGGGTGCTGTTTATTGATGCCGATATGCGTCGTCAGATCTCGGCAGATGCGCCGGGAGATCTGAATGAAAAGAGCCTTGCAGATGTCCTGACAGGAAAAGTGACCTTTGCTGAGGCTACCAAACATGAAGAAGGCTCAAACCTTTATTATTTGCCTGCTCCAAGTCACCGAGAACTCTGGGAGACAGCTGAATTGCTCTCTTCCAAAGCAATGAAAACGCTGCTGGATGGAGCGAGTAAGTCTTTTGATCTGGTCATCATCGATAGTCCACCAACATTGCCACTGATTGACAGCCGTGTGCTCTCTCATGTCGTCGACGCAACCGTGCTGGTTGCCTCATGGAACCATACGGACGGCGGTTTAGTTGAGCAGGCAAAAGACCTCCTGGATCAAACTCCAGGAAAGACCCTCGGAGTCATTTTGAACAATTTCGATGTGAGCAAAGCCAAACTCAACAAACACCAGGCGTCTTATGGATACGGCTATTATAAGTGATCGATTAGCCAGGACAGCCAAGTAAGTTTACCCTCCATGGTCTAGCAGGACTGACCATGGAGGGTGCTCTCAACTCTCCAGAAACACTGCGATATCGCTTCAAGTCCGCCCATTTCCCTGAGCCACGATTTATCAGTGCGTTACTATGCAATCTCTTGCTACTCTGAACTGCTACACATTGCATCCCGGTTTATTTGTGATGTAGGAAGCTGAATGCTCGGCTCTTATGATCAGGGGATGCACCTTGTCTGAACAAATCGAAAATGCGGCCAGAAAACTGGCTGATCTCTTTGACACTTCCAGTCCTCTGTTTCCAACGGCCAGTGGGTCACCTAAAGCTTTTGCGAATGGCTTAGAGGATGCGCAAAAACGTATGGAAGAGCGTTTTACTGCATTATGCGAACTGGCTGCATTGCTGGATCGCGAGACTGAAAAGAGTGAAGTGGCGCAGGGAGCCGCGATTGATCTGTTCCAGTGCTCCGGCTTTTTCTATCTGGCATTGATGCAATACTCTGAAAACCTGCCAAATTCGCTGCTGATGGCGGGCTATGACATTTCGGTTGGCCGCATGCCTCCAGTTGTCTCAAAGGCGCTCAAGCACGTTTCCTTCACGATGAAGAGTGCTATTGCGGAGGACATCACCTTCATGTGCCCTCACCTTTCTAACCTCACCAAGAAGGATGAGTTTGAAGGACGAGCACAAGTGATTTTGGATAAAGTACTGGCACAAGCCATTGCCCGCACCGCTCATGCGGTCTCTTCACTGGAAGAAAACGAAAAACTCGACGGTTATGAGATCACTGAGGAAGACAATGCCCTGCGTGCGCATTGTCAGACCTGTACCGAGTTGCTTGCTAAACTCGTCAAACATTCTGCTAACCCACGTGAGCATGCAGAACGCGTTAATGCGTTTCAAGCATTCCTTGGTAACGCCTAAACGAGCCTGATTGATCAAGCCATGGGATCCTCCTGCATCCCGTGGCTGCCTTGGCATTTCTACCAGGTTTTGCTTCTCAAATGATACCTGATGAGAACGTCATCTAGTTTTCGACAGTTAGAGTGGCATCGCATATGGCGTCCTCCACCGCCCAGAGGCGGTCTTGCCCCCATATACCGGTGGCTCCAACTCGAAAGCTGGGCACGCCCCAAAGCCCGAGTTCTGTAAGTTCCTTGCGGTTTTGCTCTGTTCTTGCACGCCAATCTTCATTGTCGACGACCAGACGTGCCTGCTGCCAATCCAGACCGGCATCTGCGAGGATACGTGACAAGCCTTTATCTGTGCTTGCATTAACACCTTTCGCCCATACACCGGTCATAAAGGCACTGCAAAACTCTCTAAGCCTGCCATTCTTCTCAGCAAACTCGAGGAGTGAGTAGCCTCGCTCGATTGCTGTTCCCAGTGGGTCGCAAATCCGGCCAAATGGAATGGCATGCAAGCGGGCTTCACGCGCGGCATCAGCCAATATGTACTTCCGCTTCATAGGCGGTACTGGCAAGCCGCGCATGACCATAGGCAAGACGGGCCGAATGTTCAGCTTTACCCCCTGCCGATCAGCCAGAGTGCAGGTGCGGTCAAACGCCAGGTACGAGTATGGACTCCGGAACGACAGGAAAAAGTCGACCTCCAGATGCGTTGGCGATGTATGAGCTGGTCGGCTTTGCCTTGCCGCTGGCGCCAACTTAGGAGCGGAAGGCCCAAGTCCAAGTTCATGCAGGCGATCCTGGAGATAGTGTAGCCGGTCGATGCCCCAATACCATTCATCGCCATAATAAAAGGTCGCGCCGAGATAGTGCCCGTATTTTGCGAGGAGCGCATCACCGCAGGTTTTGGCTTGATCAACCTTGTCGCCCTCCACTGAAGATTGGAGTTTTTCTCCAGACCACAATTTAGTGCTTATTTCCAGCAGCCTACTAACACACGCATCGTTGGAGAGTTCCTCTGCCATTAACGATTCAGCTTGACTGATTTGGGCTTCATCTGGAGCTTCAAAAGGCCTGCCTGTCAGGCCGTAATGTTTGGCAAGGAAGGCCGCATCCACTCGAGCATATGCTTCCAACGCTGACCTTTCTGGTACGGCCCAATCAGGCGGGCCGGAGATCAGATGGATCTTCAGGGTGACTGCATAGTGCTGCTGAAAGTCGCCGAGCATTTGAAGTGTTAGGTGAGCGTATGGATCTGCGGCATGATGAAAATAGTGTACTTCATGCGCCTCACCTCGTCGGCTTCGTTGTTTTTCGTAGGAGGCCCGTTTTCGCTGCACTCTGGTTTCACTTGTAATGTATTCTGCAATTCTCGACTTTATTGCTGAGTGAAACGACATAGAGACGGCTCCTCCATCCAAGAGTGAGGGGCAACGTTAACCTGCTATTTCTTTTGCTGCAACGAGGCGTTTGATTGATGTCTGCAAACCTAGCGGACGTTCAATGACGCATATTCGTAATACGTAAGCTACAAAAAGGCGCCTTATCCCTGTCAAATTTCACGGGTTGTCGGATAAACTTTTCTCAGAATACGCTTCAAACGTCCATATTGTGAGAATCTCATGCAGGAACGTTTGATACAGCTGCTGGAATCTGTTGCTGGAGCCGCCAAGCCGGTCAGTGCGAACGATCTTGCGCAGATGACCAAACTTCCCAGAGCAACGATCTATCGGAATCTGTCGTCTCTGCTTAACTGCGGCTTTCTGGATGAGGTTGAGGACGGCAAACGATATGTTCTGGGTATCCGGTTTATCAAAATTGCCCTCACAGGAAAATCAGAGTCACATGTGATCAAAGCTGTCTCTGCTATGATCCACCGGCTGGTGATTGAACTTGGTGAGACGGCTTTTTTGGCACGGTATCGTGGTGGCCGTGTGGACCTTATCCATGTTGAGCCTCCCAATGATCCATCCATATCTTATATTTACCCCGGCCTCGGGACCCGGCCTGTTCATGCTTGCTCCTCCGCCAAAGCCATTGCTGCTTTCATATTGCCCGAACTGCGAGATGAACTGCTGCGAACCGAACGCGTGCAATTTACGCAAGCCACTCTCATTGACAGTTCTGATATCGCTTCTGAGCTGGAGAACGTGCGGCGCGATGGCTTTGCGCTTTGTGATGGCGAGATTGATGACGGTGTCACCAGCATTGCCGTGCCCATTATGGTTGACCGACTTGGAGCACTCTTCAGCATGGGTGTTGTCGGTCCCCAAAACCGCATAAAGCCGCGACTTCACACGCATATTTTGCCAGTTCTCAAAGAAGAAAACATACGCGCTGCAGCTGCCATTCAGCACTGCTCAATTGTTGATGCCGAGAGAGCAAATTTGGAGGCTCTTTCCGGCGAGTTGGAGGCAACTCGAAATACTCATTAATTAATTTCTATGGGAGGATCTTATGAATAGAAGAGAATTTGGTACACTGGTTGTTGCTGCTGCAGCGGCTGCCGGACCGTTTAGAGCTTTTGCTGATGAAACCTGTCAGTCACCTTATATGCCCAAGATTACAGGTCAGGAAGAATTCGTTTATGTCTGGACTCTCGGCGTTGAGGGAATGGGTGACGAGCAAGATAAGCTTGTTACCATTGATCTGCGGCCAGACTCGCCCATGCGCGGTCAGGTGATCAACAGTCTTTCTGTCGGCGGACGGAATGAAGCACATCATGGTGGCTTTTCAGCAGATCGTCGCTATTTCTGGACTGGTGGTCTGGATACCAATCGCATCTTCATCTTCGACGTACATAGCGATCCATCAAAACCTTCCCTCCACAAAACTATTGAGACCTTTGTCAAGGATTCGGGGGGCGTTGTCGGGCCACACACATTCTTTGCCCTTCCCGGCAGCATGATGATCACCGGGCTTTCCAATGATGATGATCACGGGGGGCGTACGGCACTGGTTGAATACAACGATGCCGGCGATTACGTGGCGACTTATTGGATGCCAACCGCTAGTGACATGCAGGGTGCCGTTGCTGTGGGGGATGCTGTTGCGGACGGTTATGGTTATGACATTCGCGCACTCATTCGCAAGAACATCATGTTGACCTCCTCCTTTACTGGCTGGTCAAACTACATGATGGATTTTGGGCAGATGCTGCAAGATGCCGACGCGATGAAGCGGTTTGGCAATACGATCGTTCAATGGGATCTGCATACTCGTCAGCCGCGTAAGGTCTTCAACGTGCCGGGCGCTCCGCTGGAGATCCGCTTCCCATGGGGCCCGAATGCGAACTATGCATTCTCTACGACCGCTCTCACCTCCAAACTCTGGCTGATTTATGAGGACGACAGTGGGGAATGGCAGGCCAAAGATGTAGCGGATATTGGAAACCCTGCGGACATTCCGCTTCCCGTCGATATCTCCATAGCTGCTGATGATCAGACACTGTGGGTCAATAGCTTCATGGATGGCAAGACGCGGCTCTTTGATATTTCCGATCCGCATAACCCCTCTCAAATTTATGAGAAAACCATCGACCGTCAGGTCAACATGGTCAGCCAGAGCTGGGATGGGAAACGGGTCTACTTCAGCTCTTCCTTGCTGGCAAACTGGGACAAAAAGGGTGACGACGATGTGCAATATCTGCGTGCATACACCTGGGATGGGAAAGAGCTGATCGAGGACTTTGATATCGATTTTTACAAGCTCGGCCTTGGCCGTGCGCACATCATGCGTTTTGGCAGTTCTGAGCTGTACACCAGCTAGATCAAACTCGTTTTGGGGCAGCACGCGTGTTGCCCCATGCTTTTCCAACTCATTAGGTCTGATGCATGCGTGTATTGAAAAAGCTCCTGGTCTTCAGTGGTGTTGCAGCAACACTTCCAGCACTCTGGTATACCTTAATGGCCGGACAAGCTGCTCCCACTCGCCCATTTTCAGATGCCTTTACCCCTCATGAAGAGTTTCAGTTTGATCCTCCCAAGCCGGGTTCTTACACACTGAACAGGTTTAAGACAGCTCCAGATGGGCAGGTTTTGGATGTAAATGGAAAGACACATTCACTTGCAGCGCTGACCAGAGGCAAGATCAATCTGGTGAGCTTTGTCTATCTGATGTGCGGCGATGAGAATGGGTGTCCTATCGCCATGTCGACGCTCTTTGAAATTCACGATGCCAGCGAGAAGCTGCCCGGACTACGAGAAGACGTTCAGCTGATCACGATCAGCTTTGATCCTGCCCGCGATACGGTCGAGGCCATCAACTCCTTTGCATACCCCCTTCAAATCGACGCGAATGCCGATCAGAAGCTGAAATGGCACGTGCTTACAAGTTCAGGCATGACAGATCTGCAGCCTATTCTGGATGGCTTTGGCCAAGTCATTGACCAGTCAAACGATCAGGAGGTCATCAATCATCTTTTACGGATGTATCTGGTTGATCGCGAAGGCGTTGTACGTAACGTCTATGGGCTTGGAACCATCGACCCGAGGCTCCTGATCACTGATGTGGAGACACTTTTACTGGAAGAAAGCAGGTCATAATGCGCCAGTGGTTTCTTACATGTCTGATTGGCAGTCTCTTGTGTTGGACAGATGGCGCACATGCACAATCGCATTGCATAGCAGACCCGGAAAACTGGTCTGTAGTGGCTTTGAAGCGGAGCCTTTCTACCCCGCTTGGACTTCCGCCCGTCCCGCATCCACATGACAACCCACCTAGTATTGCGAAGATTGAGCTGGGCCGGAAGTTGTTTTTCGATCGGCGTTTGTCAATCAACCACACCATGTCTTGCGCCATGTGCCATGTTCCAGAGCAAGGGTTCACCAATTGGGAGCTGAGCACAGCCATCGGCGTTGAAGGGCGCAGTCTTAAGCGAAACTCGCCAAGCATTTTGAATGTTGGATACCTGGATGTGCTGTTTCATGATGGCCGGGATCATGTATTGGAGACACAGTTTATCGGTCCGTTAACCGCACGAAATGAAATGGCAAATCCGTCTGCGGGACGTGTTGTTGCTCTTTTGAGGGAGCTTGCGGACTATGCGCAGATGTTCGAGGATACCTTTGAGGCTCAGGCGTCTCTCGACAGGATTGGGATGGCCCTTGGCGCATATCAAAGAACAATCCTTGCGGGGAACAGTCCCTTTGATCAATGGTACTTTGGTGGTGATGAAACTGCAGTCAGTGCCGATGTGAGGCGTGGTTTTCAGGTATTTAACGGCAAAGCGGGCTGCAGTGATTGCCATCTGATCGAAGATGATCACGCTCTCTTTACGGATGAGCTTTTCCATGACACCGGATATGGTCAGATGCGTGAAGAGAAGCGCCAAAATCCCCCGACAAGCATTCCTGTGCAAGTTGCCCCCGGAGTGGTGCATCAGATGGAATTTTCAAAAATCCGATCTGTTAGCGCTGAACGCGAAGCTGATCTAGGGCGCTATGAGGTAACAGAGGACCCAGTTGACAGATGGAGATTTCGTACGCCTTCACTGCGCAACCTCACAGTAACGCCACCTTATATGCACGACGGCCATCTCAGTTCGATTTCGCAGGTTATTGAGTTCTACGACCAAGGCGGATCACAACTGAGTGGTCAAGACCCACGCATCCGCCCGCTTGGTCTCACAGGAGCTGAAAAACAAGACCTCGAAGCCTTTCTGCAAAGCCTGACCTCTCCTGATCTCGACTGCCTGATAAGCGAAGCAAGAGTGTTACCGCCGGATAGTCACTAAGGCAGTAACCTAGGTTGATCCACTCAGACTTGCAGTGCGTGTTGTTATCCGGACTAGAATGCTCCTCATCGCTCGCAAACGCATTTTACTTCTTGCGCTTCAGCAGATTCTTCAGTTTTGCGCGTCTGCTGGTGTGGCTGTTCAGGATTTTTTCCAGATTGCCGACTTTTTCACGCAGGGTGTCCATTTCGTATTTAACTTTGCGGATGTTTTTGTCGTTGAGCAAGCGTGCGACCTGATAAACTGATGCGCTCGCTTCGTCGCGGACCTTATCAAACTCAGCCTGAGCCTTCGCTTCGCTAATCGTGTTGCGTTTCAGATTGAGCAGGATGAGTTTTTGGCCAATTTCATCGATCTCTTTTTCATAGCCCGGCGCAAGTTGCGAGGTTGCGAGACCTACGCGGTGCGCATCATGTAGAGTGTCCAAGGCAACCTTGAGGTATTCGATGCTTTCATCGCCGTCGTCTAATCTGGCATTCGCGAGGTGGTCTTTTGCGGCGGCGGCGTGCTCTTCGGCTTTCTGGAGGATCATCCCGTAATACTCTGCTTCTGATGCATCCAGCAGGTCTTTAACATTTGCCTTGGCTGTTTCCAGAAGCTGGTCAGTGGACGCGATTGCATCTTGAAGGTTGGCTTTTTGCTCTTCATCATCAGCTGGGCCGAAGCTGTCCTCACGTTCCAACTCCAGCTCTTCTGATGGCTTGAGTGTTTCTTCAGGTTGATCCTCTGATTTCGATTGCACCGAACCAGACCTGCGCTTAGGACCTTTCGTACCCTGTTTGTCGAGAAGTTCCTCCATTTCATCAAGGTAGTACTGGAGTGTATTTAACGCTGCCTGAGCACGTCTGATCTCGCCTTTGAGGAGAAAGTCTTTCGCTTCAAAGGCCGTTCGGATACCGATGGAATGATACTTCCCGTAGTTTACTGCGTCATCGGCATTCTGGATCGTGGGGCTTAGTTTATTGAGATCAGCAAGGTCTGTTGTTACATCCTCAACTTCCTGTTCCAGCTCAGGAATTTTGTCTGCTATGGCTACACCGGAATCGTGTCTTGATTGCAGAGCTTCATTAACAACGCGCAGAGCAAATAGCTCAAACTCGGCCTTTTCGAAGTTTTCCTGCTCCATCAGCTTTTGTGCCTCTGCTGCATGTTCAGCACCACGCACCTGCATTGCTTCAAAGACTTCACGGTCCATGCCATCCTGAATGTCTTTCTTCAGAACCTCGAACTCGGCAAGTTTTTGCTGGCTCTCTTTTATCGTGGCACCGAGCTTTTCTGGATCTTTAGCAAGTGGCACTGCCTCTTGGAGCAGTTCAAGCATGCGATCCTCCTGGCTGAGTATGTATTCACTTTCCTTGTCAGGACCGAAGCGGTCTCCTTTCCTGATCAGGGCAATAGCTCGATCAATAGCCTGAAGAGCTGAGCGTTCAGCATCATCAAAAGCCGTTGCAAGATGTTTGATGTTCTCAAGCTCGGGCCTGCGCTTCACAAGCTCTGCGATCCTTTCGCGATAAACCCCAAAGCCTTTGTAGAAGTTTGCTTTTGCTTCTACAAACAAGTCTGCGTAGCGTTGCACTTCACCATCAACCACATCCACAGCGGCTTGCGCTTCATGGACGATGTCAACGCCATTGATGTAATCCTTCTTTTGGACCGCTCCTCTTAGTTTCTCAATCAAGTCTTTGGCTTCATTGTACTTTACGTCAAATTCAGAGAAGTCCAAATCCCAATCAACGTATTGGTTGAGCCCCTCACTGATTTTGTCAATCTTATCCTGAAAGTGCTCAGCACGTTGGTTCATGCCCCGTAGTTTAAAGGTGGCGATGCTTTCACTTACATTGTGAATTCCATCCATAGCTTTGTAGAAGGACTGTGCTTCTGCCAGCTCATGTTTCATCTTAGCCATAATGCCGTTTACGTCACCACCTTCGGGTGGATTGGACAGAGCTATCACTGTTTCAAGCTTTTGCTTTGCTGACTCGAAATAGTCATTGAACGAGGCTTCAAAATCTCCGCGACAGAAGTCAATCCAATCACTGTAGGAGGCCTCGATGATATCAGAGAGTGTCTCGACTTCGGCAAGGATCTCCTCTTTTTGAATCCCGAAGACCGTGATATCAGCATCGCGTTGTGCCTGGGCGTCGAGTTCTGCTCTTACAGCAGCAACACCTGCGTCACCGAGAGCATCGAGCATGACGTCCATAGCTTTCTCGATCTCTGAAAACTGCAGTACTGCGGCCTTTCCCTCTCCAGATTTTGCCAGTTCATGAGCTTTATCCAGACCAGCTCTCGCAGTGGCATCTGCATTTTCAAAAACTTTCAAAATCTCTGGAAATTTTGCAACCGTGTCTACAAGTTCGGACAGCTTAATGTAGTCAGTCAGCAAGTCAGAAAATGACGTGAAGATCTTAAGTTCTTCGTCTAGTGCTGCTTTTTCCGCTGCCTCACTCGCCTGTCTCATGCTCTGCCGGTGTATTTCAGCCAGATCCAAAGCATCTCGAGATGCTGCAACATCTTGTTTTTCTACGGATATTTTGAGTTCCGCAATATTGTCCATTGCTGTCAGATAGGCATCATCTAATGCGGACAGATCAATCGCCCAGCCACCCAAGTTTTCACGTACTTTGTAGATATCTTCGAATGCAGCAAGGTAGTATTTGGCTCCCTCAGAGATCCCGTTGAGCTGCGACATCACGATTTGCTTGCTGACATCAAATGCATTTTCCATGTCACGGTAGGCTTTTTTTGCCTCTGTGATTGGCTCTCGTATGCTCGTGATGAATAGGTCCTGATTGACTTTCATCCGTGGGCCAGGTGTCATCATTTGGTCAGCGCCTGTAAGCCAATCCATCGCTTCATCGATTGAGGCGTTTGCCAGTTGGAATGAGTTCTGGAACCGGTTGAGGTAGTCTCCTTCACAGAAACGTTCCCAAACTTTATTCCCCTCTTTGACAGCGTTTTTCAGCTGTTCGACCTCAACGCGAAGCTGCTTTAACTCCCTGACGAATAGTGCAATTTCTTCCTGCTCTTCTTTTTCCGCCAGTTGCTCTACAGTTAGAGCTTCCTCTTCCACTTCAGATGTTTCCGTACCTGCCTGATAGCTTTCCGGTTGCTTTGGTTTTGGCGGATTGGCGACAAAAGCGTCCAGATTGACCATAGATTGCTTCAGGTCTGCCAGCGCGCCTCTGGCGTCTGTGATGCGGCCTTGGCTGATGTAGTCGAAGGCTTCTTTGGCGTAGCCTTGGGCGATCATCCTGAAACTGAGAAATTCCCCACGAAGTTCATCATTTACAATGCCATTCGCAACGTTTTCATAGGCTTGAATTCTGCCCCAGGCCTCTTGCACTTCAATCTTCAGGCCTGCGACTTTGGCTGCGGTTTTTGCGCCGCGTTCCAAGGCGATTTCGAGGCCGCTGAGAGCAATCTGGGTGTTATCGATTGCATCGTCGGCGTCTTCGTATTTCTTACGTTTGAAGAGATTTTCCGCCTGATCAGAGTACTCGACAGCTCTATCGTATAGATTATCGAAAATTGCCTCTTCTTCTTTGTCTTTGAAGACATCGCTGCGATCATTGAACTCGGCAATATTTTCTCGCAGTCTGTCCAATGTCTGCATGAAGAGCTCGGTATTTTCCTCCTGAGTGGCAGCTGTTCTGATCCCCTGAAAGTACTGCAATTTGTCGACATGGTTTTGCAGGTTTGTAATGGAGGTCTGAGCGTTGGCGGTGACCTGATTAGCCTCGCTCAGGTTTTCATTTTTCACCGCTGTTTCTGCTCGATTAAGGTTGAACTCAACTTCGCCCACAATAGTATCGAACCTTTTGAGGTAAATGACTTTTCTCTCATCTACCTCTGCAAATTTCACAAATTCAGAGCGACGGGAGAGCAAAATATCGGCTTGTTTTTGCAGTAAAGCGATCTGATCCTGTGCAATCTCAAGAGCCGATTGTGCCTCCACGGCAATCTCGTGCATCTCTGTGAGGTCAAGCTTGACCTTTTCAAGCTTATCTTCTGCGGACAGCACTTCACCTTTCAATAGGTCAGATTGCGCCTCTGCAATAGCGCTACGCGCAGACTTATCCGCCTTCCTGAAGACGGGCAAAAGTCCGTTGTACTCGCTCACCAACCCTTCCTGAGAGGCCAGCTCATCCGCCTTCTTTGTCAGCTCAATCGCATCACCAGCAAGCAGTTTCACTTCGTTCTCGTCATCATCGTCCTCTTCAGGTGTCCCTTCAGAAGACGCAATGCTTTGCAACATAACTTGCTGCATTTCGATGAAGCCGTTTTCAGCGCTCTCAGCCGCTTTTTCGGCCTCAATGCCGTTGCCTGCAGCGACCAGAGATGTTGCTTGCTTGCAGTTAGTTACGACCGCCTCATGAAGCTTCTCAAATTCTACCAGGTCTTTGGGATTATGCTCAATTTCGGATTTACGTGTACTCAGATCAGCAGCTGCTGTTTCGGTTGATTGAACTCGGTTCTCGATATCTTTTTTCGCGTTTGCAGCGTGTTTTTGCGTTTTCTTCAGCAGGTCTTTCAACACCGCAAGATTGATAGATGCGGCTTGTAGACTTTGCTTGGCAACAGAGATGCTGTTGCTGTTCAATGCCGTGTTCAGATCCCTAATATTTTCAGCAGCCTGCTCGTAAGCCCCGTCAAAGCGAGACAGATCAATGTTCCAGGTTTCAATACTGGCGCGTTGCTTATGGACATCATCCAGTTTCTTCTTGGCTTCAGCTGCTATCCCCCTCATGCTATCGAGAGTGATGTCCTGGCCTTCCTTGAAGTTGGACTGCATCACGCGGAGATATTCTTCTCCACGGTCCATGAAGGCCTGCAGTTTACCAAGGTCAACAAAGCCTTTTTTGTCTGGCTTGTTCATGATGTCATTGGCTTGCTTTACATTGGCTTCAGCCAACTGCTTGGCATCTTCAAACACCCGCTGAGTGACGTCTTCAATGAAGACATCGGTTCGCTTGCCAGCTATATGTACTGCTTTAGCAAGAGACCTTAAGTTCCTGCTTACTTTAGACAATTCCTTTTGATGAATACGCTTGCGTTCTGCCAGATCCAGAACAGCCTGCTGTTCTTCGGCTTTGTCTTGCGGGGGTTGTTCTGCCTGAGAAACAGAGACTGTTTCGCCACCTTGCCCATTTTCGCTGTTCGGCACCTGATCATCATCATCAGGTAGCTCAAACCTGACCTTCATCGTCTTTAAGACTGCATGCGCCCAGTTTTCGTGCTCTGGAGGGAGGCTATTCTCAGGCATTTGGAAACTCCGAAGTTCTGGAAACTGCTGTTTCACACTTTAATCGCGCTGCGCATAATTATGCGTTGTCGCTCTTCGGATATGGGAAAAATCAAGTCTTTCGCTGAAAATTTCGTTGCCGATACTTGGTTAAGTTAAGGTAAGTTTAGATCCAGCCTGGATTTGTATTTGAGGCAAGATTTAAATACACAAAATGCGATGGTTATTACGCAATGCACACAACGGAAATTGGCCTTGCGTTGGTTTGCGTTGAAATGTGATTGTAACGGTTTGAAAGCTCACAGGCATTCTTGAGAAAGAGATTCAGGAATGCCTGTTAATACACTGATTTAACTAGAATAACCTTCAGCTTACATCTGTAAACTTTGCTCCAACATCGGCAAACAAGGCTAAGTCGTTTGCTGCGTCGGTTAGCGTTGTTTCGTAAAACTCTCCATCCACTATAGCTTTATAGAAGGCGTCCAACTCAATCCGGAACGGGTCTTCATAGGACGGACCAATCACCTCTTTGGTGGTCTGTTCATCGGTTGAACGAGTGATACTAAGTTGTGTCGGTAGATTACGAATGTACGGCGTATCATAGGTCACATGGTACCGCTCCGTCTGGGTCAAAACTTCGATGCCTGCATCGAATTCAGCAATGTCAGAGATGACAGCTTCGTACAGCGCGGTGAAGTGACCATAATCAAACAGGACCATCACCGTTTCCCCACCATGCTGCTTGGCGTAGCTCACCGCCTTTGGCATGCCGAGCAGATCACGCATGGCGGAGAAGCTGTGTGAGGACAGCCCGGTCAGGACCTGATAGGCGCGCAACTGATCTTCGCTGGCGTTCTCCCCCATGATCTCACGAAGCATGGCTGTGGTGCGCTGCTGGCCTTTTGTGATGATCTCCTGCGGGACATCGCTACCGCGGACAACGGGGCGGGTCTGGCGGGTGAAGTATGGCGCTTCGCGGATGATATCACGGATGCGGACATGGCGGATGTTTGCCAGATCCGGCATGCGGTCCTTCAAAGCGAGGAAGCTGCGGGAATATCTGCGCATGTAGCCAACGAACACCACGCTGCTGCTGCTTTTTTGCTCTTCCAGCAATGGCGGGATCTGGTGTTTGTTGAGGCAGACCGGCTTTTCGATGAAGACATGCCTGCCAGCTTTCATCGCCTCTGACAGGAGATCTGCATGCAAGTGATCCGGTGTCAGAATGAAGATTGCATCCAGCGAGCGGTCTGCAACCAGGTCTGAGGCTGCAGCATACCGCTTTGCGACGCCATAGCGGTCGCCGATGTACTCCATAAGCTCGTTAGAGACATCGCTGATGGCCGAGATGGTAAAGCGGGCATCATCTGCAAGAAGTGGCAGGTGCATCAACTGAGCGACTTCGCCCAAGCCAATAATTCCGACGGACAGTGACATTGTTCTTCCTCAGACTTAAGCGAGTTTTGCAATAAAGGAGAAGTTGCGGCGGGCGAGGTCCAGAGGTGTTTCGCTTGCGTTATCAGCAATATCTTGCTCAACAACAACCGGTCCCCGGAAATCCCTTGCCCGCAGGACGTCCATAACCGCCGCAATATCAACGGCTCCGTCTGCAAGTGGGCACATGACACCTGCAGCCAGAGACGCAGGAACGCTGAGTTCGCCAGACAGAACGCGCGTGCGTACAGCTGGATCAACGTTTTTCAGATGCATGTAGTCGATGCGATCCCATTTTCGCTGCATATACGCCAGTGGATCCTGATCCCAGAACGCATGGTGGCCTGTATCAAGACACAGGTTGAGTGGCGTGTTTTGCAACAAGTCATCAATCTGAGTTTCCAGCTCAACGCATGTGCCGATGTGGGGGTGGAAACTCAGCGCAACACCGTAGACTTCAGCAAGCATTGCATGGGCCTTTGTGAGGTCCTCATACATTTGCGAGCGCGCGGCCTGTGTCATCACACCGAGCTGTTCTGGCGGATAGACGTTGCTTTCATCCATCACCACCAGATGCTTAGCGCTAAGGGATGACAGGAGTTGACCTTGTGCCTGCATGTCTTCATGGAACCGGGCACTTGTTTCCGGCTGGGAGAACGTGTGCACGTGGGTTGCGCCGATCAAGGTGAGATCGTGCCTCGTTAGCATGGCCTTGAGCGCTTCTGTGTCCTTTGGCAGGTACCCGAGCGGGCCAAGCTCAGTCCCCTTGTAGCCTGCGCTTGCGACCTCTGCCAGATACTCCTCTGGCGTGTATGCGTTGCCTGTTGGATAACAGACGCCCCATGAACACGGTGCATTCCCGATCAACATGCCGTGCTGTCCTATTCCGTTACTATGTATATTGGATTGGAAAGAGCCCGGATAATGGGCTGTTCCAGTATGTCTGCTTCAGTGAGCCCCAAAGGAAGCTTTTTGCCTTTGAACGCCCCTAAAAATTCTCCAAGCAGCTCGGTGTGGTTTTCACGCGCAACGATCTCAGTTCGCAGGAATCCTGTAGCTGGCTGGTTGAAGGAGATCTGCTGTTCATCATTGATGAGAACATCTTCTTTCCGCAAGCCGGATGCATCCACCCAGCGCAACACATCCCCTTTGGCGCCTTTGACGTGCACGGAGAAACTTGTGGTACCTGTTGGCACTTTATCCCCCATGCGCACCAAACCGGAGGTGAGCGACAGGTGCGGGCCGTCTGGCCCTTCGGTCACATACCCGAGCCCTGCTTTCATGGCGTTCAGAACAGCTTTCTCGCTGAGTTCATCCAGCCAGAGCACTGTCGTCGGGCGAGCCAGCACAAGCGGCCCTTCCGGTAACAGTTGGTCGGGTTGATGGTAGTCGCTGCCACCAATCAAAGAAATCTGATGCCCCTCACTGAGGCGCTTTTGATAGCGTGCCAGTGATACCCAGTTGTACATGAGCCATGCAGATTGCCAGACCTCCATGCAGTCGATCTCTGGCAGCTCGTAGGTCCAGTCAATCGGCGGTTTGTCGTGATTGATGGAGAACAGACCGCCGCGGTCATGAGCCGCTTTGGCGACGATGTGGGCGTGATCTGGCCTGGTCATGCGGAAGTCGAGCCAGTCATCAATGCCGAAGACATTGGCGTGGCCGACTGCGGTTGTGACTTCCATGCCCCTTACGAAGACCAGATCCTGTGAAGAATGCGGGTGGAAATATCTGCGCTGGGTGGTGGTGTTGTGGTCCGCGATTGCCAGAAAATCCAGCCCTGCCTGTTTTGCAGCGGCGTGGAGCAGCTCAGGCGCGCCGCGTGCATCGGAATGAAAGGTGTGGCAGTGCAGATCCCCCTTGTACCACCCTGCCCCTTGGCGCACCGGATTGGGTGTGACGGGCTGTGGCGCAAGCTTTCTGGATGTCTGATCAAAGGAAATGGAGAGCTCTATGTCAGCGCCGTTTTCCGGCACTTTGTAGAGCCCCAGGATAATCTGCCATGTGCCCGGCTGGATCTGGCCATGCACATAACCCGGTGTTGCATCATCCAGCGCGATGAAGAAGCTGTCGCGGGCGCCCCCGCTCCAGCCACGAAACCCCGAGATTGCCGGAAACGGCGTGATCTCGGGATCAAGGCATCCAAGATCGATGATACAATCCTTGGCCTTGGGGTAGTTCAGCAACACGTCAAAGCGTGTCGTTCCTTCCGGCACCTCAAATTCCAGATAGAAGTACGGATCTTTGAGCTGATCCGCCTTCGTGGTGTGGTGCTGCAAATTGAGGTGGTCCAGAGTGTCACTCATTGTCCAATGCCAATCTGTTTCCGTCTGCATCAAACAAGGAGATATGCTGACTGGAAAAGCCGAGAGCTACATCTTCTGACAGGATGATGTCGTCATCTGTGAAGATGCGGGCTGTGAAGCGGGCAGCATCCGGACGCTCGATGGTGACGAGCTTTTCGGCGCCCATGTTTTCATTGGCAAACAGTTTGCCGCGCACCACGTTTTCTTCTTCAGCTGTTGCACGCAGATGTTCCGGGCGGACCCCCAGCGTGATGTTGGGGTTGATGGCAACGGCTTCTGCAAAGGACTTATGCATCGGCAAGGCCACAACTTCCAGACCATCAGCTTTCACCTTCAGGCTGTTGTCTTCCACCATCGCTTCCACTGGCAACAGGTTCATGGGCGGGTTGCCGACGAAGTTTGCCACAAAGGTGGTGGCTGGTTTGCGGTAGATTTCCATTGGAGTTGCAAACTGAACAATCCGGCCCTGATCCATGACCGCAACGCGGGTGGCGAGCGCCATGGCTTCGGCCTGATCGTGCGTGACGTAAACCGAGGTCATGCCCATGCTGTGCTGCAAATGGTGGAGGAAGCCGCGCGCTTCCAAACGCAGCTTGGCATCCAGATTGGAGAGCGGCTCATCAAACAGGTAGACCTGACTCGGGTTTACCAGTGCACGGGCAAGTGACGTGCGCTGTTGCTGGCCGCCAGAGATCTGCGCTGGCAAACGGTCCAGCAAATGGCCGATCTTCAGAACATCCGCCACTTCCTGCGCCCGCTCGCCGCGGGTGGCTTCATTCTCACCGCGTACTTTCAACGGATAAGAGATGTTCTGGCTGATGTTCATGTGCGGATAGAGTGCATAATCCTGAAACACCATGGAGATTTTGCGATCACGCGGATGCAGGCCGGTTACATCTCTATCACCGATATAGATGCGGCCACTGGTTGGCGTTTCCAGCCCGGCGATCATGCGCAAACTGGTGGTTTTTCCGCAGCCGGACGGGCCCAACAGGCAGATGAACTCGCCGTCGTTGATCTCAAAGCTGGCATTGGAGACTGCATTAAAATCGCCGAAAGATTTGGTGACGTTTTGAAAGGAGATAGAAGCCATTTTTGTTCTTCCGATTATGCTTTAATGCCGCCGAAGAACCGGAAACCAAACTTCCAGTTTACGAACAGATAGAGAGAGATGACAGGGAACGAGTAGATCAGCGCATAGGCTGCAAGCAGCGTGACGATTGGCGTTCCAGCTTCCGAATAGAAGGAGTAGATGGCCACAGAGGCAGGCATCAACTCGTCAGAGCGCAGCAAAATGAACGGGATCAGGAAGCTGCCCCAGATGTTGACGAACGCCCAGACCACCACGACCACGATCCCCGGACGGATGACTGGCAGTGCCACATCACGGAAAGCCTGCATGGAGGACGCCCCGGCGACCATCGCGCTTTCCTCGTAGGACTTGGGAATACCGTCGATAAAGTCGCGCAGGATGAACATGGCTGTTGGCAGCAGACCGCCAGCAAAGACAAGGATTACAGCGACATGGGTATCGATGAGGCCGAGCTTGGAGACGATCAGGAAGATTGGAACCATTGCCGCACTGCCAGACACCACGGAGGAGAAAAGCAGCAACAGGTATGTGATGCTTTTTTTGCCGGGAATGTCCGAGCGTGACAAAGCATAGGCTGCCAAAGTCGCTGCGAAACCGACAAGAACCACGCCGCCAATGCTTTGGATGAACGAGTTCAGCAATCCGCGCATTGCGAAGGTGTTTTCAAAGACGGTGAAGAAGTTCTTCAGCGTAAACGGGCTTGGAATTTCCAGTCCGAGTTCTGCACGCGCGTTGAAGGGAGCGAACAGGAACCAGATCAAAGGCAAGGCAAAGCAGATGCCGATCAGGGCTGCAAGAACAGAGAAGCTGATACGAGACAGAATTTGCTGGAATGAGAGGGTCATTATTCCGCTCCCTTATGTTTCTGTTTTGCGATGCGCAGATAGAACAGAGCAAAGGCAAGGTTGATCAACATGATGACCACGCCAACGGCGGCCCCTTTGCCAAACTCAAAGTCTTTAAAGGCGACGCGATACGTGTAGATGGACAGCAGCTCGGTGCGGTACGACGGGCCGCCTTGCGTCAGCAGGAACGGGGTAAACACGTTGAACGTCCACATGGTGATGAGGATCAGATCTGTCACCACGTGCCCTTTGATGAGCGGCAAGGCGATGTCTTTGAATTTTTGGAAAGACGTCGCGCCAGCAACATCGGCTGCCTGAAAATAGCTTGGCGGAAGAGAGGCAAACGCGGAGTTGAACAGCATCATGGAGAACGCTGCACCGCGCCAGGTGTTGAAGAACACGATCACCCAGAACGGATTGTCCAGCAACCAGTCCCCCGGCTCCAGCCCGAGTGCTGTTGTCAGCATATTCAAGGTGCCGTTGTCGTAATCAAGGAAGGCAAACCAGGCGAAACCGATTACGACTTCTGGCAGAATCCAAGCCACGATGACGGCAGATTCAGAGAAGACCTTCACGTATTTGGGGGTTGATTGCAGCAACCATGCGAGGATCATGCCCAGCAGTGCCTGCCCGATAAGAGCGGAGAGCAGCACAAACTGAATTGTAAGAATGAGCGAGAACCCAAACTGGCCTCGTGTGAAGAACGTTTCCATGTTGAACAAGGCGACGTAATTATCAAACCCGACAAACTCGGGGTTGAGAGCTGTTTTACCAAGCAGAGTTCTGTTGGTGAAGGAGACAAAGATCACCCAGAAGAAGGGAACGATCACAAATGCGCCGACAAGAGCCGCAGCGGGCGAGAAAAACAGCGTTCCCGCGCGCACAGACAACAAAGAGAAGTTCTTCAAAATACACCTTCCCAAGAAGGGAGATTACTGGATCGAAAGATCAGGGAGAGGATAAGGGCGCGCAACAGGAGCGCGCCCTGCCCCGGAGTTGGGGTAAGCCTTATTTGCTTACGGTGTTTTCTTCACCAACAATGGCGGTAACGTCAGACTTGTACTGCGCCATGGCCTGCTCTGGTGTCTGCTCGCCGGAGACAACTGCTTCTGTCATACGCTGTACTGCAACAGATACTTTGTTGTAGTAGGCGTTGTTTGGACGCGCGGTGGTCAGTGGCAGAAGTGTCTGAGAGGTTTCTGTCAGGAAGTCAGAGTTTGGAATCCAGACATCATCACGAATACGAACGCGCGGGTTGATCGCCTGGAATGCATCCAGCTGCTCTTTGGAGTTCATATAGGACAACAGCGCCCATGACTCTTTTGGAGCTTTGGAGTTTGGATTGATCACAAACCCCGTACCACCGGACATGGTCACGAAGTCCTGACCGCGGAAGCCTTTGCCTGGTTCCTGAGCTGGCATCTTCTTCCAGGTCATGTTGACGTCGCGGTCTTTGACTTCAAATTCAGCGCCCGGCTTGGTGACTGAACGGTAGAACCAGTCGCCTTCAACCAGCATGGCTGTTTTGCCATCACGGAAGTTTGCGAATGTGCGGTTGCGACCATCCCCCAGCAGCTGAGCGCGTTTGTCGCCAAGCTTTTCATCAACGTAGATGGTCTTATAAAGATTCAGCGTATCGAGAATGCCTTGTGAGGAAACGATCCACTTGCCGTTCTCGTCCAGCATGCCTTCACCGGTGCCGAGAATGGCCATCCAGTAACCCTGCATGGTGGTTGCTTCACCCATGGAAACGCCCGCATTCAGCTGAAGCGGAGCGGATTTAGGCATTGCCTTTTTGATGGTGCGCGCTGCATCCAGAACGTCTTTCCAGGATGTTGGCTGCCATGTGTCAGCGTCAATACCTGCCTGTGCGAAGATGTCTTTGCGCACAAAGATCATGCGGCTGTCAGTGCCAAGCGCGATACCGTAGGCCTTGCCGCCGTAGGACATCAGCTCTTTGGAGCCATCAGAAATGTGAGACCAGCCTTCCCACTGGTTCACCTCTGCGCCAGCAACCTCTTCCAATGGCTTCAGCAGACCGGCGTCTACGAAGTTTGGAATAAGGAAGCCGTCGAACGATGATACGTCCGCGCCAGCACCGGTTGAAAAGTCCAGAGCAAGCTGCTGTGTCAGCTGCTCGTCTTTTCCGGCAAACTCTTTAAAAATCACTTTTACGTCTTTGCCTGTGGCTTTCATCATGGTTTCAAAACCAGGAATGACGCTTGTTTTCAGCCAGACAGCAGCTGCACTGTTCACGCCGCCTTCCACACAACGGCAAGTGATGGTGACGTCCGTTGCCATTGCTGGCCCGGCCAATGCTGTGGCAGCTGCAAGACCCAATGCATAACTACGCAATTTACTCATCTAAATTATCCCCCCAGGGCATCCTGTGTTGGTGTGCCTTGTCACTAATCTTGAGAAATCGATCAGTGAATTTAAAATGAACACGTTTTCATTATTCGTCAACACTCAAGAGAAAATCAAGAGGATTCTAAAATATTACGCCAGCAAATATTTTACAGAAACGGCACAAATCTGTCATATTTTCGTCGTGCATAAAGAATGTTCGATTGACATCCTAGGGTTATATACGGCATTAATAGTGAACACGTTTTCACAAATTGAGTGGTTTTGAGTGTCAGAGCATCCAAACATCCAAGAGGCGAAACGCCCCGAACGCGCGACGGCAGATACAGTTGCCAAACTTGCAGGCGTATCGCGAGTCGCTGTTTCACGCGCTTTCAATCCACATGCCTCTTTGAAGAAGGAAAAGCGTGATCTGATTCTCAAGATCGCGAAGGAGTTGGGTTACACGCCAGACATGGCAGGACGTGCACTAGTGACACGCCGATCCCATCTGGTGGGGGTGATCGTACCAGATGTGTGCAGTCCATGGGAATCGCAGGAGATCGACGCGCTGACCACTGCCCTGCAAGGGGAAGGGTTTGCCACGTTGCTCTTCAAGACACGCACTGACCAGAGCATGGATGAGCGGTTGCTGACCTATATGAAAGGCTTCAACCTAGACAGCATCATCGCTTTTGCCGAGAACGTTTCACCTGATACACTGACCCATTCGCTGGGCCGTGCCGTGCCGATTTACGTGAGTTATTCGGAGGATGGCAGTTTGCCAAACCAGCCGGGCTCCACATCCGTCTTTGATCGCTTGATTGTGGACCAGAAGACCGGCATCGATCAGGCTGTTGCTTTGATGCAGGCTTATGGCTGCAAGAACTTTGCCTATCTTGGCGGTACGACCACATCCCTTGCAAATACAGAGCGTGAGCGCGCGTTCAAATGCATTATGAAAGAGCGTGGTTTGCCAGAGCCGCTGGTGTTGCAGGGCGACTATACCTATGAGACCGCCCTCGCCTCCACGCTGGACCTGTTCAAGGTTGGCGAAGGCGTTGATGGCATTTTCTCTGCAAATGATGTTGGCGCATTTGGTGTGATTGATGCTCTGCGCTTTCGGCTGGGCCTGCGGGTTCCTGAGGATGTGAAAGTGGTTGGCTTTGATGACATCGCTCAGTCCGGATGGCTGAGCTACAACCTCACCACTGTGAAAATTGATCTTGAAGATCGTGTCCGGGCTCTCGTACGGCTTATCTTGCGGCGCCTTAAAGACCCCAATGCCCCAGCCATGACCGAGACACTGCAGACCCGCCTGATTGTGCGCGGTACTGTTGGCTCATAAGAAGCAAAGAAATATGTCCCCAAATACTATTCACCTGATTTTCAAAACCCACCTGGATATCGGTTTCACTGATCATGCGGAGAAGGTCCGGCAGCGTTATCACTCCTATTTTTTGCCGCAAGCGCTTGATACGGCGGAGCATTTCTATTTTGAAAACCCGCAGGACCCGAAATTTCGATGGACCACGGGCGCATGGCTGATCTGGGACTATCTGAACGAGGCGTCAGCTGCTGAAGCAAAGCGTCTGGAAGCTGCGATTGAGAAGGGTTTGATCCGCTGGCACGGATTGCCGTTCACGACACATTCTGAGCTGATGTCACCAGCCCTGTTTGAGGCCGGCCTTTCCTACTCCAAAGAACTGGATGAGCGGTTTGGGGTGAAAACCATTGCCGCAAAGATGACAGATGTTCCCGGACATACGCTTGGTATTGTGCCGTTGATGGCGAAAGCTGGCATCAAGTTTTTACATCTGGGGGTCAACACCGCCTCTCCGACACCAAAGCTGCCGGACGTGTTCCGCTGGCAGGCCCCTTCCGGTGAGGAGGTTCTGGTGCTCTACCAAAACTCCTATGGTGCGACGCAGTTTATTCCGGGTGTTTCTGATGGCCTGAGCTTTGCGCATACGGAAGACAATATCGGGCCGCAGAACATCGGACAGACGGTGAATGTGTACCGTGCGATGGAGCGGCAGTATCCGGATTATCAGATCAAGGCAGCGACGCTGGATGAGTTTGCCGAGGTGCTGTGGCCTCACCGGGAAAGCTTTCCCGTTGTAACGCAGGAAATCGGCGACAGCTGGATCCATGGCAGTGCGACTGATCCTGTAAAGTCAGCACAGTACCGGGCATTGCAGCGGGTTTATGATCAGTTTGCTGAAGACAGCCTCACGGCTCAAAGACTTTCCTTTGGTCGCAAGCTTTCCATGGTGGCAGAGCATACGTGCGGCGTAGATATCAAAACCTATCTACGCGACGAACAGGCGTGGGATCGTGGTGACTTTGACGCTGCGCGCCAAAACGATCCGCGCTTTCAGTATGCTGAAGCGTCCTGGGCTGAACAGCGGGCTTATTGTAAGGATGCCGTTGCTGCGCTTGATAAGGATGACCAGAAGATTGCCAGGGCTGCGCTTAAAGAACTGTGCTGCCCGCTTCCTCATGCAGGTCCGTTTGAGATTATCAATGAGGCTGAGTTTGGCGGTTGGTCCATGGAGATCGACAGCGATAACGGTGCGATCAAACGACTGACTACTCCGGATGGCACTGATCTGTTTGGGCTGGATGACAATCTGCTGTCGTTTACCCATGAAACCTATGATGCCAGCGATGTCAAAGCGCATATGGATGCCTATCTGACCCACGAAGAAGAATGGGCCATTCTGGATCACATTAAACCGGGATTGGATAAGGCTGGGACTGCGACATCCAAAAGCCATTGCCCGAAGTTTGAAGGGCTTGCGGTTGCCGACGATCACGTCGTTCTTTCCTATGTGATGGCCTCGGATATTCCCGGCGCAACCTCCAACATTCAGCTGGCACTGAATGGGTCAAACGACAAGCTGGAGATCACGCTGCGGCTTTACGGTAAGATTGCCAACCGGATGCCCGAGGCTGGGTTCCTGCGGTTTGCGCCGGATGGTGCGGCACGCTGGCAGTTCGATAAGACCGGATATTGGGTGGATGCCCATGACCTGCCGGATATGAGCGGTGGTCAGTTGCAGGCGATCTTTGGGGCGAGAGCAAAAGCAGATCAGGAGATCCGCATTGTTCCGCTGGATACTCCGCTTGTGGCACCTGCCGAGCTGCCGTTTATGCCGTTCCAGCACAGGGCACCTGCTTATGATCAGGGCCTTTGGTTCAACATCTACAACAACAAGTGGGGCACCAACTTTCCGATGTGGTGGGAAGGTGATTTTAGCGCCCGGTTTGTGGTGGAGATTGGCGCTTAATTCGCCAGAGCCGCAATAAAAAAGCCAGCTCACGGCATTGGACGTGAGCTGGCCTCTCGGGAGCGTAGGAGTTTCAGTTTATTCAGCTGCAACAGACTCGCTGTCGGAGCCGCGGGCATCCCACAAGCCCTGATAGATTTCCATCATCTCAGCAATGGTTGGCGTGACCGGGTTGTTGCCCGGAGAACCTGAGGCGAGCGCCTGCTCTGCCATGGTTTCGCAGCGGTCCATGAATTCCTGACGATCAATGCCAAACTCTTCCGGTGTTGGCACGGAGAGCTCATCATTCAAGGCACGCAGCTCAATCAGGAGCTTGCGATTTGCCATAGCATCATCATCCTGCTGGGATGCAAAACCCAATGCGCGTGCAGCCTGAGCGTAACGCTCTGGAGCAGCTGGAATTGAGAAGGCTGTCACATCTGGCAGAAGCATCGCGTTAGAAAGTCCGTGCGGCACATGGAAGAACGCGCCAATCGGGCGGCTCATGCCGTGCACCAGAGCAACGGATGCGCTTGAGAACGCAACGCCTGCAAGGGTTGAGCCGAGCATCATCTCTTCACGTGCTTTTTCGTTGTTGCCTGTGTGGTAGACTTCACGCAGGTTCGGGCCGATCAGCTTCAGAGCGGCCAGTGCCTGACTGTCGCTGTACGGATTTGCCTTTTTGCTGACATAAGCTTCGAGTGCATGGGTCATGGCATCAATGCCGGTGTCCGCGGTGATGCGTGCTGGCAGGCTCATGGTGAGTTTGTAGTCCACCAGGGCGGCAACAGGCATGAAGCCGATGCCGACACACAGCATCTTTTCGCCGCGCTCTTCATCTGTGATGATGGTGAAACGGGTTACTTCTGTGCCGGTGCCAGCAGTTGTAGGAACGGCAATAACTGGCAGGCCCTGCTCCGTGACGTCTCGTGGGAAGCGGTAGTCGCGCATTTCCCCGCCAAACTTTGCCAGAATCGCAATGGCTTTTGCGCTGTCGATCGGGCTGCCGCCACCAAGGGCTACGATGCAGTCATAGCTGTCTTCCCGCGCCTTTTCCACACCCGGAAGGATGGAGGCGACGGTTGGCTCAGGCAAAGTGTCTGCAAAAACTTCGCTTTCAATGCCCTCAGCCTTCAGGCTTTCCTGCATAGATTCGGAATATCCCAGCTGAACCATCATGGGATCTGTGACGATGAGAGGCTTTTTGCAGCCGATTTTTGCCAGAACTGCAGGCAATTGAAGGGCGGCTCCCGCACCAACTTGCATGATGCGCGGCAGAATGATCTGAGATGTCATGAGAATGAACCTTTGGTTATTGTCACCATCTGGGATGCCGGGAACATCCCAGATGGTTCGGGGTGAGAGCGCCTTACTCGGCCGGGGCTGCAGCAGGGGCTGCATTGCCAGCTGAATAAGGATGCTCTTCGTCATCTATGGTGGAGATGATTTCTGAGACCTCGAGGTGGAGTGATTTGAGCAATCCCCACGTGGTCAGGATCAGCACGAAGGAATACGGCAGAGCCGCCACGATCGAAGCTGTCTGCAAGGCTCGCAAGCCACCGGCGAACAATAGCACCGCTGACACGGCGCCAATGGAAAGGCCCCAGAAGATGCGGTAGCGGTTGGCCGGATTCTCGTCGCCCATGGACAAGATGGTGCAGATCACGAGCGTCGCGGAATCCGCAGAGGTTACAAAGTACGTCACCAGCAGAACTGTACACATCGCCGCGCCGAGGATGGTGAGCGTGGAGCCCAGATCCATCAGTTCGATGGTTGTGTAAAGAGCCGAGGTGATGTCCGCATTCACCGCTTCTGTCACCCCGCCAGCGCCGAACAGTTCAAGGAACATTGCGGTGTTGCCGAAGGTGGTGATCCAGAATGTGGAGAGCAGTGTTGGTGCCAGCAGGACGCCGAGCAAGAATTCCTTGACGGTACGACCTCTGGAGATGCGCGCGATGAAGATGCCAACGAATGGCGCCCATGCAATCCACCAGCCCCAGTAGAAGATGGTCCAACCACCCTGCCAGCTGTTGCCCGGATCCGTTTCAACCCAGAAACCAAGCGGAATTGCGTTGGTCAGGTAGTCGCCCAGATTGGTTGCGAATGACCCGAGAATGTAAACGGTCGGGCCAAAAATGAGGAAGAACACAAGCATCACCATGGTGAGGTGCATGTTGAATTCACTCAGGATTTTGATGCCCTTGTTCACGCCACTCAGGACGGACATGGTTGCCAGTACGGAGATAACCGCGATGATGATGATCTTGTTGGTGATGCTGACTTCAAAGCCGAACAGGTAGTTCAGGCCGGTATTCATCTGCTGGGCTCCCAACCCAAGAGATGTCGCAATACCGAAGACTGTACCGAAAACAGCAAGCAGATCGGCAGCATGGCCGATTGGACCGTAGATCTTATCACCAAAAATCGGATAGAGCCCTGAACGAACGGACAGCGGCAGGCCCTTGCGATAGTGGAAGTAAGCTAGTCCCAGACCGGAGAGTGCAAACAGTGCCCAACCATGCAAACCCCAGTGGAAAATACTGATCCGCATTGCAATTTGAGCGGCTTCTACGGAGCTTTCCTGCCCTTCTGCGATAAACGGATTACTTTGGAAGTGGTAGATCGGCTCTGCGATACTCCAGAACAGAATCCCGATACCGATGCCGGCTCCAAAGAGCATCGAGAACCAGGAAAAGAAGCTGTATTCCGGCTTTTCGTCATCTTTGCCCAAGCGAATATTGCCGTAACGGCTCATGGTCATCGCGAAAGCCAGAAACAGGAAAAAACTGACCAGACCAATATAGTACCAAGATAGATTATTTGCGATGAAACCTTTAGCTGAATTGTAAAGTGAGCCAGCAGTTTCAGGAACCATTACAGTAAATAAAACAAACGCAATGACGAGTACTGTAGACCCGACAGCCATAACAGGATTTACACCTGTAAACAGGCCCTCCCCCGTCCTTCTTTCAGTATTGCTGTTATTATACATTTGTCCCCCTCAAGCTTTATTTTTGCTGTCCTGATTGAAGGTTGAATTTTTGCCGGAGGGTTAAATTGTTATCAATCAACAAAAAAAGACCCAATGGTATAAAAATATTTATGAATAGTTTTACGTAGAGTATGAAATTCTACCCATACGAATGGGAGAAGTTAATGAAGAAGAATTTACCCCCGCTCAATTGGCTCAGGGCATTTGAAGCGTCGGCGCGTCATCTCAGCTTTACGCATGCATCAACAGAGCTCAACCTTACGCAGGCAGCGATCAGTCACCAGATCAAAGGCCTGGAGAGTCAGTTGGGATCTGTGCTGTTTAAACGATTGCCGCGTGGCCTGGAGCTGACAGATGCGGGGGCGGCGTATTTGCCGGCAGTCCACGAATCCGTGGAGCGCCTGAAGGCGGCAACGGAGGAAATCTTCGGTCAGGGGCAAAACAATCTGCTGACTGTGAAGATCAACATGGTGTTCTTCATGCGCTGGCTTGCCCCGCGTATGAAAGAGTTTCGCAAGCTGCACCCAAAGATCAACCTGCGTGTCACCTCCAATATCTGGCTGGACAACAAAGAAACCTCTGGTGACTGCGATCTGGAAGTGCGCTACGGGCGGGGAAAATGGCCGTCAGTTCAATGTGACCGACTGACACGAGACGAGTTATTTCCGGTTTGCAGCCCTTGTTATCTGGAAGAAAACGGGCCGTTGGAGTCGCCAAAAGACCTTGCAAATCATAGTGTTTTGCATGTGATTGGTTATCAGGAAGGCTGGGGATACTGGCTGAAGCAGACCAAGCACAGTGATGTAGAACTGCGGCAGAGTTATCAGTTTGATACGCTTGTCACGGCTCTGGAAATGGCAGCTTTAGGAGAAGGCGTTGCTTTGGGCAGAACAAGTCTTGTGGAAAATGCACTGAAGTCCGGCCAGCTGGTTGCTCCACTGGAAAATCGCGTTCCGACGGAAGAAGCGTTTTATCTGGTTTACTCCAACACAAGCCTTGAGCACCCGCATGCTGTCACCTTCAGAAACTGGCTGTTGAACGTAATACATGAGGGGTAATCTCCCTTTTGGGCAGGACACTGTCCCCGCTGCACAGGCGGCATGAAACAGGTTTGGTGGAAGAAATTTCAGCTTCCACCAGTCCGGCAAAGGCAAAATCAAACAGTTCAGAATTAGACGAGCTACAAAAATTTTTATGCCTGCACCGAAATTTAAATTGCTGGTTTCTACGTAGGTGCCTGCCTATTGTTTTTCCAATGAAGTGAACCGTTGCTGCGAAGCATTTCACCCATAACAACCTGAAATCAAAGACATAATTATGTCTGGAATAAACTGAGAACTGCCGATGGGCGGTTTCTGAGGATGATGTTGCATGGAAAAAAGACTTCCCCTTGAAGGTGTCAGAGTTGTTGACTTCGGTCAGCAGATTGCAGGTCCAGCTGTTGCTATGATCCTTGCGGATATGGGCGCAACTGTTATTCACGTCGATCCGCCTCAAGGGCCTCAGTGGGATCACCCGGCAAATGCGATTTTAAATCGTAACAAGAAATGCATCCGGCTTGATCTGAAGTCAGAAGCTAGCTTGCAAAAGGCGTTTGACCTGATTGCAGAAGCCGACGTGGTGCTTGAAAGCTTCCGCCCTGGCAAGATGAAAGACCTTGGGGTCGATTTTGCTGCGCTGCGTGCTGAACGCCCTGAGCTGGTTACGCTTTCAGTCCCGGGTTTTGCCAGCAATGATGAGCTGCGCCGTGAATGGAAAGCAACGGAAGCTATCGTGGCCGCCACATCAGGCGCGTTCACCGACATGGGCTTCAACCGTGTTCTTATGGGTCTGAACCCAAGCTTCTCACCGCTTCCACTGGGCTCTTCTTATGCCACGACAATGGCGGCCAGCTCTGTTGTGATGGCTCTGCTTGCCCGTGAGAAGACAGGCCGTGGCGATACGATTGAAGTGCCGATCGCAGCTGCTCTTATGGAAGGCCTCTCCTACAATTCTGTCGTGATTGAAGGCATGCCAGAGCGCTACATGACCATGCGCGAGCACGAGATTACTCATCGCCGTGAAAATGATATCGAGATGGATCTTTCCTATGAGGATCTGCAGGAATATCTCGATCCGTTCTACCGGACCTATGAGTGTGCAGATGGCCGTTATTTCTATGCGGTCTGCCCGTCTCACCGCAACCACGCCCGCCGCTGCCTGCAGGCTCTCGGTATTTACGAAGAGCTGCTTGCTGAAGGTCTGCCTGAGGTAAACAACCTGCACCTGCCAATTGCAGAGTGGGACGGGGAAACGTCCATTGGTGTGTATCCGCTTCCGAAAAAGTGGGCTGATATCATTTCCGTGAAAATGAAGAAGGTGTTCCTCACTAAAACCTCTGATGAATGGGGCGTTATCTTTGGTGAAGGCCAGATTCCAGGTGCACCACATCGCACCACGCAGGAATGGGTGAACAGCGAGCACTGCAACACGTCCGGTCTGATTGTCGAAGTGAACGACCCTGAATACGGCCTGATGAAACAGCCCGGTCCTGTTGTGTGGTTTGAGGAGATTGTAGACTACCTGCTCACTCCGAAACCCCGCGAGAACGTAACCTTTGAAGAGGCTTTGGCAACTCTTAAAGCCGTTGGCGACACGGGCTCTTTGCCTGCCCCAACAGCTCCAGCGGCAGACAAAGACGGCTGGCTCAATGATCTGCGTATTCTGGATCTGACCAACGTGATTGCGGGTCCGCATTCCACTGCCTTCCTTGGTCGGTTTGGCGCTGAGGTGATCAAGCTGGATCCGGTGAAGCCGCTTTACGATCCGCTGATTGGTACGCTGTTTACGTTCCAGACCAACATTGGCAAAAAGAGTGCGCTGGTGGACATTACTACGGGCGAAGGCCGTGAGGCTTTTGAGCGTCTGGTGAAGTCCGTTGACCTTGTGGTGATCAATGCCCCTGACCGTCAGATGAAGCCGCTTGGCCTTGACCATGACAGTTTGCAGGCGATCAATCCGGGCGTTCTGTTCTGCCGTCTGGACTGCCTTGGTGGACCAAAGCCGGGACCAAAGACCAACTACATTGGTTATGATGATATCATTCAGGCCAACAGCGGCATCATGAGCCGGTTTGGCGGCGTTGATACACCGGAAGAGCATGCGCATCTTGGTACGCTGGACGTGAACTGTGGCTTTGCGGCTGGTCTTGGTATGGCGTTGTCGCTTTATCACAAGCACAAAACCGGTCAGACCTCCCGTGCGCGGACCTCTCTGTCAGCGGTGACCAATCTGGCGCAGATCAAGTTTGCGTTTGATTATGAAGGCCGTGCCCCGTTTGATGAAGCCTCCGGACGTGATGCCCTTGGCAACCACGCACTCTCGCACTTCTATAAAGCCTCTGATGGTTGGATCTTTATGGATGCAGAGGACCACGAGCTTATTGACCTTGCACAGGTTGAAGGTCTGAGCGGTGTGGAAGAAGCCAATGACACCGCTGAGTTCCTGCGAGTTGCCTTTGAACAGGACACTGCAGAAAGCTGGTGTGAGAAGCTGAGAGCAGCGGATATTGCAGCGGCTCAACCTCTGGGCATCGAGCATCTGCGTGACACGTACACCCGTACGGCTGATGGTGCGGTTGGTATTGATCGTGGCAGTTACGCATTTTCCACCTATGAGGATCACCCAAGTGGGCACCGCGTGACGCTGATCGACCATTACTCCATCCGCCCGGAAGAAGCCGCTATCCGCGCCTTGCCTAGCACTGAGGCTTACGGCAATTCCACACGCGAAGTGCTTGCCGGTGTTGGATACAGCGATGAGCAGGTGGACGACATGATTGAACGGCGGATTGCTGGCACCGGTTGGGGCCGAGAGTTCCTGCCGAGCTGATTACTTATAAACGTATATCCCTTTCCCATAGTAGGGGCCCACACATCAGGGATATGCTTTAATGGAACCCCCTCACAGCGCTTCAGGCCTTGTGAGGGGTTTCTGCTTTTTGGTGTCTTGCTCAGGTCTTTAATGCGTAAGCGCTGCTGAGCCGTAGGTGAGCAGGGCTGCACAAATCATTGTTAAAGTGAAAATCATTGAGGTGAGCATGGAGAGCCATGCAGGGCATCTGGTCAGGCCAAGGTATCGGGTCAGGATGATCCGCGCCTTAAACAGGATCAGCGCAGCGATGATCAGCGGGCCCACATAAACAAGCAATTCGCTGCTAAACAAGCTGAGGCCGTAGCCGAGCAGAGTGAGTGCAACCAAGACTGCCCAGGCTTTGAGCAGATCATTCATCTGGATGCTTTTAGAGGGTGTTTTGTTGGTGTCCATGATCACAGCCCCTGCCCCATGAGATAGAAAATGGGGAAAATAATGACCCAGATCAGATCAACCATATGCCAGAAGGCTGTGCCCGATTCCATGTTGTCCTCGGTGGGCCACAGGGCGATGATGCCGAGTATGATCAGGCCAAAGATCACGTGCGCCAAATGGAATCCGGTGACCAGATAGTAAAGCGTATAGAATGTGTTGGTCTCAACATTGAGGCCAAGGGCAAGCTTTTCCTTGTACTCGAAAATCTTGAGCGCGATGAACACGACACCGAGGCTTCCTGCCCCCAGCAATGCCAATCTTGTCTTCACGATCTCTTTGATTTTGGCAAAACGCACCGCGATGGCAGCAAACAGGCCTGAGGTGAGCAAGATGATTGTGTTCAAGGTAGCAAGAGGCACATTGAGGTGCGTACGTGCCTCACGGTAGATCTCCGGATTGAGCAGTTCGTTGCCGGCGAAGGCCCACAGCGCTCCGCCGAACACGAGGATTTCGCTGACGATCAGGATCCACATCATGGGATCACCGGGCAGATTTTCCAATGCCCAGGGAGAGACAGGCTGGTGATAGACCCGTTCTGCAGTCTCGTTTTCTTTCTGGCAAACCTCGTCCATTACGCCCTTCCAGCCGATATGAGTGTTTGATGGCAAAGTAGATCGATTTGCCTGCGTGGTCCTTGTTGGAGCGCTAACTGTAGCTGCTCTTTGCTATCTGATTGGCTGATTGATGGTTTGTTCCACCCAGTTTTGCCAGGAGGAGACGAAGGAGCTTGCCAATCGAGACAGTGGACGCTGGTGCGGCACGAGGATGGAGTAGCCAAAAGGCACTGTGGGCTCGAAGGGCAAAAACACGATTTTGGAGGCATCCCCGCGGCTGCGCTGATAGCTGACCGCACTCAAAGCATCGACAACTGCGCAGATCTGCCCGGCTTCGACAAAATGGAACAGCGGCAGGAAGTATTGAGTGTCAATGCGGATATCAAAATGCGCATCACTGGATTGGAACGCGGCTTTGGTGGCCTCAAAGGTGGAATGGCTGGGCTGGAGCACGCCCATGGGCACACCGTCCAGATCCTTCGCGTGGATCACCTTCTTGTTTGCCAGTGCTGATGTTTTCGGGACAGCGCACAGGCAGGTGCATGGGATTGTGGTGTTGTGAGACAAGACATCCTGCTCCGTGCCTACAGCTGCATCACAAAAGCCGATGTCAAAGCTTTGTGCGGCGATCAGGTTGAGGATTTGCGGTGAGCTGCGGGTTGCCAGAGTGACCTTCACCTGCGGTTTGTCCTCGATGAAGTTGCTGATGAACTCGGGCAGCAGATAGGAGGATGGACCGGGCATGGCAACGATACTCAACGAGCCTTGCACCTGATCGCGCATGTTGCTGAGGTTCTGCTCAACCGTCTTCAAACGATCCAGAATGCCTGAGGCCTCCGAGAGCAAATAATGGGATTCCGGGACAGGAATCAGTCGGCGGCCTTCACGTAGAAAGAGCGGCATCCCCAAATCATCTTCCAGTGCTTTGAGCGATGCGCTGACGGCGGGCTGGGTGCGATGAAGGTTTCGTGCAGCGTGGCTGACCGATCCGGTTTTCATAATCTCGCGGAAAACCGCCAGTTGCTGCAGGTTCATGGGCACCTCAATATATAAACAAAATCTATCATAACCATAATATTTCGAATTTGCTTTTATGAATAAGGCTAATCACCATGAGGCCAATAATTATAAATACCTATCACCTTGAATTGGGCTTATCTGAATTTATTAGAGGGGGGATACTCATGGGATTATTCAGTAAATGCGCCGGGATTGCGCTTGCTTGCACGATGATCAGTGGTGCAGCAGTTGCGCAGGACATCAAATTTTTCCGCATTGGTACAGGTGGTGCTGGCGGAACCTACTTCCCGATTGGCGGGATCATTGCCAACGCTATCTCCAACCCACCCGGCTCTCGTCCGTGTGATCAGGGCGGTAACTGCGGTGTTCCAAATCTGGTGGCGATCGCGCAGTCAACCAACGCATCAGCACACAATGTGAACGCTATTCAGGCGGGCCAGATGGAAGCAGGTCTGACAGGTGCTGCGACACTTCATTTCGCCTATCACGGCTCTGGCAAGTATGAGGGCAACGCCAAACCAGACCTTCGTGTGATTGCAAACCTTTACCCTGAAGACTTGCATCTTGTACTGCCAAAGGGTGGTGAGCTGGACAGCCTAGCGGACCTGAAAGGCAAACGGGTTGGAATTGCGCAGGCAGGTTCTGGAACGCAGATTGCTGTTGAGCTCATTCTCGGTGATCACGGCGTCAATCGGAACAATATTGATGAAGCTGAACTCAACAACTCTCAAAGCGCGGAGCGGACAGCTGATGGTCAGCTGGATGCCTACTTCTATGCTGCGGGAACCCCGGTTGCTGCCATGATCCAGCTGGATAACACCAAGGGCATGGATCTCTATTCCTTCACTGAGGCTGAAGTTGCTCAGGCGAACAAGACTGTTCCCTACTACATTCCTTCCACCATCCCTGCTGGCACTTATCCGGGCGTGACGCATGACACCAACACGGTGGCAGTGAGCGGCATGTTTGTGACCAATGCTAATATTGATGAGGAACTGGTCTACGAGATCACTAAGGCGCTTTGGTCCAAGACCGCCCGTAAACTGCTGGATAATGGACATCCGAAGGGCAAGGTCATCACCATGAAGAGCGCGCTTGATGGCATTGATGGTATTGGCGTGCCGCTGCACCCGGGTGCTGAGCGTTACTACAAAGAAGTTGGCCTGCTCGATTAATCACAGTCTGACTTAAAACGGCAGCGGGAGTGTTCTTCCGCTGCCTTCTGTCGCCACCGGTGGTTCAGCCTTGCCGCATGCTTTTGTTTGCGCAGCTGTTGGTATTGGGAAGAGATAGCCCAACACGCTCCTACCACCGCATGACGCACCCCAGACCCGGGAGGGTTCCATGCCCCTACAATCGCACCTTGATAACAAGGCTCTGGAAGAGCTGGAGAAAAAGTATGACTCCGCTCTCCATACCCGTGACAACGGGCCAATCCTGACAAAAGTGGTTTATTGGGCGACCATTGCCTATGCGCTCTATCACTTCTGGACCGCCGGATTTGGCACGCCGGTTGATTATGTTCACATGGGCATCCATCTGGCCGGGTTGTATTTCTTCATTTTTCTGGCGTTCCCCTTCCTCAAATCTGATCGTGCCTTGGCCAATACGCCCGGTAAGTTCCTGAGCTTTGGTAATGTGCCGCTGCTTGACTGGGTGATCATGATACTGGCGATGATGGGATCGCTGTATCTGTGGTTCAGCTGGCGTGGATTTGACCTTTTTGGCATTCAGGTTTCTGAGCAGGCTTTGCGGCAAGGCAACCCAGCCGGACCGGATATCTTCTTCGGCACCATCATCATTTTAACAGTGCTGGAGATCGCGCGCCGAACCATTGGTATCGTGCTGCCGCTGATTATTCTGGTTTTCATCGGTTATGCGCTTTTGGGGCCATATATTCCAATCCAGATCCTGAAGCATCCGGGCGTGGACTGGCGGCAGTTCGTCAACAACATGTACTTCCCGTTTGAAGGCATTTTTGGCGTTACGCTCTGGGTCGTTTCAACTGTTGTGTTTCATTTCGTGCTGTTTGGTGTTGTGGCGCAGCGCATGGGGCTTGGGCAGTTCTTCGTTGATAATGCGATGATCCTAGCCGGACGCTATACAGGCGGACCTGCGAAGGTTTCCGTTGTCTCCTCCGCTTTCTTCGGCACTATTTCCGGCTCTTCCATCGCCAACACGGTTTCCACCGGTTCACTGACCATTCCCAACATGAAGAAGCTTGGATATCCAGGTCACTTTGCGGGCGGTGTTGAAGCTGCGGCCAGTGCGGGCGGTCAGATAACACCGCCGATCATGGGGGCTGCGAGCTTCCTGATGGCCGAGTATCTGGAAGTGCCTTACACCACTATCGTGATTGCAGCGATTGTGCCTGCTCTGATGCACTATATCGGCGTCATGTCCATCGTGCATTTCACCGCAAAACGCCTTGGGCTGGAAGCCTACCCTAAGTACCAGATCCCGCAGTTTGTGCAGGTTTGGCGTGAGGGCTGGTTTACGGTGCTGCCACTGATCGGGTTGCTCGTGGTGCTGTTTTCTGGCTACTCGCCCAACATGGCTGCGTTTATTGGCATTTCGCTTTGTGTTGTTGTTGGCTTTTGTGCCATCGATAAGCCGCTGTCTCTGGCTGTGCCACTTGCCTTGCTGGGTTTCATTTTCTGGAAGGCCTCGCCTTATTCCGGTGAAGGGTTCTCGCCAACGATGGCCGGGGTGCTTGGCGCGCTGACCTTGCTAGGCTGTTTGCATCGCAATGAACGCCAAAGCTTTAAAGACCTGTTCGACAGCTGCCATGTGGGCGTGCAATACGCACTGGCCGTGGGCGCTGCCTCTGCTGCTGTGGGCATCGTGGTCGGTGTGATCAATACCACCGGTGTTGGCTTCCGTCTTGGCTTTATGGTCACCAACGGTGCTGCAGATATGGCGGCGTCACTAGCTCCGCTGCTTGACTGGACCTCTCTGGAAGTGTTCGGGCAAGCCTCCATTCAGCAGTTCCTGTCTCTGGTTCTGATCGCTATTGCCTGTATTTTGATGGGTGCTGGTCTGCCAACAACGGCGCTTTACATCATGCTTGTCGCGGTAGCTCAACCGGCTCTGGCACAACTGGGCGTGCCTGCTTTGGCAACGCATATGTTCGTGCTTTATTATGGTGTTATCTCCGAGATTACACCGCCGGTTTGCGCCTCAGCGTATGCTGCTGCGGGCATTGCAGGGGCGAACCCGTTCAGGACTGGTGTGAGTGCCTTTACCTTAGGGCTCGGCAAACTCATGGTGCCGATGGTGTTCGTCTATGCACCAACCATGCTGATTGTTTTGCCGGAGTACTTCACCCTCGTCTCGTTCTTGCAGGTCACGCTGACCTGTGCGCTGGGTGTGTTTGCTATTGCAACAGCCGTTTCCGGTTACTTCATGGCTCCGCTTAACGGTCTGTGGCGTGTGCTGATGGCTATTGGCGGATTGATGCTGGTTGCTCCAAGTCTGGGGTCTGATCTGGCTGCAATTCTCATCATCGCGCCTGTCTTGTTCCAGCAGGTTTCCAGCCAACGCAATTTGCAGGCGGCGACACAATGACAGAAGCTGTAGTACCTGATGTCACTGTGCTTGGTGCGGGGTTGGTTGGCATTTGCTGTGCTCTGTCTCTGGCGGAGAAAGGCTTGCGCGTGCATATGGTTGACCGGGATGCTCCCGGTCAGGCCACCTCTGCTGGCAATGCGGGGATTATCTCGCCGTGGTCTGTGGTGCCACAGTCCATGCCGGGTCTTTGGAAGAAGGTGCCCGGCTGGCTTATGGATCCGCAAGGTCCGGTGACGATCAAGCCCAGTTACCTGCCTCGCGTGGCCACATGGGGCCTGCGGTTTCTCTATGAGGGACGACAGGAGCGCATTCAGCCGATTGGCGATGCCATGCATGCTCTCAATCATGACTGCATTGAGCTTTACCGCCATCACCTTACCGGCACAGGGCACGACAATCTGCTGCAAGACAGCTGGTATGTACATGCATTTCGCGATGCCTCCCAGATTGATCTGGATGGCCCGGATTATGCCATGCGCCGCGCTGTGGGGGCTGAGATTGAGGAGATTGGCGCTGCGGCCTTACGAGATCTGGAACCTGCTTTAACCTATGAGTTTGAGGCCGCCGTTCTCATCAAGGGACAGGCCCGGGCTGTCTCTCCCGGTAAAATCGGTGAAGTGCTTGCCGACAAGCTACGCCAGATGGGCGGAACCATTGAGCAAGCCGAGGTGCACTCCATCACGCCAAACGACGGCGGCGGCTGGAGCTATGTAACAGAGACAGGTGAGCATTTTGCACCGAAACTGGTGCTTTCCATGGGCGTCTGGTCTGCCAAGCTGCTGAAACCACTTGGGGTCAAGGTGCCGATGGAGGCTGAGCGTGGCTACCATGTGTCCTTCAGCAATCCCGGTGTTGCCCTCACGCATTCCATCATGGATATGGACATGAAGTTTGTCGCCTCCACCATGGAGAGCGCCATTCGGGTTGCCGGAACGGCTGAGTTTGCCGGGCTTGATGCGCCAATCAATCAGAAGCGGCTGGATGGTTTGGTGGGGCTTGCCAGCAAACTGCTGCCAGATTTGCGGATGGATGACATCAGCACATGGTCCGGACAACGCCCCAGCTTGCCCGACAGTTTGCCTTGCATTGGCGAAGTTGATGGATTTCCGGATTTGATTGGCGCGTTTGGACACAGTCATTACGGCCTGATGATGGCCCCAAAAACTGGAAGATTGGTTGCCGATCTGGTGACCGGCACCACCCCCAACATCAATATGACCCCCTATCACGTGACACGGTACTAAAGGATTTCGCATGACCATTCATCCTGGTGGCCAGAACATTTGCGGCGTTTCAATCGGCGTTCTTTCACTGGAAAGTTATTTCCCGAAACCTCCCGGTCACATCAAGAACCCGTCGAGCCTGCCGTTTACAACGACCTACGAGATCCTGCATGGATTGACGGTTCAGAAACTGCTGGCTGATCCCTCACCTGAGTTGCTTGAGCCGATCCTCAGCGCCGCCAAGCGTCTTGAAGATCAGGGCGTACACGCAATCACCGGGTCCTGCGGTTTTCTGGCGATCTTTCAAAAGGAGATCGCAGCAGCCGTTTCTGTTCCAGTTTTCGTGTCTTCGCTCATACAGGTTCCCCTTGCCTACCACATGACCAATGCACCCGTTGGAGTCATCACAGCGTCCGCAGCCTCTTTGACGGACAAGCATCTGGAAGGTGTGGGTGCTGCCCATGTGCCGATTGTGGTTCAGGGGCTGGATGAAGCCCCTGAGTTTTCCGCGGTGATCTTACGCGGTGAACGCACGCAGATGGACCTTGGCAAGGTGACAGAAGAGCTGTTTGCTGCGGCAGATGACATGATTGAGCGATCACCGGATATTGGTGCCGTGGTTTTGGAATGCACTGATCTGCCGCCATATGCGCATCAGCTGCAAGCGCGGATCAATCGACCTGTGTTTGATATCATCACTCTTGCCAGCATGGCACACTCAGTGGCGCATCGGCACGCCTTTCCCGGATTTATCTGAGTGTCTCACCCCCCTTCCATTTCACTTTCATAAGATGGCAGAGTTGGAATGATGTCATCGGTGCACAGGTAGAGGTTTTGCAGGTTGAGCAAGGGCATGGGGTTTTCCGTCAGATTAGACATGATGTTCATGGCAATGTTCAGCTGAGCTGCATTGCAGGATGGTTTATGCGCCTGTGCCCACGCCTTGATTGAGTTGGCAAGTTTTTCAAGGATCTCGCCCTCAAGTTCGCCGTTGTTCTGGATGGTGACGGGGGTTGGCGGCAGAAGAGCGATTGGCAGATCGATTGGCTCTTCTGTGAGGCCTTGGGCAAGATGATAGCTGTATCCGATATTAAGCTGCAGCGTAATGTCGCCAGCATACTCACCATGAAACAGCATGTAGAAGAGATGTTTCAGATGCTCCTTCAAGCTCCGCTGATAAGGCTCATTTGTGGGGTTGCCGAGGTATGCAATGTTGAGTGGCTGAAAGCTGGACAATGTTGGGTGGAACGGGTTTTTAAAGGTGGCCGTCGGCGTTCTGAACACGAAGCCATCTGTGATTTTGCCGTGGATGTAGCTGTTGCGGATCATGTACATGGAAGCCAACGCATCTTGCCGCGCGAGCACCTGCATGCCCGGCATGACGACCTGACGATCACTCAAGGGCTGAGCAATATCCTGTGTCAGATAGGTCTGCTTACTCTTCGTTTTCTGGGTGTAATAGTAGGTGTAAGTCTGTTTACCCTCAACACACGCACTGCTGTCCAGATGGCTTGTCCAATTCAGGATTTCGACCACAGGGTCTCCGGTTAGTCCTGCAGGCGGATTGCAATCCTCCAGTATCAGTTTGACGACCCAGCGCTGTGATGTTTGCTCCGTTGGAGTGCTATAGTCCTGATTTTCCTCCAGAATGCTGAAACAGACTGTTTCGCTGCCCTCTTTTTGTGAGGTTGCTGCAAGCATCGCAAAGCTGCTTGCGTTTGCTTTGCAGATTATATCTTCGTTGACCTTGATGATCACAGCCAGAGCCTGTGCCGCCTTCTCGATGGCATCAGCCGCCTGATTGCCAGCGTTTATGATTGGAACGTACTGATCCAACGTGGCGGTGAGGTTGTTCTGGATGGTGATGAACTGCGCGAGTTCGGCAAAGGCATCCATGAAACCGGCAAGCTCACCCTGCGGTTTGTCTTTGAGGTTGAACTGGATTTGCCCATGAGCTTTGTCCTGAAGGTAATGGAAGTTCAGGCCATAAGTGTACTCGTAGTTCCATTTGGTGATCTGGGAGAGTTTCTTAGCCTTCGTGTCATAGGCAGGGCCAGCTTGAGAGACCATGCGCGGCGTTTCCGGGAAACTGCGCAGCAGGATGGGCACTTTGAAAGACCCAAGCGGCTTTTCAAGAACAGGAGTGCCTTCCGCCTGAATCGGAGAGAGCCAGCTTGAGGCTTTGTAGTCGGTTATTCCCTGAACCGGGCTGGTCTGATGTTCGAGAGACGTGACTTTGTAGCTCAGATCCAGAGCGAGGCATTCCGTTGTCTCTCCCAGTTTTTCTGAGGCCTGAAGCAGGAAGGTGAGCGGTTGCTCTGCACCATCTTGCAATTTCAGTTTGGCAGACGTGAGCGAGAAAAGGCTTGAGAGAGATTTTGCGGGTGTTGGCTCCTGCGCGGCTTCCTGTGCATCCGGTGGGCAATCTGCCACGCTGTTCAGGTTGATGTTGCCGTAAAGCTGCGGAGTTTCTTCATCGCCTGTCAGCGGAATGTTGGCGGTTATGTCCGCCCCGAACGAGAGGACAGCCTGGGTTGTGTAGAGATTGGAAAGCTCCTCCAGCAGCGTTTGTTTGAAGGTCTCTTGCGCGGAGGTTAGCCGTGTACTGGTGCCATCCTGATAGATGGGTGCCAGCATGCGTGCCGTGATCTGTGCAAGGCTCTTCTTTTGCTCCGTCAACGCTTCCATAAAGCCGCTTACAACTGCAGGGCACTCACCAGCGCAGGAGATATTCTGCGGTTTATTGGCTGCGAGTTTGTCGATGAACAGGATTGAGGAGGAGTATTTGGGAGACAGCAGCGCGTCAAAAAATTCAAAATACTGTTTCAGCCAGACGTCCATCTCAACATTTGAGAAGGTGCTTTGAACCGGACTGCCTGTGAACTTTCCTGTGCTTGCGTCAAAGTCATCCAGTCCAGCATAGGGATAAACCGAGGCACTGCGGGAGATCAGCGTGTTACTGACTGGAAGCGGTGCATATATTTCTGGCTGGCTTTCATCTGTGATGTGGAAGGAGATTGGAGCTCCCTGCTTTGTGCCGATACGAACGCCCCAGGTTGCATTGGAAGATACGCCAACGGATGGCGCATATCGGTTGATGCCGGAGGCGACCATCATCGTGAAATCCGGACCATGGATAGACTGCGCTACACATTGCGCAAACTCTGCCAGAATGTCTGGCTTTGGCTTCGTCGGTTTTTCGGAGTCTGCGTCGCCTTTTTTAGGTTTCGGGGCACTGACGGTGGTTCTGATTGCTATGGTGTTGGCAACAGATCGTGTCAACGGATCGGCTGCGTAATCACCGACCGCTATGCCGTGGGTTCGTTTGAAGACAAGCTGTGTTGTGAGCTCAATGATTGGTTCCTGATTGAGGCTGCTCATTGGCACTGTTACAGGCAATGAGAGCGGCGGAATTGTTTCAGAAGTATCGGTTTCTTCCGGGGTGCTTTGCCTGATCAGGAATTGCTCGATGTCTTGCCACCAGCCGACCAGCTGTTCAAGTTCGTGTACTGAGAGTTGATAGGTGTTGAGCGAGAGTGTCGAGTTGGCCTCTATTGCAAAACCGTTGGGGTCATTAAACTGGGCCAGCATATCTTCAACGATAACCAGTGCTGAGTGCGCTCTTTGCTGTGCGATCTCCGGATTTTGGCCTTTTTGCGGGAAGAAGGGTCCACTATCAAAGCTGAAGGTGATGAGGATCGTGAAGTTTTCTGGGGTCGTTTCGGCGCTACCCTCAGGCTGCACTGTCCAGTTTGCTGAGGTCGAGGGCCACTGAGAGAGCGGGATGATCTGATCTGTGTAGCCCTGAAGCGCCGGTTTTCTGTTCAACTTTCCTGCGGGCTTTGTGGGCTCGTCCAGTGTTGATAGGATCGTATTGCCGTAATAGTCGTTCCATCCGAGTTGAGTTTGCAGGAGCAATCCGTTGGCGCTGTACGGGTTCAGTGCTGTCCCTTCTGAGGCGTTTCCGGGTTTTACAAGGCTGAGATACGATATTACGCCATGATACATTTCCGCATCGCCAGCAGACGCTTCCAGAACATATCGGATCTTTCCCTCATTGGGCGAGGTAGACTTGCCTGAGGCACCAATGGGCAGGCCCATGTTGCTTGGTCTGAAGTCCTGATTTCCCAGAATCTTATAGGCCAGCAGGCTGTAGTTGTTGAGAAGCAAGGCCGTCGCGTAGTCATCTCCTGTTCCACCCTTGGGTATCTCCGGCGCCTGCTCACGTTGTGCATTTAGCGCCTGAACGCCGGGATGTTCTCCGGGTTGAACAGTTAGCGGGCCAGCACGCAGAGTGAGTGTTTGACCGGTGACGAGCAGTTGCTCCATCTCTGCGTTCGCACTGGCAACAACGATGGGCTCTGTGCCGAAGTAATCCGCAATATCTGACAGGCATGTGCAGCTCGACAAGTCGTTGCTCAAAGTCTTGGAGCCAATTGTCAAATCAATCACAGGCAACCGTATTGGTGCGCCAGCTGGAACTGTTTCGCCAGTCAGACGCAGGTTTACCTGCTTTAGCTCTTCAACGCTTGTCCCAAAGCGCAATGCTATGCTTGCAAAAGACGCATCACTGCTTTGTGGAACCCGATAGGTGCCCTGCTCGATGCTGATGGTTTTGCCCGGTATCAGCTGGATTTTGCCGCTCGCTGATGTTTCCTGATCAGAAGTCAGAGTATTGGCGATGAGTGAGTTGAGGTTGGAGTGATAGCGCAGCGCAATACTTGCCAGTGTATCATCATCAGTGGTCGTGTGCTCCACCAACTCGCCTTTGGCAGCGGCCGTCAATGATGTACCTGAGCCGGCGATTGGCTGTGCAGTTGCGAGCCCGTTGACGTAGGCGTGCATGTACTCCTGATCTTCATGGATGATGACCAGAGACAGCGTCGCCTCGCCTTTTTCGTTAAAGATATCCGGCGGTAATCCGGTCTGCCCGTCATCAGCGGTGTAATAGAGATAGAAGCCACCCGAGTTGGTGATGCCAGCTTCCCAAAGCAGTTTGACCAGTGACATGGGCGTGTTGAGAAGCGTCGAGCTCTGGCTCTCCTTTGCCGCCTCAGACAACAGCTCTCCGCTTGGATTGGTCACCGTGGAGAGGTTGGTTTGCGACAGACCGAAGGTGACATTGCTGCCGCCCTCACCCACAAAATGTGTACCGCTGCTTTGTGAGCCCTTGCTGTAACCGAGCGTGAGAGATGCAAAGCTATGATCCTCAGGCAGGCTTTGCAGCAATCGCTCCAGAATTACGACGCCAGCTGAACTCACCCCATTCAGCTCATAGGTTGTTTTCAAGGCCGCATCCGGCGTCGCTTTGACTTCCGCCGCTGGAGCGCTCGATGTTTGAGCTGGCAGTTTCTTGATGGAGAACTCAATTGTTGATGCCCAGCCATAGTTCGTCAGCGGGGTTTTGATAGCCTTTCCAGTTGCAGCATCCATCGACACCTGCTCAACAAGGAGCTGAGGAGGTACAACAGCGCTGTTTTGTGCGCTGTTGGCACCAAGTGTCGTTAGTGCTGCAGAAAGCGTCCACAAACGCAGATATTGGGTGTTGGATGGCTTTTGAGGATCGTTTGTGGGAACGTTGATTGGCTCTGCACTTTGCCAATTGATGAAGTGCGGGATTGGGAAGGCACTTGGTTGCTGCTCAACCTTTGCAAGGAGAGATAGTTCCTCTGGTCCGGCTGACAGGTACTCTGTCTTCCCGTAGGCGTTGACGGCTTCAATGCGTTGATAGTCTTTGCTTGCAGTCGCCTCATTGTCTGACGGTACATCCACCTCGTATTTCAGAGTGGTTTGGTCATTTCCAAGTGTGATCCAATCTGCATCCTTTGGCTTGCTCAGCAGCAAGGAGAGACTGCTTGTCAGCGGCGTTGGGATGGCGATCTGCTGACCGGACAGCGCAAACAAGCCAACCTCATTCGGCAGGTTGAGCTTTCCAGCCTCATCCTTTTCAACCCAGATGCCATCAACAAGTGGTGTAATACCATCCGTTGGCAGACGCATACCGTGGAAGTAATAGCGTGAGGCCATGCCTGACAGGTGGGTGATGCCACCCGTTCGCTGCACTTCCTTGATGAGCTCTCCAACGGGGAACTGAGGCAGATGTACGATGCTCAAACTGCCGGCATCTGATCCTGCGTTGGAGCCCGTGGCGCCCGCAAACAGATCGGTGAGCTGTCCGTTTGCGGTGATTGCCAGCGCTTCAACATCAGCGTCAAACTTTTGCGCGATGGATGAGAGGGTATCCATATCCGCTGTCTTTTGCGTGAACGCTGGCATCTGTAGCGTAGAGCCGACAACCAGAAAGTCCTGCTGGGCTTGCACAGCACTGCTGCTGGTCAACTCGTCGATTGTAATTTCAAGAGCTGTTGCGACTGCATTTAATGTTTGCCCACCAGAGACTGTGTGCTTCTTCTGAGTTCCATCTGATGCGGTGTAATCAATCTGAGCACCACTGCGCAAAAGGCCCGCGACTGTCTTGTTTTTACTCATGAGGTCAGAGGCTTCGACAGTCGCATTATATGGGTTGTTGCTGGCTAATTTTTGGAAGGAACTGTTCGCAGGGATCACAAGCGGTGCAGTCGGTATTGTGACGTTGAGGCCTGCTGTCAAAGGGTGGCTGTTGTTGGCTTTGAAGAGGTCTGCGAGGGTAAAGTCTGCTCCGGAGAATGCACCTTGGCTGTTGACCCAACTCACAATGCAACTGGATGTTTTTCCAGCTGGGAGCGGATAATTGAAGTCGCGTAGACCGCTCAGGAGGTTTTGCATCATCTGCTTCATAATCAGCATGAAGTAATTTTCATATATATATGATGCTATTGATGTTTTACTGCCACCTCCATCAATCTCAGAGGGAGATTTCCCACTCTCTTTTTCCACCTGAACACTGAGCTGGTTAAAGTAAACTGTTAAGTCTGCCAGGTATTCGGTGGTTATGGAATTGTAGTCTGCAAAAGTATAGGAGAGCGATGTTTTGCTGTCTTGTTCCAGCGCGATGCTGAGTGATGGCAACATGGGGAAATAGGTCGCTTGCGCCTCTCCTGAACGGGACGGCAAAGCAATATCGAGCATGAACTGTTGCTGCAGGAACGTGGTGATGTCCTGCTGGGTCAGTGCGTCTGACGAGCCTTCCAGCTCACCCAGCCTGTTCAGTATGGCGTTGATCTCAATCGCGCTGATTACGTGGTTATCGACCTGGACTGCACTGGGGTTTTCATCACCCATGGTCGCGGCTACAAGCCAGCGGGTTACCATCTTGGCCAGAGCCTCGAATGCAGTGTCTGTTTGCTGCCCTGCGGCCTTCTCATAAAGCTCCGCATCTTCCGGAGTTGCTGGTGCGGGTGCTGAAATGAACAGGTTGGCGACGTAACACGGCAACTGTGGTGCTCGGGCCTCTTCAGAAGACGACCAGTTCTCATCCTTTGCCAGAGTTAAACCGTAACCCAGATGGATCTCCAGCGAGTTTTGAGAGGGATCAGCAGCAGGTTGCAGATTTGCCCAGTTGAACTCTACTGGAGCTGCCTCATAGGCTCCCGTCAGCATTGGCAAGCGGCTGTAGAGCGCTAGGCGGTCCGCTAATGGTGCAGCAAGCAAGCCTTCGTAGGCTTCAGAACTATCAAGCCAGGGAGCTTTACTCGGATCCTGGAGAGCTCCTAGTTTGAAGGTGGTATGAACGTGCGCAGAGAAGCTGAAGCTCACTTTGATGGTGAACAGGCCAAGATCAATCTTCGCAGAGGCGCGGACATCCACCTTAGCTGCAATTGTGAGCGGGATCGGCTCGTATGAGGCAAGCTTGATCTGTGCGCTGACCTCGATCCTGATATTGACCGAGGCCTTGATGATAGCAAAATCTATGGTGCCATACAGCTTACCGATGATGCCAAAGGTGCCTGTGAGGGAGAAGAAATATTCACCCTGCAGTGACAGAGCATCGCTGCTGCCTGAGTGATGATCTTCATAGGCATTCCACTTTGCTAGGATGCCTTGCAAAATTCCGAAGGCGGTGAGGCTGAAGCCCGCTTTGAGAATGCCCATATCAACAGACTTTCCAAGCCCCAGCTGCGCGCCGAAGCCGAAGACCAGATTGGGGTTGAAGAAGCCTTTTGTGGAGACTGGCAGCCCTTTGACAGAAGCGGCAGGCAACTTGCCAAAGTAGAACCCTCCTCCGCCTTTCACCGGAATACCCGGCGGTACGATGGCCTCAACTGAGAAAGAATGCGAGAAATTGTTGTTCCAGGGGAAACCGACATCAATCTGGAAGTCACCGTTGGTGTAGACCTCAATCCCGAATGTGGGCAGTGTGATTGTCACGGCCCCAACATCAATACGGCGCATGATTTCCGGCAGTTCGATGGAGGCTGAAAACTTACCGAGGCCCGGTGAAACCTTTTTATAGATGACCTGAAAATCCAGACCGGAGAAGACCTTAGCCGCTTTTCCATTGCAGGCGATGCGCAGTGCATAGAGACTTGGGTCTGTCAGAACCACTTGCAAGGTGAATGTGTACTTGGCACCGGTGCTTTCAAGGTCGCCTTGATGTTCCTGCCCTAGTTCTTTGCTGGAATCGATCCTCAGAACACCGAAGTCCGTTGCAAACAGCCAGTTGATATCACCAGCAAAGCCGATGTCGGGCACCTTCTTCACTGAGGGTTTGTGAAGGTCTCCCAGAATATCGACAGCTTGCTGCACGGTGGTGACGTCTTGCAGGCCTTTGACGTCCACATACTGTCCACCAGCGAGTAAACGCAGGTCAAGATACTTATTGCCAGCACCGCCGGGGCTTGGCGTTGTGGAGGGTTGATCTGCACGCCATGGCGGCAGCTTTGTTGCTTCCAGTTCGCTATCAGACAGCCAGGGAAAATCACCTTCCAGCTGCACGAAAACGCCTGATTTCTTTTTATAGGTGAGCGAAATGCCGGTCACTGAGGCGATTAAAAGGTCGATAGGACCAATTTTCACATCAAATTTAACGCTTCCGGTGTTAAAATTCCATTTGAGTTCAAAATCAGAAAGTTTGACATCATTTAACAGGTCAAATGGCGCGGCGAGCCCAAACTTTGTTCCGGTCATCCATTCCACAAAGGTTTCGACCATGGCACCAAGTGTGGTGGTATCTGTAAACCTGATCGTAGCACATTGATCAGCCAATACCTCTGCCGAGAACACGCCCCATGTGATCCCGAAATGTGAATGCATTTTGGCATATTCATAAAATACGGTGAGCTCGATGTTTTCCCAAAGCACGTCGGCTGTCAGCAATGCGTATTTGCTGTTTTCTTTTGCGGTTTCATAACGGGTCAATGATTTGGCTGGTTCAATGAAGACAATCTCTTCGCGGTCATCAAGCACCGGAATGCGCGCTTTGCTGCCGGGTAACAGAAGCTCACTTCCGCCCGTATCTCCAATTTTTGCCGTGAAGGTCACATCCGGGAGCCATTTTGGCCTCACGTCTTTGTTGAGGCTCACTGTTCCCCCAAACTCATAACTGGCCGCGGATGTTCCGATGCCCGTTGAGAAGGTTACATTCAGATCTGAGAGGTCTACATCGATAGCATCCGGTGCCCAGTTACTGCCGAAATAGGCATCAATGATCTGGCTGACCTTGATAGGCGTGTCACCCTGCTCTCCGGTAAACGTCCAGAGATGGTTTTGCGTGTCGAATGTAGCTGTCACATTAATTGGGACGGGCTGAACATTCGGCAGACCATCAAACAGCATTGTTGAGGCTTTGATGGAGCCTACCGAGTTGGTTCCAACGCCTTTGACTTGGATGTAGATGTCGTTGAGCTCGAACTTTGCAGGTGGCAAGGTGATTTGCCAGCCTTTCAAATTTACGCCAGCCTCAACGGAATAAGAGCTGCTATTCTTGTTCTGTCCGGGAGAATATTCCAGTGACAGGTTTGCAATATCGGCATCAACGTCAAGGTGATAGCCGCTCGGCAGTAATGCATTCACGAAGTCCGAGACAGGCAGGTTTGCCCCATCCGGGCTAAGTGTTGCCGTTACTGTGGTTTGTGGATAGGTGGTAGAAACGTCGAGAATTGCTGGGTTACTGCTTGAACCGATCATAGCATCTGTGGAGGCCACCCAGCTTATCTGACGTTTGCCGGTTGGCTGGGAAGCGGTGATCTCAAAACTCAGGTTCTTCAGATTCAATCCACCAAACAGATCCCATTCCTTGCTGTCTTTCAGGGAAACCTGAAAACTTTCTATCCTCTTGTTTTTTTGGTCATAGTTGAAGCGCAGGCCATCCACATTCAGCTCATTCAGGTCGGCGAACTCAGAAGGTATTGAGTTTGCAAAATTCATCCCGCCTATGAGCGTGAATATGGAGTTCAGTGAAGGGGCAGCCTCCTCTGCAAATGCCCCCTGCACCACCATCTTGTTTTTGGAAGAGCTTGGGAAATCCATGTGGAATGGAATGAGCGTGTCGCCGACCTCAATAGAGGTTTGCACACCGCCTGTGAGCCGCGCACCATTGCTGGAAAACTCGACGGACAGACCTGTGTCTTCCAGTGCGAACCATTCAACGCCTGGTAGTTCAAGCTTTTCCAGCGAGATTTGGAGTTGGGCTTTGTAATTGCTTTGGTTTTTACTCGCTCGCCCCAAGCTGGAGACCGTAAGTGTGACTTCCAGTTCTGTGCCGAGAAAATCCGAGGTCTTTCCCTGCACGATGATCTTGCTGAGCTTTTTTGAGGTGTAGACAGGTTTGATCGTCACGGGGCTTTTTACCGAGCCAATTGTCAGTCCGCCTGAGCCCAGCACTGTTTGCAGGAAGGTGTGGAACGGTCCCTCTTTCAACACATTGGGGATCAGAGCGAGCATCCCATTTTTTGTATTGTCCGTCAGCGTGGTTTGTAGTGTTTGCAGATCAGAAAAAATACTGTCGGAGACGCCACTTGCGACTGAAACGAGAGCAAATCTGGCAGCTAAAAACCCGAGCGCTTGTAAGAGCTTATCGTTTTGAGGTGCGGTGTAATACTGTTTGAGGCCGTCAAAATACTCGAAGTACTCGCCCTTTTCTGAGCGAAACTGGGTCACCATATCCGATATGGTTTGCACCAGTTCATTGGGCGGCATGGTTGCTTTGTAGCCCTCTTGAAACGCAGATGTTCCGAGAGCAATCTGGTTTTTAGAGCTATCTAAAAGCGTAGCGGTGGTTGGTGTTGTGCTGCTGGCGGCTTTGCCCTTGCCGTTTCCAAATGTGCTTGGATAAGGGTTGGACGTGAAATTGCCGAGTTTGAAGAACGGCTTACCCAGGTTCACAGCCAGATTGGCGCTTTGAGTGCCTTCCAGAACGCTTGGCAATGTGGCTGCGCCATACAAATAGTCAATCGCGTCTGGCGGCAGATCAGACAAGGTGGTGACAACCGTTGCACCTGGTTTCAGTTTGCTGAGGAAAGCAGCCCCAGCAGAGCCTGACAGGTCCTTATTCAGGTAAATATCGGCACCTGAGCCAGAGGTATTTCGGAACACTTGCTGGTTCTTGCAGTAAGCGTTGATGTTCTTTGTCTGCTCATCACGAGACGTGCTTGTGCCCTGCTTCGCCGCGTTCTTTTGGGGAAAATATCGCGCAAGTGTTTGCCATGTGGAACTGCTCAAATCATCTAGAACAGCGATGACAACCGGCTTTTTGGTAAAGCCCTTTTGCTTTTGCAGGAGTGCGGCTGCAGCGATGAGTTCAAAGGCAATCCCTTCTGTATTGCCGACAAGCGATGTTTTGTCTGTCGATGACCCTGGCAGGCTCGCAACCGGAAAGAACTCGATGCCGGATTGGCCTGATTTTCCAAGAGCATTGCTGATGTTCTGCGCCGCACTCAATGCCTTGGTGTTGACCTCGGGGATCTTCCTCAGGTCCGCCCAGTTGAGCTTTGTAGTCAGGTCCTGTTTGAAACTGCGATAAGCAAACTGTGAGCCTTGCAGAACGAGCTGGTCATCGAGATTTATGGTCTGCTTGAGACCCGGCAGCACCACTAAAGAGTTGGCGGAACAGGTCTTCCCAGCCTGCGTGCAGGTTTCAGCTGTCCAGAGATAGGGTTGTAGCAGGACAAAGTAGCTGCATTTCACTGCAGTCGCGATGCTTGTATTGTCTATGTTGGGAATGTTACCGCCGCCACATAGGCATAGCGGCATCGTGCCAGACAGACCTGGTACGGAACGATGGGTTATCTCGCCAACGGTGGTTTCCTGATAAGCGTGAAAGGTGATTGTAACGCCGTCCAGCGTCATTGATGCGCGGGTGGTCGGGTCAAAGCCGGGTAGCAGCTGCGCCAGCTCCTGCAGGAGTGTTTTTTGGCCACTGTCGTAAATCAGGTCCACATCTACCTGAAACCCAAGGGAAATCATCCGCCGCATAAGGTTGATGGTGTTGGCGGCACTGCCTGATCTTGGGTCTTGTGACAGAAAATAACGCAGTTTTTTGCCGAGCAGAAAATCCGTGAGCCGCCCGATGATACCACTGGAGAGCGTTGCATTCAGATCCTGGGCAGCGGAGGCAAACAGTTGCACCAGATTGGCAAGCTCTGAGGACAGGTTCTCTTCGTCTGGCGTGGCTACACGCTCGAGTGGTTCGATTGGACTGTGCTCGTTCATCTTGCTGCACCAGTGCTGATTGAAGGAGTGATTTATTTGCTGTCGGCGGGCTCGTTGTTGTAGACCGCGTACCAGGCCAGACCTGTGGTTTTGGCCGAGCCCTCGTTGCTCTCATCTGGGTCTGAGAACAGATAGAACGATGTGGCGCCGCTTGGCGGGATCTTGGCCAGCCCCAGAAACTTGATGGCGATCTCATTGAGAACAAACATGTATTGCTTGCTGGCATCAGGCTCTTTGCTATTTGGGTTTTCCGTGTAGAGCAGCTGGATCGGGCCGTAGGACATGGAAAGCACGTTCTGCAAGCTGATGAGCGAGGCACCGTTTGAGGAGCCCGGCATTTGAATGGCAGTCTTGGATTTGTAGGTTTCGCCCGTGGAGTCTGGTGACCATGCCAGCAGCAAATCAGCGGTGAGGCCCAGTTTGCCTGCGAGGTCTCCGGCGGTGCCGAGGCTGACTTCGAACTTGAGGCCGTTCCATGTGTCTGACAGGCCTTGCTGGCGGACGCTGGTCACAACATCCAAATATCCCATGGAGGCTGGCGTCTTGCCTGCGCTGTCAGAGCTGACAAACCCTTTCAATTGCAATGGCATAGTGGCAACAAGGCTACCGCTGCGAGGCGTGCTGTTTTTGCTGTCGAATGTCAGCTGAGCGCTGTCCCAAGTGATCTTCTGGCTTTCGTAGGCACTCGTTTGTGCAAAGCTCATTTGCAGGCCGAGTTCGTTAAACGCCAGTCCATTCTGGCTGGTTTGCTGGTCTGGCTCATTGCCAAAGGAGAATAAGTCAACTGGCTTGTTCTTGCCTGCGCTGAGGATCGCGAAATCGAGGAAGCCTGTGAAGGCGAAGCGGATGAGTGGTTCTGTTTGATTTTCCTGCGTTTTTTCGTGTTTGGAGATGGTGTTCATTCGCGCGGATGTGAACTCTGTTTGCTCCAGGATGTTGTTGTCGACCGTGAACAGATAGGGATGGGTTGCAGCCATGGTGTAGGACGGGTGGTTGTTGTTGTCCTGATAGCTCGCTTTCATAATCAGCGACTTGTACTGGCTGCCTTTGGGCTGTGGTTGGCCTGTCGGTAAAACGGGCTTTGAACTGGCGGTCTCGCTGCCAAAAATCCTGGTCATGGAGAGCTGTGCGAAGGAGGAGAACTTCTTTATTGCCGAGTTCTCAAAAAGCACTTTGAGCGAGAGCAGGATGAAATCATATGTGCGCGTTGCAGAGGGCACAACTGGCTCCGGGCTTGTCGCTCCCTTTGGTACAATGAGATCACTGTCTTCATAGTAAATCAGCCCATAGACTGAGCTTTGCTTCTTTATTTCGATTTTTTCACCACTTGCACCTGCCTTGATCTGATTGATGCGGATGGCGAGGTGGTGGGCATAAAACTTTGCCGGATCGCGCACGCCAGCCACAATCCCAGCCAATTGCTCGGGCGGTGATTTGATACGCGCGCGTAGCATAAGTACGCCGGTCCAGTTGGGATCAGCGGCAGTCTGGTTGAAGCTTTCGAAGTACTCTGTTGCCGGGTTTTCATAGGCTGCTTTGAAGTAGTCCTGAAGCCATGAGGAGACATTGACCAGCTGGGCTTTGTCTGGTGTGTTTTGGCGTTCGGTTGTTGGAGCGGCGAAGGTTTCTTTTTGGGTCCATTTTTGCGGATTGGAGATGAGGTTGTCTTTTTCACTGCCCTTCGGGTCAAAGAGTGGGCCGCGTATTCCTTTAATAATCAATATGTTGGCGTAGTCGCCGAAATCTGGTGAATTGCCGACGTCGGCTTCGATTTGCCAGTCTTCGATGTTCAGCGTGTTGAGGAAGGTTGAGCCTGCTTCACCTAATTCTGATGGGTTTGCAGCCACCAGAAACAGCTGATTGGTCTGGAAGGCCTCTATGAGTTTGGGGGATAAGTCTTTGAAGGCAAAATCGGAAGGTGTTGGTACTTTGATTTGAGCGAGCTTGACTTCCTTCCAGTGACTGGCGTCTGTGGGTGATTGCAACGTGGCGATCACACCTAGTGGGGTTGTCAGGGTTGCATCCCCCACTCCTGTTTGCGCCTTAGCCTCTCTGGCGTTGGACTGAGCGTTGGTCAGAGATGCGATCACCTTGCGGCGGGTTGGCGCTATGATGCTTTTTTCAAACAGGGCGACATCACACTGAGAATAACTCGGGTCGCCCTCATCCGTGCCGGCGTAGGGGAACATGGGGAAGGCCTGATCTTCCATTGACGGCAGTGTGTAGGCAGGACTGACAGTACCCAGCAACTCCTTGTTTTCCTGCCAGATTTCATTGTCATAGCCGTGCAGTGCGCTGCCGTGGGGCTGCGCCACATAGGTGATGGATGTCTCACTCTTTTCTGCGGCGTTATCTGGCGGGAACACCTGTACATACGACGTTTTGTAGTTGCCTTTGAGGGGGGCTCCTTTGGGTGCGGGGCGCCCAACGGGAGATGACAAAGGCAACGGGAAAACCGGTGCGTAGGCAGGCTGATCGGGTATAAACCGCAGCCGTGCTCCCTCAGAGAGCGCGTGTTCTGCTGCGCCAGGGACTTCCAGAAACTCTGTGCCGCCCAATCCGCACATGAAGCGGGCTTTTGTATCGTCTTTCGCGGCCGGTGCGCAGACGAGGAAATCACCAACAGGACTGGCGATAAAGCTATGAAGCGATGAGGTATTCTCGTAGCTCGGGATGAGTATAATTCCTGCAGGCTGTGCATCAGTCATATGACTGTCAGCGGTGATACTCTGTAAAACAACAGGAGCGCCGTAGGTGGTCCGGTAGAAGCTGTTCAGGGTTGGACCCTGCCCGCTTTCCTCTTCGGCGCGGAAATAGAAGGCGCAGCGGTTGGGATCTGTTCGATTGTGCGTCGGATAGATGTTCAGCGCGTCGGTGACGTCCACAATGAGCGTCATAGGCAGAGGATTACGGCTGTCATTTTCGCCTGTGCCCAAGGCGAAGCGTTGACCATTGACGCCGGTTTTGGTCTCCGCATCTTTCGTAACCCATTGAAAACCCAGATTCCATTGATCATGAAGGGCGCCGCGCTCGAACTCGGCATCAAACACAATGGCACCGCGATCCGGACCGGAGCAGCGGATGTCTGCCTTGCTCACCGACCCCGTGTCCGGACTGAGATATCCTCCCAACTGGATGGCAGATTCCGAGAGTTGGAGGTTCTCTTCATCTTCAGAAACACCAATGTAAGCGCTTGAATAGAACTCGATGGTGAGTTCGGGTGCCAGAAGGTAGGACAGACTGCTGGTTGTCACTGTTCCCGCTGCATTAATGGAGAAGAAGGCCGGGCGTTGGCCGGTATAGTCATGAGGGACTGGAAGCGGCGTTAAGTCTCTGGGAAGCCACATGAAACCGCGCAATACATTCATGCTTTGCAAGTAGGCATGCAGGCCGGATACCAGGTCCTGCTGACTGCTCTCTTTGCCTCCACATTCCAGCGGGTCCGGGCAGTAGATGAAGGAGCCGGAGTAGGTTTTGCTGGTGAGCGCGTCTTTGAGCGAAATGCGCTTGGGGAGTTTGGCTTTTCGGGAGGCTACCTTGCTGACAACAAACGCAAAACCACCGGCGTTGTCGCCAGAGTTTGGAGCCAGATAAAGGCTTTTGCAGGTTTGTTGCAGGAAATCCATTGCTCAGCTCCCAAAGCCCATTCCATCAACGGGGATAAAGACAGAATTCGGGAGCACTGCTCCGCGCTTTTAAGGGGAACATAGGGTGCAGGCAGGCTTCAATTTGCGACAATTGAAGGTTCACAAAGTGAGCTGAAAAAGTTTCATCTGCCGGAAGCTGATTTTGCTTCACAAATCTGAGGCCTCTTGAAATTACTAAGTAACATCAGATCGTTAGTGCGCATTGCACACTAAATGCCTTGTGAGCTGAAAAATGATCGTGTTTTTGTGCGTTGGTTTGCGTTTTTTACGTGTGAGCTGCGTTTTTTTGCTAAACACGCAAACGGCAGACTGATGAATACTCAGCCTGCCGTTTGCTCTGTCAAATCAGTTTAGGCGAAGGTGACGCCTGCCTTGGTCATTGGGAGTTCGGTCACGCGTGGTCCTTTTGCTGCAATGGCATTTGCCAGTGCTGGAGCGGATGGTGGTGTGCCCGGTTCGCCGACGCCTGTTGGGGCTTCGGTGGAGAGGACAATGTGCGTTTCAATCTCGCCGATATCCCCGATGCGGAGCGGTTCGTAGTCCGGGAAGTTTTGTTGGATAACTTCACCGTTCTCCAGCGTGATCTCATCGCGCATGGCGTGGCCAAGGCCGTAGCCGATGCCGCCTTCCATCTGTGCCTTGATCACATCCGGATTGACCGGGATGCCGCAATCAACTGCGCAGGTGACTTTTTCGATCTTTACGCCGTTTTCTGCATCACCTGAAATCTCGACAACTTCGGCAACATAGCTGCCAAAGGATTTGTGGACCGCAACGCCTTGAGAGCGCCCCTCAGCGCCTTTGCCCCAGTTGCTTTTTTCAGCAGCCAGTTTGAGAACGCCCGTCAGTCGTTTTTGATCTGGCGTGTCGCCTGCCAGATGTGCCAGACGGAACTCAACCGGATCACGACCCGCTGCTGTTGCAACGGCATCCATCATGGCTTCCATGACGTAGGCGGTGTGGGTGTGACCAACGGAGCGCCACCACAAAACGGTTGTGGCTGGTTTGATGTCCGTCAGGCCAGCAAACATGCCCGGAATGGAGTACTGCGTCGGGGTGACGCCTTCTACGGAAAGATGATCGACCCCATCATGAACCGAGAACGCCTCAAACGGGGTGCCCTTGGAGATGGATTGACCTGCAACGCGGTGATCCCATCCAGCGATGTTGCCATCTGCATCAAGACCAACACGAACTTTGTGCGCAAATGCCGGGCGGTAGTAGCCACCGGTGATGTCATCCTCGCGGGACCACACCAGTTTGACCGGGCGGCGGCGATCCGTCATCACAAAGGAAAGCGCTGCTTCTACCTGATAATCAACCGTTGGTGTTGCACGGCGACCGAACGAGCCGCCAGCGAACATGGTGTTGACCTGCACCTTGTCCATTGGCACCTGAAGGATTTGCGCAATCGCTGCATGTGGTGAGGTTGGCATCTGACAGCCGTCATGCAGGATCACACCGCCATCTTCCGTCGCCTCAATGGTGCAGGTGAGCGGTTCCATTGGCGCATGTGCGAGCAGTGGGAAGTAAAAGGTCTCTTCCACCACCTTGTCTGCGTTTTCAATCGCACCTGCAATCTCGGCCTGATCGTTTTTGGTCAGGTTGTATTCCGGCGCTGTGTTGAGCGCAGCTATCAGCTCTTTGTAGACGTCTTCAGAACTGCGGCTTTCAGCTGCTGAGTTGTCCCAGGTGACTTCCAGAGCTTCACGTGCCTGAAGAGAGGCCCATGTGTTTTCTGCGTAAACCGCAACGCCCGCCTTGTTGGGCAGTGTGGCTGCACGGATGAAGCCTTTGACATCCTTCGCGGCGCTGTCATCAAAGGATGTGACAGTTGCACCTTTGCGGGTGGCCCGTTTGATGGTGACGACCATCTGATTATCAAGCTGGATGTCCATCGCGTATTTGGCGGTGCCGTTGATCTTTGGCGGTGTGTCCTTGCGGCGCACACTGGCGTTGCCGATCAACTTAAACTCGGATGGATCTTTCAAGCGCGGGTTTTCAGGGGCTGTCAGCTTGCTCGCGGCGGCTACGAACTCGCCGATTGGCGCTTTGTTGTCACCACCTGAGATCACGCCATCTTCCAGCTTGAGCTGGGCGGCGGGCACATCCCATGCCAGGGATGCGGCTTGCAAAAGCACTTCACGGGCGGCAGCACCTGCCTGACGATACTGCTTGAAGCTGTTGAACATGGCGGTGGAGCCGCCGGTACCCTGAATAGGTCCAAATGCCGTGTTGTTGTAAAGCTTCGGGTTGGATGGGGCGAACTCATACTCTATCGCATCCATGCTGACGCCCAGCTCTTCTGCAATGAGTGTGGTGAGGCCGGTTGCCGGGCCCTGCCCTTTTTCAAAATGTTTGACGATCGCAGTCACGGTGCCATCTGCTGCAATCTTTACAAACGGATTGAGCATGGTGGTGTCTGCAGCATTTGCAGCGGCCATAGAGCCGGATGGGGCCACACCAATAACAAGAACGGCGGCAGCAGAGGCTGTTGCCCCTTTGAGGAAGCCACGACGAGAGGACAACACGCTCATATCAAGCCTCCATAATTTCTGATGCACGTACGATAGCGGAACGAATGCGCTGGTAGGTGGCGCATCGGCAGGCGTTGCCGTCCATGTAATCGTCAATTTCTTCCAGTGTCGGCTTTGCGTTTTCAGAGAGCAGGCCAACGGCAGACATGATCTGGCCGGACTGACAGTAACCACACTGGACCACGTCCAGCTCTGTCCATGCCTGTTGCACGGCTTGTGCTGGCGTGGACTTCAGGCCTTCAATTGTGGTGATCTCAGAATCTTCCACATCTTCAATAAACGTTTGGCAGGAGCGGACCGGCTCGCCATCCAGATGAACGGTGCACGCCCCACATGAGGCGACACCACACCCGAATTTTGTTCCGGTGAGCTTGAGTTCATCGCGGATCACCCAAAGAAGCGGGGTTCCTGGTTCGGCATCGACCTTATGCGTCTGGCCGTTCAGCTTTAAAGAAATTGCCATCAAAAAAAATCCCTTTTTTGATCCGTAGCGGTTGGCTGGGTCAGCAATAATCTCAGGCATTGTTTGAATGGGACAGTGTTGTATGCGGAATGCGCTTTTCTGCTTTTTGAGCCTGAAACAAATGATCTGTAGTTATCCCTAGCACTCGCCTCTCTCGCTTTCAGTGGCAAATCGCGCCAAAGTACTGCCATATCGCGCCACTATGTAAATTGGTACTGGCACACCTAGCAAAAATTCGAGATGAAAGAGTGGCAACACCAATGAGACCGAGCCGAGCATGACAAAACACGCACATCTTTACCCAGGCGCTGCCATGATGGCGCAAATCATTCAGTACCTTGACCTATCTGTTGACCGGGTGATGCGCCGTGCCGGAGTTTCCATTGAGCAGCTGGGTCCGGCGGCCAAGGGCATCACGCAGGCGCAATATTTCGCCATCTGGCATGCGTTGCATCAGGAATATGGCGGCAACGATCTGGCAATCAAACTTGGGCACACCATCAAGCAGGGCAGTTTTGTTCCACACGCCTTTGCGTTTTCCTGCAGTCCAAACATTGAGGAAGGCGTGAAGCGTCTTGCGCTGTTTAAGCCTTTGATTGCGCCGATCCGGCTGGAAGTTGAGCGTACGGACAGCACAGTGTCAATCTTGTTTACTTCCAGCGATCCGACGGAACCGTTTCCTGAAATTCTGGCTCAGTTCGAGATTGTCTACTTCACCAATTGCAGCCGCACCTTTACCGGAGAGCAGATTGTGCCGCTCAGTGTGGGAGGCCCTGTTGGAGATCTGGACTGGTCTGCTGTTGAAGCGGAATGCGGGGTGAAGGCAACCCCTGCTCCGGTGGCGCACATCACCCTTTCCCTGCAGGATGCCACTCGTCCGCTGATCACACAGATGGAAGGCATGTGGGACACGTTTGAAGATGGGCTGCGCCAGAAATTACAGAGCACGGGCAGTTCTGACGAGATGTCCCGCCGGGTGAAGAATGCGTTGCTGGAAAGCCTGCCAGCGGGGCAGAACACCATTGACGTGATCAGCCAGAACCTGAACGCCAGCAAGCGGACCTTGCAACGCAAGCTGAAGGAAGAAGGCAAGAGCTTTCAGGATATTTTGAGTGAAACCCGCGCTGAACTCTCCCAGCACTATCTGGTGCGTAGTGAGCTGAGCATTCCGGAAATCTCTTATCTGCTTGGGTACAAGGATACCGGCTCGTTCTTTCGCGCATTTCACAGCTGGACAGGTAAGACGCCGATGGAAGTGCGTGGGATTGCTTAAGGGCGCCCTAATTTAGCCTCTCATGAAGAAAGCTTCATGAAACCTTGGGCTGGTAAGAGCCCGGCATGGCTATTCTATTTGTTCTTTCGGGATTGCCTGGTGTTGGTAAAACGACCTTGGCAAAGGCCCTTTCTCCGCGCCTGCAAGCCGTTCATTTACGTATTGATTCACTTGAGGCTGCCCTCAAGACCTCCGTTCTTGCGATTTCACCAGCAGAAGATGCCGGTTATGTTGCAGCAGCAGCCGTTGCCAAAGACAATTTGCTGCTGGGCAACAATGTGATTGCGGATGCGGTGAATCCGATCGAGATTACCCGCAACATCTGGCTGGAAGCGGCGCTTGGCGCTAAGGTGAAAGCGCTCAACATTGAGGTGATCTGCTCTGATGAGGCTGAGCACAAGACACGTGTTGAGACCAGACACAACGATATCTCCGCTATGTCCCTGCCCAGCTGGGAGGATGTACAGCGGCGACGCTATGAGCCGTGGAAAAAGCACCGCCTTGTGGTCGACACCTTTGAAAAACCTGTCGAGGAAAGCGTCGAAGAGATCGTTGAGGCCTTCAGCCAGCTGGTGCGTTACGGGTCTTATTGAAGCTCTCACGCAAACTGGCGGAGTTTCGGGCGGATCATGCTCACGCAGGTTTCCAGAAACAGGCGTGTGAGCCGGGACTGATTTTGCTTGCCAGTGTGCATGGCGTGCAGGTCTATTTCAGGGAACCTCCACTCCGGCAGCACCTCCACCAGACTGCGCCTTTTCAACGCGTCCTGACAGAGAATGGATGGCAGCTCCCCTATTCCCAGGCCGGACCTAATCGCAGATTGAAGCGCTGAGTAGTCGTTGATGGCGATGTCTGGTGCAAAGCGAATGGTCCGCTCTTCGCTTTTCCTGCTCAGTTGCCAGCTGATTTCCGGCTTTTGCCAGAACCCGAAGCCGATCAGGGCGTGTTGCGTCAGGTCTTCAGGGCGCTGCGGAGTTCCCTGCTCTGCGATGTAAGAAGGCGAAGCGACCAGAACGTGGCGGTAGGCGGCGAGCTTTGTGAGTGTCAGTCCGGAATCTGGTTTTGGACCGACGCGGAAAGACAGATCAACATCATCCTCGATAAAGTCCAGATTGCGCTCTGATACGATCATGTGGATGCGTACCTGCGGATATTGCAGGCGAAACTGCCCGATAACGGGAATGAAGAGAGCTTCGGCCAGATTGGGTGGCACGGTGACCTTCAGGTCTCCCGACACAGCTGACTGGCGCTGTTCCACCACGCGATCTGCTGCTTTGAAGGCTTCCAATCCCGGTAGGCAGGCTTGATAGAACTGGTCGCCGATTTCCGTCAGGCGCATGCGCCGCGTCGTGCGTTCCAGCAGTTTTGCGCCCATCTGCGCTTCCAGATCCGCCACCTTTCGGCTGACGGTTGAGAGCGGCAGGCGCAACACCTTGGCAGCTCCGGAAAAGCTGCCTGCTTTGGCAACTTCAGCAAATATCGCGATTGCATTCAGGTCTCGCATCATATTCCCATATTTGGAATTATCATTCCCACTTCAAGCAATATTACCACATTCAGAAGAATAGTAGAATGCGTTCCAATCAAAACATGAAAGGAACGCGGGATGGGAAACCAGGATAAATCCATCAACTACATCGAATTTCCTCTGCTGAAAAATGAAGAAACCAAGAGCTTCTACAGCTCTGTGTTCGGCTGGGTCTTTGAAGACTGGGGGCCAAGCTACATCAGCTTTTCCGGTGCTGGTGTGGAAGGCGGTTTTAATGGAGAAAGTGGAACACCGGTTCAGGCTCCCGGTGTGCTGGTGGTGCTTTATGTGGCGGATCTTGAGGGCACGCTAAAGGCCGTCCGTGCAGCTGGTGCGGCGATCTTGCAGGACATCTATTCGTTCCCTGGCGGGCAGCGGTTTCATTTTGCAGATCCCAACGGGAACGAACTTGCGGTGTGGACGGAGGCTTCGTCATGAACAAGCGTATTTTGGTCACCGGAGCCAACGGGACAATCGGCCTGCATCTCCTCAGAGAGTTAAAGCAAACACCGTGGCATGTGCGTGCTTTGGTGCGCAGTGCGGAAAATGCACGGCTGGTTTCATCCATGGGCGCTGAGGCGGTTCGGGGAGATTTTTCTGATCTGCCTTCTCTCTTTGAGGCGATGGCGTGCATTGACACACTGGTACTGATCACTTCGGCCAACCCACAGGCAGCACAACAGGCCTCAGCTGTGCTTCATGCGGCATTGGAGAGCGGAGTGCGCAAAGTGGTTCGCATTTCGGCCATCAAGGCAGGTGCTACTGGGCCAACAGCGAACACTGTGTTGCATGCAGCAACCGAGGATGAGCTTGTTCGCTCAAAGATGGAGTATGTAATCTTGAGGCCTAACCTTTTTATGCAGAACATGTTTCTGGCAACGCAAACCATAGCAGAACATAGCAGCTTCTTCTTTGGCATGGGTGATGCCCGGATGGGGATGGTAGACACACGCGATGTGGCTGAGTGCGCCGCAGAATGCGTGCTGAGTGATCATTTCAACGGCAACATCTTTGAGGTAACGGGAGCAAAGAGCCTTTCTTATTTTGATGTTGCGTCGGCACTCAGCGAAGAACTCAAGCGCACCATCACCTATGTGCCTGTCATGCCGCAGGATGTGTATGATGGTATTGTTGGTGCGGGTTGGGATGAGTGGATTGCAGGCATCTCTCGCGATTATGCGCAGGCCTATTGCAGTGGTTGGGGGGACTTCACAACGGATGCCGTTTCTACAATCTGCGGGCGCCCACCGCGCAGTATCAAAACTTTCATCCGTGAGGTGTTTTGCGCCAAGGCCGCTTTGAGCGTGTCGATTGGGCCGCCTTGACCAACCATATGTCGTGCTACCAATTATCCGTCAATTGTAACCGCTTATGCGATTTCTTCAGGCACAATTCAGTTTCATGTTCTTTGTAGATGTGAAAGAGTTGAGGCAAATATTGGGTATACTTCGCCCTAGTGGAAGGAACACATGCGCGTATTGTTGGTTGAGGATGAGCGGCTGATTGCGGATGCGATCAAGGCTTTTCTAGAGCGGCATGAATTTATAGTGGACTGGGTCGATGATGGTCTTTTGGCAGAAGACGCTCTGAGAACCGGAGAGTTCGACCTGGTTGTTCTGGATCTGGGGTTGCCGGGTCAGGATGGTCTGGAGTTTTTGCGGGCTGTTCGTGATGACAAGGCAGATGTACCTATCCTGATCCTGTCTGCGCGGGAGACCACTAAGAACCGGATTGACGGGCTTAATCTGGGTGCAGATGATTATCTGACCAAGCCTTTTGACATGGAAGAGCTTCTGGCCCGCTGCCGCGCGCTGGTGCGGCGCTCTGTTGGGCGTACGCGCATGTTGTTGCAGCATGGGGCGCTGACGCTAGATCTGGACCAGAAAAAAGCCTGCTACAACGGGGCTGAGGTGGTGTTGCAGCCCCTCGCCTTTCGCTTGTTGACCATTTTGTTGGAGCGGCGGGGCCGTGTAGTTTCCAAGTCTGATCTCATGGAAAAGCTTTATGGCTGGGAAGAGAATGCGGAGAGCAATGTGCTTGAGGTTTATGTCTCGCAAACCCGCAGGAAGACCACGTCCAAACTAATCCGGACCATCCGCGGCGTAGGCTATATTGTTGATGAGGACATACCGGCATGAAACTGTCCTCCATCCGCAGCCGCATCCTCATCTTTCTGATCCCGCTGCTGTTTGTGGTCTGGGGCGTCTTTTCCGCCATTGTCTACAATATGACAGAGGAAGAGCTTTACGAGACCCATGATGCGCAAGCCTTTCAGCTTGTCAGCGCGATTGCACAGCTGGAGGGGGACACCATTTCTCCCAAGCATCTGGATGATCATCATGAACTTAATGATTACTTCGTGGTCATCCGCGATGGAGACGGCAACGATTTATATAAGTCATCCGACCAAGTACAGCTACCCCAGTATCTCAGGCCGGGTGCTCAGGAAATTGAGCATGAGGGCGACAGCTGGGTGATCTGGAGTTTTCCGGGTGAAAAGACTGACAGGCAATACATCATCGGTATCGTGTTTGATGAAGCCATTGAGCTGGCCGACCAGACTGTTGCCACCGTTTCCATCCCTTTGGGGCTGGTGCTGGTGTTTTCCATCATCGCAACGGTTTTCATCGTCAAACGCGGGTTACGTCCGCTCACCACTCTTTCTGAGACACTGCAAACTCGGGAGCCTGAGAGTCTTGGCAAGTTGACAACGGAGAAGCAGGCAGATGAGCTTGTGCCGATTGTGAACTCCCTGAACATGCTGTTTGACAAGATTGAAGACTACCTTGCCCGCGAGCAGCGGTTTATTGATGATGCGGCGCATGAGATCAGAACACCGCTGACCGTGGTGAAGGCCCAATGTCAGGTGATTGAGCGGGACGCGCTGGATGATGCGACACGGCTGCGGTTTGACAACATCATTGAAGGCGTTGACCGGGCTACACATCTGGCCGCCAAGCTTTTGGAACATGCCCGTGCAGGTCAGGATGCCCACAAAGAGATAACAGAGCACGACTTGCTGCCTGTTCTTCAGGAAAGCCTTGCACAGCAGGCCCATGCGGCACTTGATAAAAATGTGGAGCTGCAACTGCTTCAATCAGAACATGTGGCAGCTGTTGTTGATCCGGAAGATCTGAGCGCTGTGCTTGGTAATCTGATTGGCAATGCAATCCGTCATACACCGTCTGATGGTGAGGTTATCGTGGTTCTTGAGCGCGGTGATGATCATATTCAACTGAGTGTTGAAGACAGCGGACCGGGTGTGCCTGAGAAATACCGTGAGAAGGTGTTTGAGCGGTTCTTCCGCATGCCGGGGCAATCAAGTTCAGGTGCAGGCCTTGGCCTGTCTATTACGCAAACTCTGTGTCGCCGCAATGGGATCGAGATTTCCCTTGGCAATAGTGAACGACTGGGCGGAGCCTGTTTTATGCTCAAACTGAAAAGGTAGTGTCGTAAACTTCAGGTAGGTTTCAGCTTCCAAGTGAATTTAGGGGAAGCACTCAGATTGAAACCTACTCCGAGGCTGCATCTGTAGCTTCATTTGGGGTGATCTGATTATGAATGGTGTGCGATGCCCCCCAACGGTGTCACTCACCTTTCATAGCCAGAGTTTCATCTGAGTGCGCATCGTTAACTCAGATGAGCGTACCGGAATGAAACCGATTGGCCTGACCTTCATTATCGCCAGCATCCTAGTCCCCCTTTTGATCTTCTCCCAGTTTGGTAGCCAAGCAGACTCAGGTGCTTTGCTGAGCCAGTATTTTGGCATGGTCTCACTGATCTTCATGGGGCTGGTTCAGGTGATGGCCACACGGATGAAAGGCGTTGAGGCTCTGTTTGGCCCGCTGGACCGTGTGTATGTCTTGCATAAATGGCTGGCTATTTTCGCAATTGCTGCTGCTTTCCTGCATGAAAGCATTGATGCAGATGCGCTTTCAAGCGGCGATACGGATGGACTGGCGAAAGAGCTGGGTGAGATCGGGTATAATGGTATTTTAATCCTCGGCCTTGGTTCTCTGGCGACCTTCATCCCCTATAATATCTGGCGCTGGACCCACCGTTTGATCGGTATTTTCTTCGCCCTTGCTGCTGCGCACTTCCTGATGATCCCCAACGTGTTCTCTTGGAGTGATCCGCTTGGACTTTACGTCGCCTTCTTCTGTTTTGCCGGTGTCGCGTCCTTCTTGTACCTGACTTACAAAGGCATGGCCGGGCGCACAAAGACCTATGAGGTAGAAGATGTTCAGATTTACGGGCGCATCACCAGTGTGACACTGAAACCTGAAGGCAAGCCAATTTCTCATGATGCCGGTCAGTTTGCTTACCTCTCCTTTGATCAGGAGGGCATGGGCGAAGTGCATCCTTACACGATTGCATCTGCACCGCGCGAAGACGGAAGACTGCGGTTCTGCATTTCTGCGCTGGGTGATTACACATCTCGTGTGCACAAGCTCCAAGTCGGCACAAAAGCTCAAATCAGCAAGGGATATGGCGGGTTCCGCCCAATTGCTTCCAATCGGGACCAGATCTGGATTGCGGGCGGTGTCGGGATCACACCTTTCCTGTCGTGGGCTCAGACTTTGAGCGGGGATGAGACCGGACAGTTCTATCTTTACTATGGCGTCCGTAACCGGTTGGAGAACCCGTTTGAGGAGGAGCTGGACGCGCTGCAAAGCCGTCTGCCGAACCTTCATGTACAGTACTTTGAGTCTGACATGGGTGAGTACATCGACGCGCGGTTGCTGAAAATCCTGCAGGGAAAATTCTTTGATGTGATGCCAATTGCGTTTTGTGGTCCAGAAGTTATGCGCAAAGCGTTGATACGGGATCTGAAAGCCCTGAAGTACCCAATGCGCTTGTTTCATTATGAAGAATTCCAGATGCGCTCCGGCCTTGGTTTTCGAAAGCTGTTTAAGTTTCTGCTTCAGCAAGTTAACCGGCATTCCGGCAAGTTCGCCCCGGCCAAGTAGAGCTTGGCCAACATGAGGATCGCTGCATTGCCTGGCGGTGCGGCGATCCGCTCCTTCAAGCTAGGTGCAAGGTTTAGTTCTCTGGCTTCATGGTGCCTTCGAAAGGTGCCGGGACTGAAGGGATCAGTGAAATTAAATCAATATATTAATTGAGATTTGGAGGGTTCAATCAGAACCAATAATTCTGCTCTTTTTAGGATCATTGGCTCATGACAAAAATCGCCTCCCGCTCGATTACGACCGACATCCCTGCTCCTTCCGAAGATCGTCGCTCCAAGTCTCCTATTGTTTGTTACGAAGTCGATCATTTGCCTGCCTATAACGCTGAGCTTTATCAGCAGGCAAAGGAGAGTCTGGAGAAGATCGGGGAAGTTGTGGTGCCACCTCGTGATGGCGGTCATTTCAAGGTGCCTGCTGGCCACTTCTTCCGGATTGTGAGCGTTGAAGGCCCGCAGGTTGGCGATCTCAATTTGTGGAATGCCAATGACATTAATGAGCGGTTTTTCAGCGGCAAGACCCGTCAGCTGCATGCCTCGCACCTTTCAACCGGAGACCGGCTCTGGAGCACCATGCCGTATCTGCGTCCGATGGCGACGATTACACAGGATACGCTGGACTGGTACGGTTGGGATGAGGATGGTGCGGGCGTCCATGATGTGATTGGGACACGCTGCGACCCTTACACCAACCATATGCTCAAGAACGTGGATTACAACCATTGTTGCCACTCTAACCTGACCCGCGCACTGGCAGATGCAAAGGGTCTCTCGATAGATGGCGCTGAGCCTCATGTGCATGATGTGATGAACGTCTTCATGTGCACGGGCTTTACCCGCGATACCCACCAGTATTTCATGAAAGCCAGCCCTGTTCGTCCGGGTGATTTTATTGAGTTCTTTGCGGAGATCGATCTTCTGGGCGCGCTTTCTACCTGTCCGGGTGGTGATTGCGGCAGCAGTCACTCTGATGACAATACGCCGTGCTATCCGCTTCTTGTCGAGATCTTCAAACCGGAAGAGGGTAGTTTGAAAGGCTGGTCCGCCGCAAAACGCAGCGGTTATGCAGGCGGGCACCAAGCCTGATCCTGTTTGATTTGGCCAGTGGCAGTTGTTTTTCGTGTTACGGCACGAGGACAGCTGCGCCGGATAGTCGTCCCTCTCGCAAATCTTCCAGTGCCTGATTGGCCTGTTCAAGCCTGTAGGGAATGCAGTGAGTTTTCACACCTGCTTTTTTGGCGAGGGGAAAGAACTCCAGCCCGTCTTCTCGGGTCAGGTTGGCAACGGAAACAACCTCCCGCTCCTCCCAGAATAATGCATAGGGCATTTGCGGGATGTCGCTCATATGAATGCCACCGCACACCACACGCCCGCCTTTGCGCAGAGCACTCAACGCGGCTGGAACGAGTGGACCCACGGGGGCAAAGATGATGGCTGCATCCAGTTTTTCTGGTGGCTGGTCTTCAGAGCTTCCTGCCCAAATGGCACCAAGTTCTCTTGCAAAGTTCTGGGCCTGTGTGTCTCCTGATCTGGTGAAGGCATAGACATCACGACCTTGCCAGATGCAGATCTGCGCGATGATATGGGCGGCGGCACCAAAGCCGTAAATACCTATCGTTCTGCCTTTGCCAGCCTTCTTTAAAGATCGCCAGCCGATTAAGCCGGCACACAGAAGTGGCGCAAGCGATACCGGATCTGCGTCTTCATCCAGCTCAAATGCAAAATGTCGGTCTGCGATGGTGTGGGTCGCAAAGCCGCCATCGCGTGTGTAGCCCGTGAATATGGGATGATCGCAGAGATTTTCCTGATGGCTTTGACAAAAGGAACAACAGCCGCACGTATGCCCAAGCCAGGGAATGCCCACTCTCGTGCCGATTGTGAGGTCATCAACACCTGCCCCACATGCACGCACCCTGCCGACAATTTCATGACCGGGAATGAGCGGGAGCTTTGGTTTCGTCAGATCGCCATCCACGACGTGAAGGTCTGTCCGGCAAACCGCGCAAGCTTCAACCTCAATCAGGATTTCGCCGGTGCGCGGTGTTGGCGGCGCAGCACGTTCCTGCAAGACAAGTGGCTTTCCAATTTCGGTCAGAACCATTGCTTTCATGAGGGCATTCCTTCTCACGCAGGCTTGGATTGTGCTCAGATTATACGCTGTTGTCCTAAGAAAGTCTGGCGTGGTGTTTGCGGTTCCCCGTTGTTGCTGTGCGCTGCAGAATTAGATCAAGAATAAGAGAAAACCGAACCATTTATCACAACGCATATTTCATCTGGGTCCGTCATAACAATCTGGTGCGCGTGCGCGCGACGACTTGTTGGAGTGGAGCCTTGCGGAGATGCCATGTGCGTCTGCCCGCTGGTTTTCCTGTTTGTGTACCTCTCATAATTAAGGTGAGTGAACCTCCGATGCCCGGAAATCAAAATACCGATACTGGCACTGACACCAATCCTATTCCTGCAGAAGACCAAATGAACCAGAGCGAAGAAACCTGGGCTCAGCAAATCTATAAGCTATGGGGCGAAATGCTTCCAACCTGGGCAGATGCATTTGGCGAAGTTTATGAAGCAGAACGAGAACGGGAACGGGAAGAGCTTGCACAGGCAACAGCCCGAATGGATGAAGATGACCGTCGTCAGGCTGAGCAGGAGTTACGACACGATGCTGCTTCTACATTGGCATTTGAGGATAGTGAACGTTTCTTCGAACTTAAAAATGAGATGACCATACTCGAATCCAATCCCATGGAAGCGATCGACATGCCAGATTCACCTGACATGTCGCTGAGTAAGGTGATCATCGATCAGATCGCAGCTTTCAAATTGCAGAAGGAAGAACTTTTTCTGGAAGTTCAGGTCTTTAAGGGTCTGGAAGCTGAGAAGCTGGCTTTCACAACCGCTAATGAGCTGGTTGGGATGCTTATAGACAAAGCCTATATTCAAAGCGGCGTTTACAACTTTGCCGCTTGCGAAGTGACTCTGTCCGAGATGGAACGCAAGCTCAAAGACATGAAAAATCTTCTTCGAGATGCCCAAGTGCATCCAGCAACCTATGTCAGTAACGAAGATCAGGTTCTGATTGGTCAGGATGTTAAGAAGGTGAAGGAGATCATCTTCAATTTGCAGGACGCTGGTTATACTGGATTGGGAACAAGCCTGCTCATTGAAATGAACCAGTATCAGGATGCGGTGTCACGGCCATCCGATGCGCGCTGGACAGAGCTTATGTCTGATGCGGAGGCCTGTAAAAAAGCGCTGCCGGAACTCCGTAATTCGGCCAAGTTTATTGAGACCCTGTGTGAAAGCATGACCATGGCGCAGCCAACCACTGCGGCAACAGATACGCTTGATGATCTTCACGACTATCAAAGTGACAGTTCTCGCGATCTGTCAGCAACCCTGCGTGCTGTCACAACTTTGAAGGGCGTAGCGACCCGCCGAGAAAGGTGGATCAAACAAGACGAATGGGCACAGAAAAATCTGGATATACGTACCCAAGCCTATCGAAAACAGCTTGAGAAATTCGTCGTGTTCGATGCAGACCACCAGGTGGTTACGAAAGAGAGCAAAACGGAAGCTCGTGCACGTGCCGTTCATACTGAAGGGCTGAACAAGGATGTGATGGCAACCATCCCAAAGCGACCCAGAGATAGGAGTATTAAGGCAGTTCCCCGTGCAACGATTAACAAGCTGCTGGAATCTTTTGAGTTTTTGGATGAGTTACGATCATCTGGTGTGACTGGCATGGAAGCCATTGCCCTTGAAGAGTTCATCAAGACAGAAGACATTTTGGAAGGCATCAATACTAATCCGACCGGGTATGACGACCTTCAGACGGACACCCAGGATATTCTCGATAAGGTTGCTGCCACCAAATCCGGTAAGAAAGCGATCTATTATATCGAAGCCAAGATGAACCTTGAAGAAGATGTTCGTCTTTTGCGAGAGCAAGCACCCGATTTGAACATCAACAAGGCTCTTGGTCGGTGTCGTAACCTGAAAGGATCGCGATTACAGCCACTCTTGAGACAACTCGATGAAGCCGTCGGCTTCAGAGCAGTCTTTGACATGAAAGTCGATCCGATTGAGAAGTTTTTCAAGCAAATTCCTAGGTTGCTCGCTAAGTTGGGAGCAGCCCGCCCAGAGCTTGCTATGAAGTTCAAAAAGGTTTGGCAGCCCAAGCAAGAAAAAATTTATCACGGTGAGCTGGAACTGGAGTTGAAACAGGCCAAAGTGACCGCTCATAACGCTGCCACCGTCGATGATTTGAAAGAAGCCATCTCACAGGTGAACACCGTTAAGATTAAAGCAGATAAGTATGTTGAAGAACTAAAAGCTCGCATTGCGCTGCTCGGCGAAGATGTGGATGGACCTGCCACCACCCCAGAGCAGGATGAGTTCTTTGAGAAGATCGAAGAAGACTACAAAAATGGTATTCAGCTTGAGATTGACCGCAAGGTTGCCAAGGGTAAGTTCAATGAAACCTCTGGTCCTATGAAGAATGAGCTGGAAATGCTCACGGCAAAGGCAAAGAGCTGGAAAGGGGCAAAGGCGCTTCTGACACGGTTCCCACGTATTGATACAACTAACTATGATCCGACCCGTTTCAAGGATCTCTTGGAAGAAGTGAAGCTGCTTGAACAGGAAAGTGCGGTCAACTCCTCTTACGAAGAAAATATGGGGCGGCTGAAAGAGCTGAAGGGCATGTATGATGCCATGCGCGGCGAGTTAACAGGCTTTAGAGAGGACATCGCCAAGGATGTGGTCAAGGCCACTGAAAAGGCTATTGCTCGTATGGAGTCTGCGAAGACCTTTGCTGAAGGCGACTTCATCACCGGCGTTGCCGGCCAGCAGGAGGCTGATGAAAACTACGTCGATACCAGTAGTTTGAAGCGGTTTACCACCTGCGTATCAAAACCAATTGTACCGGGTGAATTGAAGACATACGCGCAGATCATCGGTGACAGTAAGAAATCACTTCAAGAGCGTAAGAAGGCCCGTGAAGATGCCTTGCGCCTTGTGCGGCCTTTGCTGGCACGGCTAGACAGCGACAAGGCCATCAAGCTTTATCGTCGCCATCCGTTCGGTTTGGACAATGACATAAATGTCCTGAGGCCCGTTCTGGTGCAGCTTGAAGTTAAATTGTTGACTCTCGCGTCCTGATGCATACGAACCCTGCGGCACTGCATGTGGGCGCGGGGCACATTACACGCAACTTTAAAGTGTGATTTGCATTTATACTCAGCAGGTTATCCATGAGATGTATGCAGAGGGTGAATTAGTCCTTTTCCTTGAGGTTTTAGTCTGGTAGTTACCGATTTGCTCAGCAATGAGTGCCGGTCGCAGCCTACCCGGCAACAGCGAAAACAAGGACTAAACCTTATGAAGACTATCGTAATCTGCTCAGGCGGATTGGATTCGGTCACGCTTGCCTACAAGGTTGCGCGTGAAAACGAATTGCTCGGCCTCGTCTCTTTTGACTACGGCCAACGGCACAAAAAAGAGCTGGACTATGCAGCACATGCTGCAAAGCAGCTTGGTGTGCCACATCATATTCTGGACATGAGCCAGATAGGAGCGCATTTAAGTGGCTCCGCTCTAACCGATGATGTTGATGTTCCCGACGGCCATTATGCCGAAGAGAACATGAAGGTCACTGTGGTTCCCAACCGAAACGCAATCATGCTGTCTATCGGCTTTGGCATTGCGGCTGCTCAGCAGGCCGATGCTGTGGCTGCGGCGGTTCATGGGGGTGATCATTTCATCTACCCGGACTGTCGCCCTGGCTTTATCAAAAGCTTTGAAGCCATGCAGAAGCTGGCTCTGGACGGCTATGCCAATGTGAGCCTTTACACGCCATTTGTAGAAATCTCCAAAGGTACCATCGTTGCAGAAGGTGCCCGGATCAACGTGCCGTTTGAGGACACGTGGTCCTGCTACAAAGGCGGAGAGAAACATTGCGGGCGGTGCGGCACCTGTGTCGAACGGCGAGAAGCCTTTGATCTGGCAGGTGTTGAGGACCCAACAGAATACGCGGATCCCGACTACTGGAAATCCGTGGTGGAACGAGCGGAACCATAATGTACAAAATCACAAAGGAATTTCACTTCTCGGCGTCGCATCAACTCTGCGAAATGCCGGAGGGACATCCCTGTGCGCGCCTGCATGGCCACAACTACATTGTGGTGATTGAACTTGCCAGCAAGGATCTGGATGAACACGGCTTTGTGGTGGACTTCACTGAACTGAAGCCGCTCAAGCGTTTCATTGATGATGAGTTGGATCACCGCCACCTGAATGAGGTGTTCGGACACGATCAGGTCACCTCTGAGTATCTCGCCAGGACCATCTACGAGTTCTGCAAAGGGCACTGGGTGGAGACCTGCGCTGTGCGTGTGAGTGAAACGCCGAAAACATGGGCGGAATACCGACCATGAGTAAACTCAGTATCAGTGAGATCTTTGGACCAACCATTCAGGGTGAAGGTGCTTTGATTGGTGAGCCAACCGTGTTTGTACGCGCTGGCGGCTGTGATTATCGTTGCAGCTGGTGTGATACCTTGCATGCGGTGGACAGCGCTTATCGTCATACCTGGGATCAGATGGACAGTGCGGACGTCTGGCACAAGATTGAGGAACTGTCCGGTCATCAACCGATCACGGTTTCCCTTTCTGGCGGCAATCCTGCCATTCAGGATTTCTCAAAGTTGATCTCACTCGGTAAAGCGAAGGGTTACAAATTCGCAATCGAGACGCAAGGATCAGTTGCACGGGACTGGTTTGCAGATCTGGACACGCTGGTGCTGAGCCCGAAGCCGCCTTCCTCTGGTGAAACTGTCAATTGGGACAAGTTTGATGCCTGTCTGGATGCAGCCCTCAACTCGGCCACCTGTGTGATCAAAGTGGTTGTGTTTGATGACGTCGATTACGACTGGGCCAAGGACGTTGGTGAGCGCTACCCTTATCTGCCGATGTACCTGCAACCGGGGAACCATACCCCTCCTCCACCCGAGGATGATGATGCGACCATTGACATGGACGGCATCATGGATCGCATGCACTGGCTGGTGGACAAAACTGTTTCCGACCAATGGTTCAAGCCACGCATTCTGCCACAGCTGCATGTGCTGCTGTGGGGCAACAAGCGCGGCGTTTAAGGCATATTCCGGCAAGTTGATGATCAGTCTTTGATGACGGAAATGCATGAGAACGAAGAATTCGAGAGAACAATGAGCAACGACGATATCTATAAAAATCTGACCATGCTGGGCGGTGATACTGTTCAGCCGCAGTCCCCTGAAGAAGCGGTTCTGGAACGGGTTCCAAACCCGCAGCAGGGCACGCCTTATGCAATTCGCTTTACAGCACCTGAGTTCACCTCCCTGTGCCCGATCACCAATCAGCCGGATTTTGCTCATCTGGTGATTGATTATGTGCCGGATCAGTGGTTGGTTGAGAGCAAGTCTTTGAAACTGTTCCTGACATCCTTCCGCAACCACGGTGCGTTCCATGAGGATTGTACTGTGTCCATCGGTAAGCGTCTGGTGGACACACTGAACCCGATCTGGCTGCGTATTGGCGGTTACTGGTATCCGCGCGGTGGTATTCCGATTGATGTGTTCTACCAGACCGGCGAAGAGCCAAAAGGCGTCTGGATTCCAGAACAGGGCGTGCCGACCTATCGCGGTCGCGGCTAAATATCTGTTTAGGATGTACTCAGTTGGGGTTGCGAAAAGGCTGCCAACCCCAACTTTGCTTTTCTGAAAGGCCTTAGAGCATAGCGAATTCTTGTCATTTGATTGAATTCAACCAAATGGAACGCGCTCTATGCACCCATCAGAGCTTCGACTTCAACCAGTGTTGGCGCGGATGTGGCTGCACCATGTTTGGTGGTGGAGAGTGCACCGCACGCTGCTGCGAAACGGACTGCTTCAGCCAGAGATTTGCCGCTGTCCAGCGCATACGCCAGACCGCCGTTGAAGCAATCTCCTGCTGCCACAGTGTCGATCGCGTTCACCTTGAACGGCTCCACGAATCCTTCACTTGTCTCATCCTTGAAGTAAACGCCGCGTGCGCCCAGTTTCACAACGGCAGCTGCAACGCCCTGTTCACGCAGCAGGTTTGCAGCATGGGCTGCTTCTTCTGCATTGGATGGGCGGAAACCAGTGAGGATTTCGGTTTCTGTCTCGTTGGGCGTTACAACATCTACGTTTTGCAGGAAACCTTCGGGCAAACCATCCACGGGTGCAGGCGCTGGATCGAAGATCACTTTACCGCCTGAGGCGCGGACTTTTCTAGCGGCGCTCAGGCACGTTGCGACCGGAATTTCCAGCTGCATCAGCATGATTTTAGCGTTCTTCAGCACATCTGACGTGCGTTCCAGATCGCTTTCGTCAATAGCAAGATTTGCGCCACCAATCACGGTGATGCTGTTTTCGGAATTTGCATCCACACCGATCACCGCGATGCCGGTGCCGTGGTTTTCATCCAGATGCACATGTTCGGTTGAGACGCCCATGTCTTTCAGGTGCTGGGCTGCGATGTCGCCAAACCCGTCTTTACCGATGCGGCCTACCAGTTGCGCATCACCACCCAGCTTTGATGCTGCAACGGCCTGATTGCAGCCTTTGCCGCCCAGGTTGATAGCGTAGCTGTGTCCATGCAGCGTCTCGCCCGGCTGTGGCAGCCGGTCAGAACGGGTTGTGATATCAACATTGATGGAACCGACAATGACGATGGACATGAATACTTCCTAGTTAACAACAGAGCTGCGGACGATCAGTTCAGGCACCAATTGGATGACTGGTGGCATTTCTGTCTTTTCTTCCAGATGATTGATCAGCGCTTCTGCAGCGCTCAACCCAAGCTCGAAGCTGGGCTGTTTGATGGTTGTGAGCGCTGGCGCCATGTAGGAGGCGTACTCGACATCATCATAGCCGATGACGGAGATATCCTCTGGAATGCGCAGGCCACGTTCGTGAATGGCGCGGTACGCCCCCATTGCCATCAAATCGTTAAAGGCAAAGATGGCTTCGGGCTGGCTATCGGCGTCCAATATCTGCTTCATGCCCTTATACCCGCTGGATGCGGTGAGAAGGCCTGCGGCTTGCCACTTGCTTTCTACCGGCAACCCGGCAGCGTACATGGCATTTTCAAAACCTTTGTAGCGTTCAATAGAACGGGGATGATCTTCCGGCCCCATAAGACAACCGATTTTGGTCAGGCCACGCTTGATCAGGTGTTCTGTAGCCAATCTGCCGCCCAGTACAGAGTCATCCTGCAAAGTGCAGGCGTTTGGGTGCGGGGCGGAATCCAGAATGGCTTTGGGCAGTTTGCCGAGCTTGCTGATTTGCTGGTACAGCGCCGGGTCTGTCTTGGTGGTCATCACCATGAGGGCATCAATGCGGCGCTGAAGCAAGGTGTTGAGGTTTGCCAGCTGCCTGTCGGACTGATGACCTGAATTGCACAGGATGAGACTGAAATTGTGTTGGTAGCACCCCTCTTCCACACCGCGCACAACGTCAGCAAAGAAAGGGTTGGAGCTGCTTGAAACCAGCATACCGATGATGTTGGTGCGCTTTACCTTGAGCGCGCGCGCCATCATGCTTGGCTGGAAGCCGAGAGCCTGAATAACTTCCTCGACTTTTTGTTTGGTCAGGGGTGCAACGTAGCGCGTCTCGTTGATCACGTGAGACACTGTAGATGCGGATACCCCCGCAGCTTGTGCAACATCCTTGATACTGACCATTTCCGCTCCGGTTTTAAGGGTCGGGTCTGGCGCTTACGCCAAACCCGATCTTATTCAGATTACTTGCACTTACTTGGTAACAAGCTTCAGCGCAACTGGGGTATACGCATCAACTTTTTCACCTTTGAGGACTTTGTCCGCAGTGTCGACGCCGATGGAACCAATCATGCCAGCTTGCTGTGCAACAGTTGCCAGCATTGTACCTTCTTCAACAGCTTTTACGCCGTCATCAGTACCATCAAAGCCAACAACGAGGATGTCGCGGTTTGCCGCTTCAATTGCCTTGATTGCGCCCAGAGCCATTTCATCGTTGTGTGCGAAAACAGCGTTGATTTCTGGCTGTGCCTGCAGGATGTTTTCCATCACGTTCAGGCCTTTGGTGCGGTCGAAATCTGCTGGCTGAACTGCAACCAGTTCAATACCAGAGGCGCCGTGCATTGCTTTTTTGAAGCCTGTGCCGCGATCACGCGCAGCAGATGTTCCTGGAACACCTTCCAGCTCAACAATCTTACCGCTGCCGCGCAGAGTTTCAACAATCAGCTCACCAGCCATTTCGCCGCCGAGGATGTTGTCGGATGCCACGTGGGATTCCACTTTGCCGCGTGCTGCACCACGGTCCAGAGTGACCACTGGTACGTTTTTGCGGTTTGCAGCGCGGATGGAGCTGGAAACAGCGTCAGAGTCTGTTGGGTTGATGAGCAGGATCGAAACGTTCTTGCTCAGCACATCTTCCACGTTTGCCAGTTCTTTTGCTGGATCGTTCTGGCTGTCGAGAACAACAATTTTGTAGCCGAGCTCATTTGCGCGTGCTTCAGCACCTTCTTTCAAGGTCACAAAGAACGGGTTGTTCAGGGTGGACACGACCAGAGCCAGTGTGTCCTGTGCCATTGATACTGCTGTAGAGCCGAGAAGAAGAGCAGCACCTGCTGCCAAACTTACTAGTTTTTTCATAGAAACCTCCCGAGGTTCAGTTTGATTGCTCACGCGTTTGATTTGCCACGGCTGTCGACGACAACCGCCAGAAGGATAACCGCACCTTTCGCGATCATCTGGTAGTAGGATGAAACATCCATAATATTCAGTGCGTTATTCAATACACCGATAATGAGGGCACCGATGATGGTGCCAAAGATCCGCCCCTTACCGCCAGCAAGGCTTGTGCCGCCGAGAACCACGGCTGCGATCGCATCGAGCTCGTATCCCAGACCAGCTGTTGGCTGGGCAGATTCAAGGCGTGCTGTCAGGATGATGCCTGCCAGTGCGGCGAGCGCTCCGCTGAGGGCGTAGACAAGAATTTTGACTTTTTTGACATTGATACCGGACAGACGAGCCACGTTTTCATTGCCGCCAATGGCGTAAACGTAACGACCGAAACGGGTCTGGCTGAGAACGAACCAGCAGAGCGCGAAGATGACCACCATCAGGATCACCGGGTTCGGAATGCCGAGAATGTAGCCGCCGCCGAACTGGTAGAAGCTTTCGGCCACATCAAAGTAACCCGTAGAGATTGGGCGGCCTTGCGTATAAACCAGTGTCGCGCCGCGGATCATGGTCATGCCAACCAGTGTTGCGATGAACGGCTGAACGTTGAAGTAGCTGATAATTACGCCACTTGTTGCACCAAGGCCCGCACCAACCATAATGGTGGCGATCAGTGCGATGATGAGCGGCGTATCCATGCCAATGAGACTTGCGCAGATGGCACCAGCGAAGGCCAGAATGGAACCAACCGCCAGATCGATGCCCGCCGTCAGGATCACAAAGGTCATGCCCATAGCGATGACTGCATTGATCGAGGTCTGACGCAGGATGTTGAGCATGTTATCGATGCCAAGGAAGTTGGCATTGGCGAAGGACACTGCGGCCATCAGGATGATCAGGCCAATCAGAGACTTATTTTCACTGATAAAGTCGTTGAGCTTCATCTGTTTTACCCGTTCGTTTGGCCAGCAACGGCGCAGCGCATAATGTTTTCTTGAGTGGCTTCGGCTCGTGAGAACGATCCGGTCAACTTGCCGCTGGACAAGACGTGGATGCGATCAGAGATACCCAGAAGCTCTGGCATGTCGGAGGAGATCAGCAGGATGCAAAGACCCTCTGCTTTCAGCTTGTTGATGAGTGTGTAGATTTCGCGTTTTGCGCCTACATCCACGCCGCGCGTGGGCTCATCAAGAATGAGGACCTTTGGTTCCGGCACCAATGACTTGGCGATGGAGACCTTTTGCTGGTTGCCGCCGGACAGATTGGAGATGATGGTGTTTGCATCTCTGGTCTTGATGGCAAACGCTTCGATGTACTCGCTGATGGTGACTGCTTCAGAGGCTTTGTTGACGAACCCGAGCACGTTGCAGAACCGGTCCAGCCCTGTGAGGGACATGTTGGTGCTCAACTCCTGTGACTGGACGAGACCTTCCTGCTTGCGGTCTTCAGTGACGTAGCCAATCTGCGCTTTGACACCATCCTGTGGTGATTTAAGGCGGATCTCTTTGCCGTCGATCTTAACTGTGCCGCTGTCGATTGGGTTTGCGCCAAAGATTGCCTTGGCAAGTTCTGTTCGCCCTGCTCCAACAAGGCCTGCGAACCCGACAACTTCGCCAGCATTGGCTGTGAAGGAGACCTCTTTTGCGCCGTGCGCAGTCAGTTTCTCAACCTCGATACGCACATCACCCGGAGCGGCTGGAACGAAAGGATACTGATCGGAAAGTTCACGGCCCACCATATGGCGGATCAGGTCGTCCTCGGTGATTTCAGAGACCGGCCCCTGATGGACCATCTCACCATCGCGCAGAATGGCGATGTCATCACACATCTGGAAAATTTCACCCAAACGGTGCGAGATGAACACGAGACCTTTGCCTTGCGCCCGCAGCTCGTCCACGACTTCAAACAGGATTGCTGTCTCAATATCGGTGAGCGCGTCGGTTGGCTCATCCATGATGATCACTTCAGCGTTCAGCGAGAGCGCTTTGGCGATCTCTACCATTTGCTGCTGCGCGATGGAGAGCTTGCCCAGTGGCATTTTAGGATCGATATCCTGTTTCAGCTGAGCGAGGTACTTTTTGCTTTCCCGCTCGATCACATCCCACTGGATTTTGCCCAGGTTGGTGGGTTCCCGGCCCAGATAGATGTTCTCAGCAACGGACAGTTCAGGCAGCAGATTAAGCTCTTGGTGGATAATGCCAATTCCGGCATCCATGGACTGACGTGCTGTGGTGAATTTGACCTCATTGCCCTTATAGATCACCGTGCCTGCATCGCGCTGATAGATGCCCGATATAATTTTCATCAGGGTTGATTTACCGGCTCCGTTTTCACCGGCCAGCGCCACAACGCGCCCAGCCCGGATCGTCAGATCAACGGATTTGAGCACGTTGATCCCGGAGAAGGATTTTTCAATTCCCTGAAGTTCAAGAAGGGTTGTCACTGGGTGTCCTCTCCCAAAGCCCGAATTATCTCAGATTTCCCTCAGAACGTTACGCCTGAATAAAAAATCACATTGGCGTAGGGCGTGCATTCTCCCGTGCGCACCACCGCCCGGCATTTACCAGTTAATGCCTTGAATTCCTCATGAGAGACAGTTGTGGTCTCTACGCTGTTGCCCTGACACTTTGCGATTTCGGCAATGAGTGAACGCAGACGCAAGTGATAAGCTGGCTGGTGTTCAATCAGCTCTTCAGCAATGACAACCCGCTCTACCTGCATCTCAGCTGTGATCGCGCTTGCCGTTTCCAGCATGCCTGGCAAACCCTTTGTAATGGCAAGGTCGATGCGCTCGACATCCTTGGAAATTGGGAGCCCGGCGTCTCCAACACACAGACCATCCCCATGGCCCATATGAGAGATAATGCTAGAGACCGGAGCGTTTAAAAGTACGCCCTTCTTCATTGCAGCAGTTCCTCCGCGTTGTCTCGATTGAAGAGACGTTAGCATGCGCGTATGGGTTACGCAACCGTTTGCGCAAACGTTTGCGCGAGTCAATTTCTAGAATTCTTCCAGTTTAATTCAGGCATACTGAAAGAGCGCCTGACCTGAACAATGAGAGGTAAGTGCAAAAATATCAGAGGTTATATGGCTTTATTGCGGATGCACTCTGGCCACCCGAAGCACGCTAAAGGCAAGAGCCTGCCCGACAACTGAGACAATTTGCGCCTATTTTTCCATACTTAGATCTTGGGGATATTGAGCCAAGCATCCTTCAGGCAAGCAAAAAGCCCCGCTCCTTTTCAGAGCGGGGCTTGTGGCATTTCAAAGATTAGATGTTGTTTACTTCAGATCAGGAACTGCGATGTGGTCCATGTCGGTGAACTCCTGGTTTTCACCGATCATACCCCAGATGAAGGTGTAGGACTGGGTGCCGACACCGCTATGGATGGACCAGCTTGGGGAGATCACTGCCTGCTCGTTGTGAACGAACAAGTGGCGGGTTTCCTGCGGTTCGCCCATCATATGCACCACTGCGGCATCCTCCTTCATATTGAAGTAGAAATATACTTCCATACGACGATCATGGGTATGCGCTGGCATGGTGTTCCAGATGGAGCCCTGATGCAGTTTGGTCATGCCCATGAGCAGCTGACAGGTTGGGAGTACATCCGGCACGAAGTACTTATTGATCGTGCGCTCATTGCAGTTTTCAGCATCGCCCAGAGTGACCGGAGAGGCTTCTGCCAGAGTTACCTTCTTGTTTGGATAGGTTTTATGAGCAGGGGCGCAGTTGTAATAGAGCTTGGCCGGGTTCTGCTTATCGATGCTTTTGAAAGACACATCTTTTGCACCCATCCCAATGTAAAGCGCTTCTTCCTGTGCGATTTCGTAGGTTTCACCATCTACTGTGATGACAGCCGGGCCACTCACGTTGATGAAACCGATTTCGCGGCGTTCCAAAAAGTAGGAAACGCCCAGCTTCTTGCCGTAGTCTGCCGCCAAGACGACTTCTGTGTTCACCGGCATCACACCACCTACTATGATGCGGTCTACGTGGCTGTAGGTCATGGTGATTTCATCGGCAGCAAATATGCTTTCGATGAGGAACTCACGGCGCAAGCCTTCTGTATCCAATGTTTTAGCGTGGTCGCTGTGAATTGCTTGTCTTACTTCCATGGTGATCTCCTAAAATTCGGCAATTGAGCACACTTTTCCAGTCGCTCAACTTTTCAACTGCGCGTTGTTTGCTTTTGGTTTTGTGTTTCAGTTAGCGGGCGAGCCAGCCGCCATCGACAGCAATGGTGAAGCCGTTGACATATGAGGCTGCCTCAGACGCGAGGAAGACACATGGTCCTGCGACATCCGTCGGTTCGCCCCAGCGCTCCGCCGGAATGCGGTCCAGAATGGCCTGATTACGATCAGCATCCGCCCGGAGCGCTGCGGTGTTGTTGGTTGCCATGTAACCGGGTGCGATCGCGTTGACGTTGATGCCGTGCTTTGCCCACTCATTTGCTAATGCACGGGTCAGGCCCAGAACTGCGCTTTTGGAGGCGGTGTAGGATGGCACGCGAATGCCGCCCTGATAGGAAAGCATGGAGGCAACATTGATGATTTTGCCGCCGGTGCCCTGCTTCACGAACTGCTTTGCAACCAGCTGAGAGAGGAAGAAGAGCGAGCGGATGTTGAGGTTCATCACCGCATCCCAGTCGTCTTCTGAGAAGTCCAGCGCCTCTTCGCGGCGGATGATGCCTGCGTTGTTGACGAGAATATCAACCTGTCCAGTGGCCGCGACAGCATCAGCAACGATGCCCGGTAGAGCTTCCTTGTTGCTCAGGTCGGCACGCAGATCGAAGAACTTGCGGCCAGTATCCGCCATCAAGTCCACTGTCTCTTTTGGCTCGACCACGTTGACGCCGACCACATCACAGCCCGCCTTTGCCAAGCCAACGGCCATGGCCTGACCGAGACCTGTATCGCAGCCGGTTACAATTGCGGTTTTTCCATTTAAATCAAACTGTTTCAGCATATGTCCTATTCCTAAACAACACTGTGAGAACTTGCAGGTTTGCTGAAGCAAACGTTGGAGACGTGGCCGAGTTCCGCCTCTTCCGTCGACCAGCCTTTCGGCAGCGGTGCGGGTCTGTGGATCACAACATCGTTGCAACGGACGTTGTTGGCATGATCCAGCCAGAGACCCGGCAATCCGTTCGGATAGGGCTCAAGGCCAAGGACTTGCCCTGCCTCGTTTTTGACCCATGCGTTGCGGCGGCCTTGCTCGGGATTATCGAGTAGGTTTACATCGTGCGGGCTTGGGCGCAGGTCGAGATAGTAGGAATCCGAGAACTTGCCGGTTTCCAGTGTGAGCTGGATGTTGCTGAGCGAAACACTCTCGATCTTCTGGGCTTCGTGACCGACAATGTTGATGGCCCCTTGTGCCCGGCCCGTGATGCCATCAGCAGATACATCACGCACGTAACCCGGCACGTCGCCAGCGACACGCGGCAGGGCATTGATGGTGATCGCCTCGCCGCTGCCCCAGAACCCGTCTGGTGTCTGCTCGCATTGAACGGTGCAGTTGGAGAAGCGAATGCGCTCGATATCTCCGCCATCGCGGGAGAAGATGCCGAAGGCGCGGTTGGACTCGGTGATTGTGCAGGTGGTGAACAGCACATCCCGCACATCCTGATAGGTTTCCGTGCCGATCTTCAAAGCACAGGACTTTGAGGAGAGGATGGAGTTACTGACGATGATCCGCTCTGCCGGCCCATTGAGGCTTTCATCTTCTTTGCGGCAGGTTTTTACGCAAACCGCATCATCGGCTGCGCGGATCACGCAGTTGAAGATAGAGGCATCGGTGCAGCTGTCGAAGTTGATGCCATCGGTGTTTGGCATACGCATATCATTGAGAATGCGCAGACCTTCTGCCTTCACCTGATGACAGGCGATCAGGTGGATGGTCCACATAGGCGCTTCAACAATAGAAATGCCTGTGAGGCTGACGTCTTTGCAGTTTTCGAAGACGACGATACGCGGGCGTAGCATCTTGGGCCAGAACGTCCCTTCAAAGAGACCTTCACGACCACACCATTTTGCACTGTGGCCATGAATGGTACCGCTGCCGGAAATGGAGATGCCTTGCTGATCGCGCGCTGTGATGAAAGCACGGTCAGAATCTTCCGCAATGACGGAGACCTTGCCGGCTTCATAGTCTGCATAGTCGGTGGAGCAGGAAAGCTCACAACCGTTTGGCAGGTGCAGGTCTACAAAAGACTTTAGTTTCAGCGCCTTTGAGACCCACTTCCCTCTTGGCAGCACGACCTGACCACCGCCAGCTGCGTGAACTGCGTCAATTGCTTGCTGGACGGCCTGCGTTATGTCTTTTTCGCCGTCTGTGACAGTGACATGGTGTGTATTAAGCGACATCTTGCAATAATTCCTCAGCGGCAAGAAGTTCAATCAAAAGAAGGCTTGCCAGTGCCTGCCCGTATGGTGTGGGAGTGTTCGGAATGTTCCGATAGAACTCAAAATCATGCCCCATGGCCGTGCCATCGGAGACTTCCTGCACGATCCCAGCTGCATCTATCCGCTGCAGAACCGCAGCCGCAGCCTTGAGTGTGGGTTGCAAGTAGCTTTCCGGCAGGATGCCTGTTCTCACGCCCCGCAGCAGACCGTAGGCAAAGCCTGCGGTGGCGGAGGTTTCTGGTGGGGAATCCGGCTGATCCAACAGAGTTGGCCACATGCCGTCTTCCAACTGGAGAGGCAGCAAGGCTTCCACCTGACGGCAGTAGAGCGCCTTGATCTGGCGCGCTGCCGGACCATAACGTTCACCAACCAGCTCAAACAGTTCCGGCACGGCTATCGTGATCCACGCATTGCCGCGGGCCCAGAAGGCCTCGGCGTAGTTGTGGTTCCCCAGGAAGGTCCAGCCATGATACCAGAGGCCGCTCACCGGATCTGACAGGTACCGGCCATGGACAAGGAACTGGTAGTAGGCTTCTTCCACCCAATCAGGGCGGTTCAGCCAATCGCCAGCCACCCCCATGAACAGACCTGCCATGAACAGCGTATCATCCCAGAGCTGACCGTCGTTCTCGCGCTCCTTGACCAGATGCTGGAAGCCATCATCAACGGTTTTGGGCATATCGTTGATCAACCACTCAGCCCAATCGGTCACGATCTGCTTCCACCGCTGGTTGTTGGTTTCACGAGCCAACAAAGCAAGGCAGAGCATGGGGGCTGTGGAGTTGATCTGGCGCGATGGCAGGCCACGGGCAATCTGCATGTCATACCAGTTGGCGAGGTTGCGCTTCATGCGCTCATCGCCGGTCTTGCAAGCCTGCTTGTAAAAGCCGTAGAGACCTACACCGACTTCCCAGTCCCATTCATCAAAGTGAATGGAGCCGTCATTGTCGAGTTCTGACGGGGTATCGTTGATGCCCTTCAGACTGCGGAAGCCATCTGCAGTCAGAGCCAGAGCGTCTTCAAGCCTGGATGTCTCAAACATGAGCTGCCTCCTGAGTTAAGCTGGACTGATCAAGCCGTTTCAGACCGATGCGTGGAACCGGGCTGAGGTTTTCGAAGACACTTTGCTTGCCGTTGACGAGCAACTCGCCTTCCCAGTTGAGCGAGAGGTTGCCCTGCCCGTTGATCTCAACGCTTAAGGACAATGTTTCTGCATTCCAGCTGATGTTGCTGGCGAGCAGACGTGCCTTGAACTCTGCGAAGGTTTCGGTTTGAGCTGAGCCTGTTACAGTCACCCACGCATTGCGGCGCCCTGAACTGCGGAACTCAACACCGGCAAAGCAGCCGGTTTGCAGTGGCTCCATGCCATTTGCGGTGTAGAAGGCGGTGAAACCGTCTTTGACGCGAGCAAAGAGCCAGTTGCCAGTGAGCTCATGCTCATCGCAGATGTGCAAAGGCGCATAGAGGTGGGTGAAGTCAACCTCGTTTTCGGCGGCATTGAAAATCATCAGACCCGCCGGGCCCGTTTGATCCGCACGCGGAAGCGTTCCGTTGCCGGACCAGTAAGAAGGTCGCCCGCTGCCCCAGACCTGAGTTTCACCTGGATGGTTGATCCAGAACCGTGCGTATGGATTGCCTGCGAGCATGACATCCTGCACATGCTGCTGGTGGCCGTGTTGCCCGGTTTTGTGGTCTACGACGGTGGAAAGCTGTGCGTCCGCAGTTTTATAAAGCTTAAGCTTACCTGCGTGTTCATGACCCTGCGTGTAGTTGGTTTCCAGAGCACGTCCTTCAGGTACCGACGCATATGTGCTGGTTTCTTCCGGCGGTACGTAGTCGCTCAGCGCAATCAGCGTTGAGGCGAAGTTGCCGGAGGACACGAAGCCGTTACCCCATGCAAAATGGCAGAGTGTTGCCAGTTCGCTTGCCGGGCCTGCGAAGATATCCTTGTCGTAACACCGCCCCATGGAGCCAGCAGGCAGGCCGGACTGGGTGTGCAGGGCCATCATTTGGAATATAGAGTCCATGAGCGCTTTGGAGCGATCACGGATGTCAGCATCCGGTGCCAGATGATACAGTGCTGTCAGGCCGATAAAGTCGATCGGGTAGTATGGAATAGAATTCCACTCTGCCAGACCGTCCCGTTCCACGGTTTCAAACCACATCAACAGCCGCTCATAGCCAACCTGCTTTTGATGCTGGCCTTGTCTGCCAGAGCAGAGGAAGAGATCTTCCGGGAACATGGTTCCAGCAAGGTACTGGGAGGCATGGAAGCAGAGCGTGTGGTTTTCACTCCAGAACCACATGGCATCGTTGCCCGGTTCATCAAACCAGTAGCGGAAGCCGAGGATTGTAGAGCGGACACGGCGCCAGGTTTGCTCTGTGAACTTTGTCCATGCATGATCTTTCCAGATCCAGAGCAATGGCAGGAACGCAAAGTCGGCGCAATCTTCGCGGCGGGAAATCTTGCTTAGCGCTTCAAGAAGCAGCTTCCTGGCTGTGTCCAGATCAATGCCCGCATGTAGCTTTGCCAAAGCATGGGAGAGATGGCTTTCGCCAGTCTGTGCGCTGGCTGTTAAAAGCTCATTGCGGCGCTCTTCCAGTGTTGAGCCAGTGCCCTTTTCCAGATCCTTCAGGCAGACAACGCCCACTTCCCGTGCAACACCAAGGCCTTGGGTGAACAAGGTGACCCGCACGAGATTGGTGGTCGGAGCCAGATCATCGACACGTGGACCGACCAGACGATTTGCGCCTTTGGGCAAGGTATAGGTGCCCTTGCTGCCCGCCAGAGTTGGTTTAAGCAGTGGCAGAGTTTCAACGTGGACCTGAGCGTCTTCTGGCAAGGAACCTTCAAACTGCAGTTCCACATCTCCTTCAGAGTAATAGAGCTTGTCTGGTTGGATGCTGGAGATAAACGCTTCAGCTACCCTCAAGGCCTTTGCATCGTATGTGGTACTGAGGCCGACTTGCAAATCAGCGTCAGTTTCCTCTGAGCCCTCATAGAGGAGCTCGAGAGAATAAACGGTGTCGCGCTCGGCAATGTCTTCCAGATGCACGATGATTTCATTCGCACCTTTGAACAGAGCAAGCGTTTCGAGGCTTTCCTGCGGTTTATTGCGAACCAGAGGCTCGAATGCAAAACCGGGCTCACCGCTCAACCAGACACGTACACCGCCGGCTGTGCGGACGCGGAACTGATAGTTCCCTGTAGCTGGTGCGTTCACCACACAGCGCAAAACGCGTTGCAGATGGGTTGGACAGAACCAAAAGCCGCTGAAGTCCAACACGGACTGTGACGACTGGATGCGAGTTTCAGCCAGTTGGGAATCATGCGGACACGGAACATCCCTGCCCTTCATGTCATTCCAGAAGGCAATGCGGCATGGGAGGTCGCCGACATCGGTAAAACCGTTGATGTAGGTGTAGTTCACTTTGTCGGGCAAAGTATCTGCCTCGCCAGCAAAGGGTGTCTCCGTCAGCCCAGAGACCTCCCAATAGCTTAAGGGCTCACCCTTTTTGATCTGCCAGGGGAATTGTGTTTTTGGCACAAAACCACTCCTTGTAAATGGGGTATCTTTTATGGGACTTCAGGTAAGCGAAAGCTCGATTTGCTCGATACAGCTGACCAGCTCGTGAAGCGAAGCGATGATCCGAGTAGGCTCTTCACTGGCGTCTTGCGGATCCACATTTCTGCGCTGCGTCCACTTATGGAAGATGCTCTTGTGACCTGCTTCGTTCGCACCTTTGATGTCACGTTCAAGGTTGTTGCCAACCATAACGATACTGCCAGCATCTGTTTCGCTCAGCCCGAGTGAAGACATGGCGCACTCAAACATTCTGTAATCTGGTTTCAGAACACCCACATCACCTGAAATGGTGTGGCTTTCGAAATGATCCCACAGGTCGTGCTGTCCCAGAATATTCTTAAAGGTTGCGCGTGGGCCGTCAGCCACGAGAGCAAGGCGGTAACCGCGGGCAACCAGCGTGTTCAGCGCTTCACGGGCATGTGGCAGGAGCTCAGCACCGTAGGCAACATCACTGCCTTCCTTTTTAATCTCAGTGCCTTCATCGATGAGCGTGTCACCACAATCCAGAAAGATGGCTTTGAGATGCGGAAGGGTTTTGCGCAGGTCGTTGATGAGGTGTTTCACCCGCTCAGGGATCCAGCTCTCCGAACGAGCCCATGGCACCAGATCGTCTTCAGCACAATCCCAGCGCAGAGTTTCGCCGTAGGATGGTTCCATCACCAAACGTTGCATTTGCAGGCGTGCGAGGCGGTGTTCATATGGAGTGACCTCACCAAACTCTTGCGAGAATGGATTCCCCATATGAACACCATGTAACCCCGCCCCCAACGAGCACTCGTAACGGGTGTGAGCTTCGCGTTCCTTCATGGCGTCACAGGATGCAAAGTGGGCGTGTTTGCCAGGTTCCGCCCAAAGCGTGACTCGGCCATTTTCAATTGGCAGTGCGTCACCGTTCTTCATTTCAACGCGCTTGCCGTGCTGAGATGCTTCAACGGCGACAACCTGATCGTCTGCACCCAGATGAATCCAGATGTGTTCCAGGTCGTAAAGATGCTGAATGTCATAGTCCCAGAAGATCGCGTATTCGATGACGCGGTCAGCTTTAGGCGCAATCTCAAACTTGCTACTTGGAGACTTGCCTGCCTCCAAAAAGACCGTGAACCCGATAGCGGTCGGGCGCCATGGTTCTGATCTGTCCAGTCGCAGCACTGGTGCAAATTTACGCGCAAGGTTAAGTTCGTCGGTTTCCTGAAGACCCTGCCTCAAGGCAATGAGGCTTCCGTTTTTATTGGTCATAGTTGGCCCCTTGTAGCTTCAGGTCAGCAGAGTGATGGCAGCGGACGAACCGACCACCTGCTGTTTCAGTCAATTCCGGATTGGACATGTGGCAATGCTCAGATGCATGCGGACACCGGCTGGCAAACGCACAGCCCACTGGCAAGTTCGCCGGATCAGCTACCTCCCCTTTCACGAGGCCACGTTTCTTGGCACGGGCACGCTTTGGGTCAGGGATTGGGATAGCGGCCAGTAGAGCTTCCGAATACGGATGCAGCGGCTGTTCAAAGAAGCTGGCTGTGTCTGCTACCTCCACCAAGCGCCCAGCATACATCACGCCAATGCGATCACTGATGTGTTCCACCATGCTCAGATCATGGGTGATGAAGAGATAGGTCAGCCCCATCTGCTCTTGCAGGTCCTGAAGCAGGTTGATGGTCTGCGCGGCGATGGACACATCCAGAGCTGATACGGATTCATCAGCTGCGATGAATGTCGGGTTCAGTGCCAAGGCGCGGGCAATGCCGATGCGCTGGCGCTGACCACCACTGAATGCGTGAGGATAGCGGCTCATGTTCTCAGGGCGCAGGCCCACTTTGCTTAACAGATCCGCAACACGGTCTTCCAGTTCGCTCTTGTTGGTCAAGCCGATGTTGACGAGCGGTTCGCTGACCAATTGCAGCAGTGTCATACGTGGGTTGAGCGATGCATAAGGATCCTGAAAGATCATTTGCATGTGCTGGCGTAACTTGCGCATTTCAGCTTCGGACTTGTGCGTCAGGTCATGCCAGACACCATCCGGATCTTTGAAGCGTATTTTCCCGCCGGTCGGTTCATAAGCTCGCAGCAAAGCACGTGCGGTGGTGGATTTTCCGGAGCCACTTTCACCCACAATACCCAGAGTTTCGCCTTTTCTGATGTAAAAAGACACGTCATCTACGGCTTTGACTGCGCCCTGCTCTCTGCCCAGGAATCCCTTTTTAATCGGGAAGTGCATCTGCAGTTTTTCAACACTGATCAGCGCATCATCAGGTACATGAATATTTGTCATGAGAGTTCGCCCTTATGCCTGATGGAGATGGCAGCGCGCCATCTGATCGTTTTCAAAATACGTCAGCTCAGGGATCTGGCTGGTGCATTTGCCTGCCACCTTTTCAGCGCAGCGCGTGTGGAACACGCAGCCTGTTGGCAGGTTGAACGGATCAGGCACCATGCCTTCGATTGTTTGCAGACGGCGACGCTTTTGCCCATCCAAACGCGGGATGGATTGCAGCAGTGCACGGGTGTACGGGTGCTTTGGATTGTAGAAAATGTCATCTACGGCAGCCGTTTCCACCGCATTGCCCAGATACATAACCGAGACACGATCTGCGATTTCTGCCACCACACCGAAGTTATGGGTGATGAAGATCACCGCCATGTTCAATTCGTCCTGCAAGGACATGATGAGATCGAGGATCTGCGCTTCAGTGGTCACATCCAACGCGGTTGTGGGCTCATCAGCCAGCAACAGGCTTGGGTTACAGGAGAGTGCCATGGCGATCATGGCACGCTGACGCATGCCGCCAGAGAGCTGATGTGGGTACTTTTTCAGCATTTCCATAGGCTTTGGCATTTGCACCATAGCCAACAGATCTGCTGCCCGTTCTACCTGCGCCTTTTTGGGAAGGTCCGTATGCAGGCTTAGCGTGGTCATGATCTGTTTGCCGATGGAATGCACCGGGCTGAGAGCTGTCATAGGCTCCTGAAAAATCATACCTACATGACCACCGCGCAGTTCACGCATCTTCCGGCTTTCTCGCTTTTCAGCAAGGATATCGACAACTTCGCCATCGCTCTTGCGGAACTTTACAGAACCATTGGTGACTGTTGCGTTGCGGGGCAGCAGGTTCATGATGGAGCGGGCACTCAGGGACTTTCCGCTGCCGCTTTCGCCTACGATGCCGAGCACTTCACCTGGTTTGACCGAAAAGTTGACGCCATTAACGGCATTGACGGTCCCCTCACGCATTTCAAAGCAAATGTTGAGATCTTTGATTTCGAGAATGGTTTCATCCTGCATGATCCGTTCTCCTTATTTCTGATAGGGATCGGCAGCATCACGCAAGCCATCGCCGAGGAAGTTGAAAGCAAGGATTGTCACTACAATCGCCACGCCAGGAATGAGGAGCCACGGAGCCAGAGCGATTGAGCGCAGGTTCTGAGCATCCTGTAACAGCACGCCCCAACTGATGACCGGAGGACGCAGACCCAGACCAAGGAAGCTGAGTGCTGTCTCACCGAGGATCATTTCCGGGATTGCCAATGAGATTGCTGCGATCACATAGGACGTCATGGATGGCAGCATGTGACGGGTCACGATGCGGGTTTTGGAAGCACCAGACAGACGAGCTGCCAGCACGAAATCCTGATTGCGGATGGTCATGAAGTGGCCACGCACCACACGGGCAAGGTTGGTCCAGCCGATTAATGCCAGAATGACCGTGATGAGCAAGTAAACGAGGATCGGATCCCAATTCACCGGAAGAGCAGCTGCCAAACCAAGCCAGAGCGGGATGGTTGGAATGGAGCGGACGAGTTCGGCCATGCGCTGGATGACGGTATCAATTGTTCCGCCGATGAGACCTGCCAGACTGCCGAGTGTAATACCGATCACGAAGGAGAAGAACACGCCGATCAAACCAACGGAGAGCGTGACACGAGCGCCATAGACCAAACGAGAGAACAGGTCACGACCGAGTTTGTCTGTCCCCAGGATGTAAACCCGGTTGCGACGACCTTCGACGCCGAACAAGCGCAGTTTGGTTGGGACGAGACCCCAGAACTTGTATTTGTCACCTTCGACGAAGAACCGAATGCGATTGATCTTGCTGGTATCTTCCTCAAAAGAAAGACGAGCGGTTTCCGGATCACGTTGGCGCTTCAGGCCATAGACGAACGGGCCCTGGAACGTGCCATCCTCGCTAAACAGGTGGATGGACTGCGGCGGCACGAACGGGTGAAGCCTGTTGTGCTTGAATGGATCATACGGCGCCAGAAAACCAGCGAATGCAGCAACCAGATAAAGCAGGATGATCACGCCCAGAGACCACAGGGCCAGTTTATGTTTTTTGAAACGCCACCACATCAGGGTCAGTGGCTTGGCGGTGTAGGAGGAGTTCTCCTTCACCTCGACTGCAGGTTCAACAACAGTATCACTTAAAGTTTGCTCTGACATAGTGCCCTCACGAATGACGAATGCGTGGATCGGTCAGCACCAGCAGGATGTCTGAAAGCAACGTGCCGATGATGGTGAAGACGCTCAGTATGAGAATGAAGCCACCAGCCAGATACATGTCCTGGTTCTGCAAGGAGCGCAGAAGCAGTGGGCCGGTTGTCGGGAGGTTCAGCACCACTGCTGTGATGACATCGCCAGAAATGAGTGCAGGCAATGCCCAACCTACGGTGGAGATGAACGGGTTGAGAGCAACGCGCACCGGGTAGCGCCAGACGACCTGTCGTTCGCTTAAGCCTTGTGCATAGGCGGTCTCAACATACGGTTTGCCCAGCTCTTCCAGCATATTGGCGCGCATGATGCGCAACAGGCCAGCTGCACCACCGGTAGAGAGTACGAGAACGGGTACCCAAAGGTGGGAGAGAAGGTCGCCGAATTTGGCAAAGGACCACGGTGCATTTTCGTAGGCTGGCGAGAACAATCCGCCAACGTGGAAGTTGAAGTAGAGGAAGCCCATCCACATCAGCACCAAGGCGAGTAGGAAGTCTGGAATACCGCGCCCGAGGAAGCCAAGAACGGTGAACAGATGGTCAAGGAATGAATACTGACGCGTGGCGGAATATACGCCGATTGGAATAGCGATCGTCCATGTCATCAACAATGAGAGCATGGAGATCAGCAGGGTGAGACCGATACGATCCCAGATCAGCTCAGATACCGGAAGTTTCCAGTCGAGAGACAGCCCGAAGTCACCATGAAGCAGGATTCCGCCGATCCATGTGAGGAACTGCTCGTACATTGGACGGTCCAAACCAAACTCATGACGAATGTGAGCAGCTGTTTCCGCATCAATAACTTCACCAGTTTCTACCAGTTCTGCAATGTATGCTGTTACATAATCACCCGGTGGAAGCTGAATGATAACGAATGTGGCAATCGTGATAACGATCAATGTCGGGATCGACCACAGTAGGCGATGCGCAATATAACCTGCCATATCCCTTTTCCGTTTTATTGTACTTGTAAGGACGCATTGAAGTTGTGAACTGGCGGCGGCATCGGGATCGCCACCGCCAGTTCAACCGCAAGGCAGGTTAATCTTGGGAGAAATAGAGCTGCTGCGGATATGCGAGGCCAACGCCGCGTAACGCGTCGTCGTGGACGAACCCCGCAGGGAAGTTTTTCAGGCTGTTTTTGCGCACGTAGATTGCAGGCGTTTCACCAACGAGCCCCACATGCCAACCGTATTGTTTGTGCAAGGTCACCATCTGCTGCGCATAGGTATTAGCTTCTTCAAGGCTATGTGCAGTCTGGGCGCTTTCCCATGCTTTCCAGACTTCTCTGATCGGATGATCTTTCGGCGGCTCTTCACCGGCCTTACCGTTGGTGCTCCACCAGTTGAAGTAGCTCTGTGCAAAGCCATAGCGACCAAGGAACCGAAGCGGGTCAGCTGTAATGACGGAGGAACGATCAAACGTGTCGAGGACCATATCGAAGTCCGCCGTATCAACGTGCTGCTGGTAGAGCGTGCGGTCGATGATACGCACCAGAACTTCAATGCCAACATCCTGCCAGTAGGTACGGACCACTTCGAGCAGTTCGCCCTGGATGTCCCAGCGAGTTTCCAGCACGAGGCTGAGGCGACGGCCATCTGACATCAGACGATAGCCATCCCCATCTTGCTCGGTCAGGCCAATCGCATCCAGAAGCTTTGCGGCTTTGTCCGGGTCATACTCTGTCCAACGCGCTTCAGCTTCTTCATCGTAGAATGGAGAGCCGGAGATCGGCGAAGCCTGACGCGCCTCACCTAAACCGGAGAACGCCAGTTCGTTGATGGTTTCGCGGTCAACTGAGATGTTTAGTGCTTCGCGGAAGCGAATGTCTTCGAACAGAGCCTGCTTGACTTCATCTTTGGAATTGAGGTTCGGAATGATCGACCATGTCAGCGCCTTGGTCCATTTTTCAATGGTGTAGTCGCCCTTGGCTTCGTTCTCTTTCAGGAGCGTGAAGTCGGCCACGTTGATGTGGCGGTTTTGGAGGTCAATCTCGCCCTGAATCGCCATGAAGTTGATGGCTTGTGGATCCTGGAACAGGCGGTGCTCGATCTGGTCGATGTAAGGAAGCTGGTTTCCTTCTGCATCCACGCCGTAGTAATAAGGATTGCGCTCCATGACCACGGTATCAGCAGGCGGCGGTGTTTTCACGCGCCATGCGGTGAGAACCGGCATATTCGGGTTGAACCACCACGCCTGAATTTGGCCTTTGGAATCCCAGAGATCTGTCCATTTCTTGGCGCCATACTTGGCAATGGCTGCCTCCAGCTTGGCAGGATCAGCGTAGGCTGGGTGATAGTCTTTGAGGTAGTGGAAGGGCTCGATGAAGCCAGGACGATCCAGACCCGGACGGCCCGTGCTTTCCTTGGCCAGAACGGTCAGGAACAGCGGGTATGGCTTCTCAAAGGAAACAGTGAAGGTGTAATCATCAGCAAAAGACAGCTTCATTGGCACACCGTTGGAGGTGTACAGCGCTTTGATGGAGGGCATCAGGTCTTCATTGAGGAAGACGTCTTCATACCAGAACCGAACATCGCGGGTGGTGACGGGTGCTCCGTCAGACCAGCGCAGACCTTCGCGGATTGTAAAGGTGAACTCACGAGCGTCCTCACTTGCAGAGTATTCGCCGATCCAGCCTGGAACCAGAGACAGGTTCTTGTCGCCGTCCATGTAGGTTTCAACCACACGCTCTTCCATGAGCTTGGTTGGCCCCCAACGGTCACTCGGGCCTTTGAACGCACGCTTCAGGACACCACCATAGGTGCCGATGCTGTCGTAGACAGGAATAACGCGTGGATTTTTCGGCAGACGCTCTTCAACCGGTGGCAATTGACCAGCTTCAACCAACTGCTTGAGCATGGGCGCCTCGTTATAGGCCCAGCCATTGGCGGCCAGAAACGGCAGCGTCAAAGCAGCAATCGACGTGAGTGTAACGCTCTTCATCAAATTCTCCCCCAACACGTTTTGCCAGATCCTCCCCGCCAAAACGCATTACTTCTATTAATGCAACAAGCCCACCCCACTGCACCTGGCAGCCCGAATATGACCTTGTTGACAATCGGTTACCTGGCAAAGATGACAGGAGCACCGTTTGACAACAAGGCGCCTTTATGAAAACTTTTTCATGATTGGTTCTTCAACTTACTTGAAGGTCATCACTCAATCTGGCTCATTTGCCACCAAAAGTTGAGCAATGCAGATTTTCTTAAATTTATTCATCACCTTAGATCATAATCACGAATGCGACTGCGAAGTTGTCTGAGTATCAAATGCGTATTGGATAAGTAATATTCATCAATCAGTTCCTTTCAGTGATACACAGCAGCACGCACGTAGGCGTTGCACATGAAAAGATTTTCATTCAATAATTGCCTGTCCTATTGATGAATGGTGGAAGTCGCGTGGCAACGGGTATCAAGCAGATCGCAAAACTTGCGAACGTCTCAATCAGCACTGTTTCCCACGTTTTAAACGCTTCTGCTCCCATCGGCAGTGAAGTGCAGGAACGTGTGTTGGGCATCGCGCGTGAGACCGGTTACCTCGCCAAGCGGAGACGCAAAGCTTCTATCTCCCTGCTCTCTACAGTGCTACTGGTTGGCACTAAGAAAGCCTTCCCTAAGTCTGATCGCAACTTCGTGGCCTGGACCATGCTGAACGCCTTCAGGAAAGAATGCCAAAGCCGTGGTATTCGCCTCATTCCTCAGATCGAGGAAGAAAATGAAATCAATCCGGACAATATTGTAGAGGCCGTTGCAAAACACCGCCCCCAAGGCATCGCAGTCATGCAGGATGACAGGCAATGTCTCATCGATATGCTCTACAAACTGCCGTCTGCCTCCGTTATCCTGAGTGGGCAGGATCAGTCGATGAGAGTGGATACTGTTGCCCCCAGCAATCGTTTTGGGGCAAAGCTGGCGACTGATCACCTGCTGGAGCTGGGCCATAAAAAGATTGCGCTGCTCACCTGGGGCAATCGGCGGGTTGCGAAACAACGGACTGAAGGGTTTCTGGATGCCTTCAGACAAGCTGGGCTCGACGTTCCTGTCTCCGATATTATTGATGTTGGCGACTATCAGCAGGATGTGGTGGAGATCAACTTCAGCAAATGGCTGAGCGAACACAATGGTCCTTCCCCTTACTCAGCGTTCTTTTGCTCAGCAGACAACGTTGCGCTTGGTGCGATGAAAGCCCTACAGACCCACGGCTACTCTGTCCCCAACGATGTTTCAATTATGGGCTTTGACAATGCATTGTTTGGCGAACTGTCCAGCCCTTCCCTCTCTACCATCCACGTTCCCATGGAAGAGATCGGTCACGTCGCGCTGAATCTGTTGGAAGAAGCTTTAACCCTGCCTGATAGCGAGCGCAGTGCGCGCCGCGTGGAGCTTGGGTGCCGCTTGATCCTGCGCAACAGTACGGGCATCCCAAACTCGTCTTTTTCCAAGTCATAACACGCCAACACGTTCCCTTAGGGGACCTCTTTTAGATTCAAGTAAGGTTAGAAGACGTTTTCTGCAGCCATATTTTGGCGGGTTTACCTTGCTTTTTATTGTCATCACATCAGGCCTAAAGCCCTATAGCTCTTACTTTTACCGCTGTGTCTGATGAGACCAAAACCATTGGTTACTCAGAGTGTTTTCTCTTGATTAGCAATCAAACAAAATTTGCGGCGTCCCGAAAGCAAATCTCTAAGAGGGCTGTTCTATATTCCCGCAAAGCACTATTGCGCATGGGTTCTCACCTACTTCTCCTATCGGCTTGCGCTGATGATGTTGGGAAATGTGCGGAAGTATTCCAATTTCCGCCGCAACATGAATGTAGATAATGGAAAACAAGATTTCATTATATCGTCCGCCAGCACCCTATCCGGGAGAAGCCGCAGAAGGCTGGAGAAACTTCAGTAATTATTTGAGCTCTGACCCTCTTGGTGTCATCCCAAAGGAGCTGTACGAGTGCGCGATTTTTCAGTTTGACGATGATGACCCGCGTAAATTCCTCGTAAATGAGCCCAAGTTGCTGTCCAGAGTCCTGGAAGAGCAACAAGCGATTTTCCCAAAAGGTGGCGGAATTGCAGAGCTATTGAAGCCGATCCTGCATAATGGTCTGGTTTCTGCAGAAGGTGTTGACTGGCAAGACCAGCATGAAATGGTTGCGCCTATCTTTTCCAACACAAGCGTCCGCATCTCGTTTGGCTATCTGCAAGAAGCACTAAGCTCCTTTGTTGAGCGTTTTCAGCAACACGCTGAGACTGGTCAAACCGTCAAACTGGCTGAAGAGATCAACTTTCTGGTTGCCGATGTTAATTTCCGCTGTGTGTTCTCAAAGCCCATTGAGATCCAGCTGGAGCATCAATGTTTCGACTCCATAATGAAATATGAGGAGGAAGTTGCCGGGACAGCGTTAGATCTGAAGCGCTTTACCGGTCGATCACAGCCGGTGTTTACAGAAGCTGCCTTGAAGACCGCAGAAGACGTGCGTGCTGTCATTTCGCAGATCATTGACGAGCACATGCATAACAAGCCTCCGAACTCTCAAAACTTCTTTCAAGTGTTTCAGGATGCCCGTGTTCCATCGACCGGCAAGCGTTTTACGAAATCACAACTTGTTGACCAGGTCGCTAGCATTTTCCTCTCCAGCCACGAAACAACATCTGCAGCGTTGTGTTGGTCTGTCTATATTCTTGCGCAATGCCCAGAGATAGTTGAGCGCATTCGAACAGAAGTGCAGCTGGTGACAGCTTGTGGCCGTATCTCTTATGAGCACCTGCCCCGTCTGCGTTTTACACGTGACGTCTTTAAAGAGGTCCTGCGTCTTTATCCACCCGTGCTTTATCTTTCCCGCGTTGCCCGAGAAGACACGACACTTGGGGACACTCTAATCCCTAAAGAATCCATGGTAATCATCAGTCCATGGGTTGTTCATCGCCACCGTTCATTCTGGGAAAATCCAGATATGTTCGATCCTGATCGATTTTCGCGCGGAGAAGCGAAAGCAACACTTGGGAGCTATTTCCCCTTTGGTTTGGGCCCGAGAATGTGTACGGGCGCCAGCTACGTCACCTTCCTTGGAATTAAAGTGATCGCGCGATTGTGTACCATGTTTGATTTTGAAACGCTCAACACTGATGACGTGCGCCCAGACAGTACTCTTTATTTAAAACCGTCGAGACCTGTTTTATGTAAAGTACATAAAAGGAAGTTTAGTAAGTAGTCGGAAGATCAAACGTCGAGGTTACCCAATGGACCCCAAAGAACTACAACAGCTAAAAGCAGGCATTCAGAAGGCACGTAAGCAAGAAGTCAACTTTGCGTATTCGCCAAACAAGAATCCAAAGGAAGACGACGCTTTGATGATTCACCCGCGGAAAAAGCCAAAGATGCTTTTGGTCGCGGTGAAGAAAGAGACCCAGAACCCCAAGAGCATGTGTGGGGTTGTGACCATCAAAAGTAAGGAAATGACCATCGAATGCGTTGGTAAGCCACCTACTCAAGGGCTTATCAAGATGATGCGTAAGTTCCTAATCAGCCAAAAGCTGAACTTCAAGATCCATGTAAAAGATGAAGAGGGCAACACCGTTCACTCTGATCACGCAGAGGAAGAAGGTGCAGAGACTCCAGATCATATGCTGGATACGTTCTCTCATGAAACTGATGAAGTTTCAGACTCCGGCAGTGACGAAGCCTTTACTGATGAAGAACTGGCTGCCAGCGGCGAAAGTCTGGAAGACACTGAAGACGACGAGGACACATCTGCTGAAGATGCCGCAGCAGCTGCCGCGGAAGACGCAGCACAAGAAGAAATACTACGTGACAAGCTGACGTCGATCCTGGCTGCACTCACCCATAAAGTTGAGAAAGCTCTCGGCAAAGATGAAGAATATGATGGCAAGCTGAGGCAGCAACTTGCAGCGGTTGAAGCCTCCGTCAATGCGCTGGACGATCCCGGTACGCAATCAGGTGTGAAAGCGATGCTTGCTCTGTTGGCGCAAGCTCCAACACCAGAGAAGGTCGACCAGAAAGAGGTCTTTGCCGCGATCAAAGAGTTTCAGGTTCAACGTGCAAATGTTGAAACAGAAATTGGTAGCCTCCTTGCCAAGCTAAAAGCACATTCAGACCCACGGATGCAGCTCATTCAGGCTAAGGGACCCTCTCAAGCATTGACTGGTGCAGCCAGTGTCCTGCAAGGGAATCTGGATGCGGTGCTCGCTGGTCTGAAAGACTGGGGCGCAGCTGATCCAAAGCAGAAAGTTGCTGTTGCGAAAAAACTCTCTGCAAGTATCACAACGCTCAACAAGCATATGGCCTCAGATAAACTGATCGACTTGCTCGAGAAAAATCCACTCGGTGTAACTGTTTCAATCAAGAAGCCGATTGAAGCTGCGCTGAAAGATATCGAACAGAAGATTTCTATCTGATCTAAACGCCCCATGCTGCGGTCTTTGTAGCATGGGGCGACCTTTGTTTTCGGGAACAAGCCGAAGGAGCACCCCGCATTGCCTTGCTTCTGTTTTTGTCCAGATATCATTCCCGACATCAACCTCAACCTGCTTGTTCCTCTTGTGTTGAAGGCAGGAGAAGCGACGGCCTTGCCGCGTATCAAAGGACCTTCTCTTCGTGTCACATCCCCCCATCTGTTCATGCGGTTTCGTCCGTTCAACTTCCTGAGCCTTGCGCAACTTTTGGCGTTGAACGCCAGCATCAATCATCGCCTAACTGCAGCTGCCGACCTGGCTCTTCGGGTGACGGAGTCTGCGACACTTCCCGCTGCCAAGCTAAAACTGAAAAAGCTTGCGCAAACCTCAGCGAAGTTCGCACTCCCTCTTGCGCTGAAGCTTGGTTCCCTTCCCGGCCATATCCTTGCAAAGCTGGGGCTTGCCGCGCAACTCATCCTTCAGATTAAGGGGCTCGGACTGAACCCGTTTAATCTCAATCTTGGCAAGCTAAATCTCATTCTCCCGAAGGCCAAAATCAATCTGCCTTTGCTTGGGCTCGTTGATCTGGGTCTGAAGCAGAATTTGAATATGAACGCTCAGGCTGATCTGAAGGCTCTTGCTAAGATGTTGGCTGACTTTGGCAACTGGAACCTTGGCTTCAAGTTCGATTTGAAAGCAGCATTCAAAATTTTGGCAGCTCTGAACATCATTGGTCTTTTGCAGCTGGCATTTGGCGAAAGCCTGTTTTCAGGAAACGTCAAAGCCTGGGCCCGCATTACTGCAAAGCTAAGCCTCTTTTCCAGATTACTACCACAGCTGAACCTGAAACTGCCGACAGCGAAAGTGGATCTGAGTGATCTTGACCTGAACATTGGTCAGGCTGACTGGCTTCGCAATGCAAACCGTATTTCCATGAGGGCATCTGCACGCGCATCACTTCGAGCATCCGCACGCCTCAATGCGGGTTTATTTGCCCGAACGGAGGCTGCCATTGGGCTTGCCTATGCGCTCTCCGCAGCTCTTAACATCAAGCCCACGACTAGGTGCTGTAGTCGCTGTGCGTTAATATTCTAACGCGTTCTTCAGGCACAAATTTCAGCAGTTGAGTAACCATTTGCCGCCAGTCTGGCGGTAGTTTTCTGAGGTCGGGATTGCTCTGCCGAAACGCAATGGCAGCTTCATATGTGTCCTTGATATGATCCCGATTTCCAAACATCTCGCGTATAATCAAGCCGAGTGCATACAGGTCTGCTTTCTCGGTGATTTGATCCGTGCCTAACCCGAGTTGTTCTGGAGCGGCATAGTTCAAATGACCAGTAAAACTGCTACGGGGTCTTATAAACGGCAGCTCGTCAGTAAAGGCACAATAGGCAAAATCCAGAATGACTAAGCCATGCTCTCCCTGGTTGCTTAGCATGATGTTGTTGGGAGCGAGATCCAGGTGAGCAATCCCTGCGTTATGGAGATGATTGATCGTCAGAACCAATTGTTTACAGAGTTGGACACATTCTTTTGAGGACAGCAACGCCTTACTCATCTTTTCGGCAAGAGTTTGGCCTTCCACCAACTCCATCACCAGCTTGATGTTTCCGTCTTCGGATTTCAGCTCCACAAACTTTGGCGCAATGGTGCCTGACAGGCGCTGCAGGGCTTTTGCTTCTCTAAAAAAAAGTTGCTGCGGAGCAGATGGTGAGATGAGCGTCTTCTCTGCCAACATGCGTTTTGTCGACGGGCACTTGTAAAACCTGACAGTGCTTGTTGATGTGTTCTTTGCAGGTTCCAACACAATATCCTCATATCTGTCAGAGTGTTCTGGTTGCAGAGATACTTTTCCCTATCAAGTCAACGAGTTAATAACGATATTACCAGTTCCTCTTATACTGTACACACAATGAAATGATCTTGCGGAATATTATAGGCCCATCTCGAGTGGTCGCCCCACTCATTTGGCAACCTCTACCAATCCTATGCGCAAATACTTGGTAGTGATCGGACTTCCAGTCCCAATAAGCAGTAGCAGAGCGGGATAGATTTCGAATGGATCCAACGGCTTCCCTTCAACCTATTGAGGAGAATGCACCTTGCGGGCCGGATCTTGAATACGATCCTGACTTCCTGACGATGGAGACTGCTGCCAGTGGCACCCAAGATCACCAGATCGGGGAAGCCATTATCAAAGGGGAAGAGCCTGACTGGAAGGAGGCGCTACGCCTCTCCACCCAACTGCTTACACGGACCTACGATCTTCGCGTTGCCATCATTCACGCACAATCTCTAATTGCAATTGAAGGATATCCAGGCTTCGCCAAAGGCATGGATTTCATTGCACAAATGCTGGATTCTTTCTGGGATACGCTACATCCAGAACTTGATCCTGCAGAGGGGCATGACCCGATCATGCGTGCGAATGTCCTTTCCGCTCTCAACGACAGACGCACAACGCTTGCTTTGATCAGAAATGCCGCTTTAGTTCAGTCTCGTATCTTCGGAGCATGGTCTCTCAACGAGATCGCTATTGCCCGCGGGGAGACTGAACTGCCTGATGGTCGTGATAGGCCGGACATTGCCTCTTATGACGCTGCTCTCAGAGAGACTGATCGCGAAAACATTGCAGAGGTTGTTAATGCAATCGAAACCGCGATCAAAACATCCGAGCATATCCGGGATTTTTTCGCGCAGCACGGTGGCCTGATCCTTGACGACCTGCTGCGAGAGTTGCGTCAAGCGCAGTTTTTATTGGCTCCAGCACTGGAAATCGAAGAGGAAGAGGAGGAGGAAGATGGAGAACCTGACTCTGAGGAAGATGGACCAGTCAAAGCCCGAACAGGCAAGAAAAGCGCAAGTTTTACTGGAACAGTTATAAACCGAACTGACGTGTTAAGGGCTCTTGATGAAGTTTGTGCGTATTACAAGCGTAGCGAACCTTCAAGTCCGGTTCCACTTCTACTGGGTCGGGCCCGACGTCTTGTTGATCTCGACTTTTATTCCATCATCAAGGACCTCGCTCCAGATGGGGAAGCACAAGTTTTGAATATCAGAGGGGTACGCCCCGACGACGATGACGAGCATTCTGGTTCAATCGAATAACCCAGGTCTGAATAAGAACAAAAGTACCGGGAACCCGATCACATGGCAAAACAAAGTAGTCAGAAATTTATAGCGAGGAACAGAGCCCCTCGAGTGCAAATTGAGTACGATGTTGAATTGTACGGTGCAGAGAAGACCATCCAGCTGCCTTTCGTGGCTGGCGTGATGGCTGATCTTTCTGGCAAGCCCGAAGATCCACTTCCTCCTGTAGGGGATCGTAAAGCCCTTGAGATCGACGTCGACAACTTCGATGAACGCATGAAGTCGATGAAGCCACGTGTGGCATTCCGGGTTCCCAACACCCTCACAGGCGAAGGCAATCTCAGTGTTGATTTGACCTTCGAGAGTATGGACGACTTTTCTCCAGCAGCCGTTGCCCGCAAAGTAGACGCTTTGCGTACCTTGCTGGAAGCCCGTACTCAACTTGCAAACCTGATGACCTATATGGACGGTAAGTCCGGTGCCGAGGAGTTGATCGGTAAGGTTTTGAATGATCCTGCCCTTTTGCAAACACTAGCTGCCACACCGAAGGAAGGTGATGCTGCTGCTGAAGAGAAGGACGAAAATAATGGCTGAAGCTGAAAAACAACCGGAAGTCGAAGCCGAAGAGGCACAGGTTGAAGCTATTGATCCCAATAACTTTGAATCTCTCCTCACTCAAGAATTTAAACCCAAGTCAGACAGCGCAAAAGAAGCCGTAGAAGGTGCAGTGGCAACACTGGCTGAGCAGGCTTTGGCAAACACGACGCTGATTTCAGACGATACGCTGAAGTCAATCGAGTCAATTGTTGCCGAACTTGACCGCAAGCTTTCCGAGCAAATTCAAACGATCCTTCACCACGAAGATTTCCAGAGCCTGGAAGGTACCTGGCGCGGACTTCATTATCTCGTCAATAATACTGAGACTGACGAAATGCTGAAGATCCGGGTGATGAATATCTCCAAAAAAGAACTGAGTAAGACCCTGAAAAAATACAAGGGTACGGCTTGGGATCAGAGCCCGGTCTTCAAGAAAATCTACGAAGAAGAATACGGCCAGTTCGGTGGTGAGCCTTATGGTGTGCTGATTGGTGATTACTACTTCGACCATACGCCACCAGACGTGGCACTTTTGAACGAAATGGCAGAGATCGCCGCGGCGGCTCATGCTCCGTTCATTGCAGGTGCAAGCCCTAGCCTCTTCCAAATGGAATCCTGGCAAGAACTCTCAAACCCCCGCGATCTCACCAAAATCTTCCAGACACCAGAATATGCCGCATGGCGATCACTACGAGAATCTGAAGATTCCCGTTATATCGGTCTTGCAATGCCGCGTTTTCTGGCCCGGCTGCCTTATGGTCCGCTTACTGAGCCAGTGGATGAGTTTGATTTTGAAGAGGACACATCAGGTGCCTCCTCCTCAAAGTACGTCTGGTCCAACTCTGCTTTTGCAATGGCAACCAATATCACCCGCTCATTCAAGATGTACGGCTGGTGCTCCCGCATCAGAGGTGTTGAATCTGGTGGTGCTGTTGAAGGTCTGCCTTCACATACGTTCCCAACGGATGATGGCGGCGTGGACATGAAGTGTCCAACCGAGATTGCTATCACTGACCGCCGTGAAGCTGAACTTGCAAAGAATGGCATGATGCCATTGTTACACCGTAAGAATTCAGACTTAGCCGCGTTCATTGGTGCACAGTCTTTGCAGAAACCAGCAGAGTATACGGACCCTGATGCGACAGCAAATGCGAACCTTGCAGCTAGGTTACCTTACTTATTTGCAAGTTGTCGGTTCGCTCACTATCTAAAATGTATTGTTCGAGACAAGATTGGCTCGTTCAAAGAACGTCAGGATCTTCAGAACTGGCTGCAAGATTGGATCATGCGTTACGTAGATGGCGATCCTGCAGGTTCCAGTGAGCAGACAAAGGCGGAAAAGCCTTTGGCGTCAGCCGAAGTGGTCGTCGAAGCCGACGATTCAAACCCAGGCTACTACAGCGCGAAGTTCTTCCTGCGTCCTCATTACCAGTTAGAAGGTCTGACGGTTTCCTTGCGACTGGTTTCAAAGCTTCCGTCAGCCAAGGGAGGATAAACCTCAGGCTGACGCGGAAGACGGCAGCGTTTTTTATCAACCCATCCAAAACGCTGTTAATCGGCACTACGCCTCATGCGGCAAGCCGTTTAGTGCCACAACAACGTAAGCAACAAAAAGTGGAGCAAGCGTCATGTCAATTGATGCATATGTAATCTTCGAGGGGCCCGGTGCCGGTGCTATCGCCATTGAAGGCGAAACACAAGATGACGAAATGGCCAAAAAAAAGGCCTTCGAAATCGCCACTTTCAGCATGGGTGCTGAAAACACTATGGACATCGGTTCCATGCGTGGCGGTTCTGGCGCTGGTCGCGTGAAGTTTAAAGAATTCCAGATTGAAAAGAAAAGTGACCGCGGTTCGCCAGGCCTTTTCCTTGCTTGTTGTAACGGTGGTATTTACGAGACCGTGACACTTTTGCTTCGCCGTTCAGGTGGTGCATCCGGTAAGGCTGGTGTGATCTTCCTTACCTTCACAATGAAGCTGGTTGCCATCAAGGAAATCAGTTGGGAAGGTAACGACGAAGAGTGTAAAGAATCCATCCAGATGGAATACGGTGCTGTTCAGATTGATTACACCATGATGGATACCACTGGTGCGATGGGCAAGACACTTACCGAAAAGTGGAGCCGCATCAAGAATACTCGCGACCTCGTCGTCAAATAATCGAGTATTTTCCTACCTTATCTGTTTGCCGGGGTTTCCCCGGCAAACCTTCCTCATCGCAATAGTCTGGAGTGATCCCGTATGCCTGCGAAGGAACATCTAGCCACAGGTAATTTACAAGAAGCGCTCAAGATCACTCAGGAGCAAGTGCGAAAAAAGCCTGAGGACGTAAAAGAACGCATCCTCCTTTTCCAGCTCTATTGCGTCAATGGAGACTGGCTCAAAGCCAAAAAACAACTTCCAATCATCCGGCAGTTTGATGAAAGTGCCGTGCCTATGGTGGAGACTTACTCCCGCTTGCTGGATATGGAGCAATTGCGCGAAGAAGTCTTTTCAGGCGACAAGACGCCCCTGCTCTTTGGTGAACCCAAAGAATGGCTTTCTTTCCTGGTTCAAGCCCTCAAGTTCGATAGTGAGAAGAACGAACAAGCGGCAATTGAGCTTCGGGATAAAGCCTTTGAAGAAGCAGACGCTATTTCCGGAACCATCAATGGTGAAAAGTTCGAGTGGCTGGCAGATGCCGACCCGCGGCTTGGCCCCGTTCTTGAGCTTATGATGAGCAACGCCTATTACTGGGTTCCGTACTCCGCAATCAAATCCATCAGAATTCCAGAGCCTCGTGATCTGCGGGACATGTGCTGGACACCTGTGAACCTTCTTTGGGTCAATGGTGGCCCTGCAAATGGTTTCATTCCAACACGTTACGTTGAGACTGTTCATTCAGACGACCCAAACCTCAAGCTTTCCCGTTTAACCACCTGGAACGAAGACAGACCGATCGGGCAACGTATGTTTGCGCATGAAAGCGCAGAGATCCCTCTGCTTGAGGTGCGAGCGATCAACTTCGACACTGAACTGGATATTCATAAGGACATTGGCCCCGTAACGAGCGCAGATGATGCCGCATCTTCGACGGAGGGAGGCCATGGCTGAACGCCCTCTTGCTGATCGGTTAGTCCCGTCTTTGTTGGATCGTCTTACAGATGACAACCCGTTTCAGCAGGTGGAGCCTCGTGAAGCCCGTGTCACCAGTTCGGTTAATCTTCGGTATTCCATTCAACGTGATTTGGAGTGGCTTTTTAACACAACCCGCCTGGCATCAGACATTGATTTAACACCCTATCCCGAAGTCCAGTCCTCCGTCTTAAATTTTGGAATTCCAGACCTAGGCGCGATGACAAGCAAAAGTGCTGAAGAGATTGAAGACATCTTGCATGAGGCAATCGTACATTTCGAGCCTCGCCTTATCGCAGATAGTCTTTTGGTGTCTATCGTTGAACCTAATAAGCCACGCCGCTCCAATCGTCTGGACTTCCAGATTGAGGGGCAGCTGTGGTCTCAACCTTTGCCACAAGCCTTGTACCTGCGCACTGAGTTCGACCTTGATGTGCATGCGGTGCAAATAGCTAAACCGCGCCAGCGAGGTTCTTGACATGAAGCCTTGGCTGCTTCCGTATTACAACAGAGAATTACAGCATATTCGCGAAAGTGCCTCTGAATTTGCAGAGGCTTACCCCAAAGTCGCCGGACGCCTTGGGTTGAGCGGTTTTGACTGTGCAGACCCGTACGTTGAACGTCTTCTGGAAGGCTTTGCATTCCTGACTGCGCGTGTTCAATACAAGCTGGACGCTCAATTCCCTCAGTTTACGCAGCACCTTCTGGAAATGGTGTATCCTCACTTTCTGGCGCCAGTTCCATCCATGCTTATCGCAAGTTTAGAGCCGGATATGACGCAAGGCTCCCTGAAGGATGGGTATGTGATCCCTCGCGGAACGCAGTTACGCAGCCGCAAGAGTGCCCGCGGAGCGACGCCTTGCATCTATAACACTGCCCATGAAACAACCCTTTGGCCAATTACGATAGAGGCCATCGATTATCTGGCGAGCCCAAGTGAACTGGCCGCTCAGAAAGTTGAAGTGAAAAATGGAGCAAAAGCTGGACTTCGTATTCGACTAAAAACGGTTGGCAACATCCCGTTTAATGAGCTCGCACTGGATGAATTGCCGCTGTATCTGCGCGGTGGAGGCTCGCAACCGGTGAAGCTTTATGAGCAAATCATTGGCAATTGCACTGGCGTTTCGATCCGTCCAACAAGTTTGCCTACTCCCTGGGAAATCAGCCTTTCCTCCGAGATCGTGAACACGCGTGGATATGGAGACGAAGATGCGCTTCTTCCTTATGGTCCACAATCCTTCAGCGGGTACCGTCTGTTGCAGGAGTACTTCGCATTTCCGCATCGTTTCCTGTTTGTTGAACTGACCAATCTGCAACCTGCCGTTCGTCAATGCGAGACGGATGAAATGGATATCTTCCTGCTCTTTGATCGGATTGACAAAGATCTGGAACGTGCTGTTGATCGCGCCAACATCTCATTGTTCTGCACGCCTGCAATCAATCTGTTCTCAACGCGCCTTGATCGTTTGCATATCAACGACAAGCGCAGTGATCATCATGTGGTGCCAGACAGATCGAAACCGCTGGACTACGAGATTTATCAGTTACAAGAGGTTGAAGGGTTCAGCTCGCAAGGCGATGCCCCACAGATCTTTAAGCCGTTCTACAGCCTATCAAGTACGCAAGACTTACAAAGTGAAGGCGCCTACTACACAGTGAACCGCAAACAGCGGCTTGCGACGGCCAAACGTCAGATGACAGGTGGGCGGAGTAATTATCTTGGCACCGAAATTTTTGTCAGTCTCGTAGATGCGAAAGATGCCCCCTATAATCTGGCACTCAACCAGCTGGGCATCCGCGCGCTTTGTACAAACCGGGATCTGCCATTGATGATGCCGATTGGTGCGGGAAAGTCGGATTTCTCCCTTCCAGAAGGTGGGCCTGTTGAAGCGGTCAAATGCATTGATGGTCCTAGTCGGCCACGTCCTTCGAACATCTTTGGTGAGACCGCATGGCGTTTCATCAATCATCTCTCACTGAATTACCTCAGCATTGCAGACAACAACGATACTGATGGTGCGCAAGCACTGCGTTCCATCCTACATTTGTATGCACCACTGGGTGACAGTTCCACAACACAACAGATCGACGGCGTACGCTCAATCAACTCCACACGAGCTGTTCGCCGCCTCCCTGGACAAGGCCTTTCATCCGTGGCGCGCGGACTTGAGCTCAATATTACGCTTGATGAAGCCGCCTTTGAAGGCACGGGTGTGTTCTTGCTTGGTGCTGTGCTCAATGAGTTCTTTGCCCGTTACGTTTCGATCAACAGCTTCACCGAGACGGTGATCAGATCCAACGTACGCGGTGAAGTTATGCGCTGGCCCTGCCAGATCGGGAGGCGTCACAGACTATGACCGGCTCGCAAACACCGCCCCCTCCCAGCTCTTCTGGTCCACCCAAACCTCGCGATGGGCAAGGCACTCTGCCCGTACCGGTTAAGGCAGACGTAACGCCTGAAGCTCTGTGGAAGCAGCGTTTGCGCTCGGCTGAGAAAGATTACCTCAGTTACGAGTTTTTGCCTTTGGTGCGGCTTATTGAGTGTTCTAACCCGGAAATGCCTCGGATCGGAACGTCACGGCGCTGTCAGGATGATCCTGTTCGATTTTCTCATGAACCGCATTTGCAGTTTGAAGCCTCAACGATCACAGCATTCAAGCAAGGTGTTGGAGCAAAACCCAGCCGGTTAACCAGCAGGTTTTTAGGGCTATTTGGACCCAACGGTCCAATGCCGCTTCATCTGACTGAGTATGCCTTTAAGCGGGAACATCAACACCGCGATACAACTATGCGTGCATTCGCGGATGTCTTTCACCACCGTATCCTGAGCTTATTTTACCGCGCGGCGATTACGGGGGAGCCCGCGTTCAGCTTTGATCGCCCCGAACAAGACCGGTATTCGATCTATACCGGAGCACTCGCGGGGTTTGGACCGACTGAATTTCGGCATCGTGATGATTTGCCGGATGTGGTGAAGTACCACTTCGCAGGCCGTCTCGCCTTGCAAACGCGCGGGGCTGATGGATTACTGGCTATTTTAAGCTGTTACTTCAACCTTCCCGTCGCTCTGGAAGAGTTCATCGGAGAATGGCTGTATCTTCCCAAAAATCAAGTGACTGCCCTCAACGGCTTTCGCAATGCCGGTCTTCTCGGTGTTGGAGCTGCACTGGGAGGGCGTGTTTGGTCCAGCGACACAAAGTTCCGTGTGGCGTTCGGTCCTCTGAGCTTACGTGACTATGAAGGTCTGCTTCCTGATGGTGTTTCCATGCCGCGTTTGCTTTCAGCCGTCAGAGCCTATTGCGGCGATGAGCTGGAGTGGGACGTAGCTCTTGTCCTTAAGCGCAATCAGGTGCCGACTACCCGGCTTGGACAATATGGGAAGCTTGGTTGGACCACCTGGTTGTCACCCAAAAAACAAGGCGATCCGGTTCGAGATCTCAATTTACGCCCACGACAAGTCACTGAAAAATCAAAAGCATCTGTTCACAACAACAATCGTGCGAAGGCTGCCTAGGAGTTCCCATGAGTGATATCAAACGAGCGTCCCTCTTCGGTAAATTGAATCCGACCTGCTATCAGGCAATCGACAGCGCTACGACCTTTTGTAAGATGCGTGGCAATCCCTATGTGGAGTTGGAGCACTGGTTCCAGCAGTTGTTGAGTGGTCAAGATTCAGATCTGCACCGCATCTTGCGGGATGCAGAGATCGATGAGGCCCGGCTCGCGAGTGATCTCACCAAAGCCTTGGACAAGTTGCCCCGAGGAGCCAGTTCTGTCAGCGATCTGTCTCAGCACGTGGAAGAGGCCGTTGAACGCGGTTGGGTTTATGCCACTTTGATGTTTGGTGATAATGCCATCCGCAGCGGTTACCTTCTGATTGGCATCCTAAAGACACCGGGCCTTCGCAATACGCTCTTTGGCATTTCGCGTCTGTTTGAGAACATTTCAGCTGATGATGTTTCGACACGATACAAAAAGATCACAGAAGGCTCTCCTGAAGAGGGAAAAGCCAAGGATGGAACGCAACTCGATGCTGGTGAACAGAAAGCCACTGCTCCGGGTCTCAAGTCTGCTGATGAGGCGTTAGACGCCTACTGCACAGACATCACGGCAAAAGCAAAAGCTGGACAGCTGGATCCGGTTATTGGCCGTGAAGAAGAAATTCGCCAGATCATCGATACGCTGATGCGCCGTCGTCAAAACAATCCGATCCTGACTGGTGAAGCCGGGGTTGGTAAAACGGCCGTAGTTGAAGGTTTGGCCATCCGCATTGCAGAGGGCGACGTGCCCTCATCCATCAAGGATGTGCGCGTTCTATTGCTTGATGTCGGGTTATTGCAGGCTGGTGCTGGCGTAAAAGGTGAATTTGAAGATCGCCTGCGCAAGATACTGGATGCGGTGCGCTCCTCTGTGCAACCGATCATCTTGTTCATTGATGAAGCTCACACGCTCATCGGTGCAGGCGGTGCTGCGGGAACCGGTGATGCAGCCAACCTCTTGAAGCCAGCCCTTGCCCGTGGTGAGCTTCGGACGATCGCCGCAACAACATGGTCTGAATACAAGAAGCACATTGAGAAGGATCCTGCCCTTGCTCGCCGCTTCCAGAACATTTTGGTTGAAGAACCTGATCCAGATAAAGCCGTTGCTATCATGCGCGGTGTGACTGCGATGCTTGAAGAGCATCATCAGGTCCAGATTCTAGATGAAGCGCTTGAGGCTGCCGTACATTTGGCGATGCGTTTTATTCCGGCACGGCAGCTACCAGATAAGGCAATCAGCCTGATTGATACAGCGTGTGCCCGGGTTGCTCTTTCACAGCATGCGACCCCAGCCGCGGTAGACGACTGCCGTAAGCGTCTCGTTATGATTGAGACGGAGCGAGATATCCTTGAACGAGAAGCGCAGTCCGGGTTTGATGTTGGAGACAAGCTAACTGACGTGCACAAGAAGCTTGCAGAGCTTGAGAAAGAACGCGAGGCTCTTGAAGCAGAATGGCTGAAAGAGCAATCACTTGTCACAGAAATTCTCAAGCTGCGTGAGGTGTTCCGCCAGACCAATGGAGATGAGAATGCAGATACGGCTCCAATCAAGAAAGAGCTGGATCAGAAACTTGAGGAACTGACCGAACTTCAAGGTGAGCATCCCCTCATTCTTCCTGAAGTAGATAGCCAAGCTGTCGCAACGATTGTTTCTGACTGGACGGGTATCCCAACCGGGCGCATGGTCTCTAATGAGATTAAGACTGTGTTGCATCTGAGCGATATCCTGAGGAAACGGATCATCGGTCAGGATCACGCCATGGAGGTGATCGCTCGCCGCGTAAAAACCTCCCGCGCTAATCTTGATAACCCAAGTCGTCCTATTGGTGTGTTCCTTCTGGTTGGCCCAAGTGGTGTTGGTAAAACCGAGACAGCTTTAGCGCTTGCAGAGACCCTTTATGGCGGTGAGCAGAACCTAATCACCATCAACATGAGTGAGTTTCAGGAGTCCCATACAGTCTCCACGCTCAAGGGCTCTCCTCCAGGTTATGTGGGTTACGGTGAAGGCGGCGTTTTGACGGAAGCTGTGCGCCGCAGACCTTATAGCATTGTGTTGCTGGATGAGGTGGAGAAAGCCCACCCTGATGTGCACGAACTCTTCTTCCAGGTCTTCGACAAGGGCATGATGGAGGATGGCGAAGGCCGGAAGATCAACTTCAAGAACACTTTGATCCTGCTAACCGCCAATGTGGGCAGTGACCTCATTTTGGATATGTGCGCAGACGAAGATCTGACACCGGATCCAGAGGGAATTGCCAAGGCTTTAAGACCCCCACTCCTGAAGGCCTTTCCGGCAGCCCTTTTGGGCCGACTTGTAACCGTGCCTTACTACCCGCTAAGTTCACCTGTCATTCATAAAATCATCAATCTACAGCTTGGCCGGATTGGTGATCGTATCCTTGAGAACCACAATGTGACGTTTACTTGGGATGATTCAGTTGTTGCCTTGATTGAGAGCAGATGCGCGGAAATTGAGAGTGGCGGCCGAATGATCGATGCGATCCTGACCAACACCCTTCTCCCGGATATCAGTACAGAGTTCCTGAAGAATATGAGTGAAGACAAGAAGATCACAGAACTCAAGGTTCTGACTGATGGTGATGCATTTGATTACAAGTTCAAGAAGTCACCTGTGGCTAAAAAAGATAAACACAAGAAGAAATAGGCCTTTCACAGACCATTCAGATAAATCTGAAAGCAAAATCAAAACATAGGCTTATTACTTTTTTTACCACAGAAACTAACTGAAACAAAACACGTCGGAACTACTTTTCCAAGTGACGAGGAGTCCAACGATGCAGAAAGTTAAACAATCGGCGAGGAGACGGTCGACACGCATTCCTGCGTGGCGTCTTACTTTGCGCCGTATTGTTCGTTCTGATGCCTTTCAGTACACCTTTCTCATCTTGATTGTTGTCAACGCCATCAGCCTGGGTCTGGCAACGTCTCCCTCCGTGCGACGCTTGACCGGAGATGGTCAGATCATTTTTGATGATGTGATTATCGGACTTTTCATCTTGGAATTTGTTCTGAAAATCATGGCTTTTGGCACGCGTTTTTTCAAAAGCTGGTGGAACATCTTCGACATTTCAGTGGTTAGCTTCTCACTGCTCCCACAGTCGGGTTATCTCAGCGTTTTGCGTGCCCTTCGGGTTATGCGGGCCATGCGTGTCCTGTCCTTCCTGCCACAATACCGGCAAGTGATGCAGGCGCTGTTGGACGCGCTGCCCGGCATGTTCTCCGTGATGATCGTTCTGGCGCTGATTTATTATGTGTTTGCGGTGATGGCGACTGGCCTGTTCGGCGCAAGCTTCCCGGACTGGTTCGGGGACATTGGTCGATCCTTGTACTCGCTGTTCCAGATCATGACGTTAGAGAGCTGGTCCATGGGGATCGTGCGTCCCGTAATGAAGATCTATCCCTACGCCTGGGCTCTTTTCATACCCTTTATCTTCCTGACTGCATTTGCGGTGCTCAACCTGTTTATCGGTCTGATCGTCAGCTCCATGCAGGGCATCTATCAGGAAGAACACAGTGAAGACGTCGAACGACTTCGCCTCCTCGTATCCGCAGAAAACCGTGCAATCGCCGCTCAATTGGAAGCTGCGCAGTTACAGGTAATCAAAACCCTCGAACGTCTTGAGGACCAGATAGAAACCAATAAGAGAGATTCTGATGAGTGACTCTGACAAGGACGATGATCTTGATGCACTGCTCAATGACATCATAGAGGAAAGTGATGCTCCCACAGAAGGTGAAACCGCTGAAGGTGCATCTGCAAGTGTTTTTGAGCCAGATTTTGGCGAGGTCACATGTGAAGCCCCAAAGCTCAACATCACGCTGGATAGTCCGTTCCATCTTGCTGTGATCGGTGATTTTTCTGGTCGTGCCAACCGTATGGCTCTTTACGATGCTGAAGAGCTTGCTGTGCTCAAGGGGCATAATGTTGATGTCGATACTGCAGAAGATCTCCCTGCCCGATTCAAGATCAACATTGAACTTGACCTTGCTGGTGATGAAAAAGTCATTCGGTTTGAACCGAACTGCATTGAAGACTTCCACCCTGACGAAATAATCGATGAATTCGAGATATTTGATGAGCTGAAGGCGCTGCGTTCTTCCCTCAAGAACCCCGGAACTTTCAGCAATGCGGCTGCAACCATTGATGAGTGGCTGGAGAACAAAGGCGAAAAGCCTGTCTCACAGCGCAACTCGCGTGGATCAGTCATTCCAGTTGACAAGAAGCTGAGTGACTTTTCAGCTCTCATTGATCGCCCCGTTGAAGAACATGAAGAGGCCGACGACTTTACAGATCTGATTGGTAAGATTGTCTCGCCCCACATTACTCCAGCCGACAACCCACAGCTCGATGATTACCTTGAGATCGTCGAGGCTGTGATGACCACAACACTGCGTAAAATCCTTCAAAACGCTGACTTCCAGTCTTTGGAGAGTGTTTGGCGCGTTATTGATATGTTGTCACGCCGAATTGAGACCTCAACGGCGCTCAAGATAACGCTCTATGACATTTCTGCGGAAGATTTTGCAAGAGACCTCAGCGCCACCAACAAGCTTGAAGAAACAGGTTTGTATCGTCTGTTCGTAGAAAATGCGTTGCAGGATGAAGGTGTTGGCACGCCGAGTGCTATTGTTGGCCTTTACACATTCGACATGACGCCACCTCACGCAGAGCTTCTGGGGCGTATGTCAAAGATCTGTGCGCATGCGCACGCACCTTTCCTGACATCCCTGGACCGCAACAATGCCACCAGAAAATTTGCTGAGCTTCCTAAGATTACCGAAAAGACGTGGCAGAGTCTGCGTGCCATGCCAGAAAGCAATTACATTGGCCTGAGCTTGCCACGCTTCATGCTTCGAATGCCTTATGGCGCAAAGACCGACCCAATTGATGCATTCAGCTTTGAAGAGTTTGACGAGCAAGTTGGCCTGAAAGCCATGTTGTGGGGCAACCCTGCAGCCCTGATTGGTCTTGTGCTTGCAAAAGACTATGAGACCAATGGCGGCGGCATGAAGCCAGGATCGATCCTGACACTCAACGAAATGCCCTTCCACTACGTTCACGACCAGTATGGTGATCAGGTTGCCCTGCCCTGTACGGATCGCATGATCAGTCATCGCAGCGTCGAGCCACTTATGAGACAGAGCTGGATGCCCATTGTGTCTATGAAGGGGCAGCCCGAAGTTCGCATAGCCTCTCTTAATGGCCTGGCCGGTGACACGATTTCTGGACGCTGGTGCGATCAGATTGCAGTGACCAAAGCTGCCGAGGCACCAAGCCCAAGTGCTGGTGCGCGTGTCAGCATCAGTGGTGGCGACGGCTTAACCCCAGGCATTCAGGCAACAAAAGGTGCTGTTGTTGTCGAGACCATCATTGATCCTAAGAAAACACCAGAAACCATCTTCAGAATTGAGGCTGATCCGCCAGAACCTCAGGTGAGTGAACCTGAAGCGGCAGAGGACGAAGAAGACGAAGTTGAAGAGGCACCAGCACCTGCGCCAGCCGCAGCAGCTGCCCCGCCTGCACCTGTCCATGACACAACAGAGTTGGACAACCTCCTAGCCGATCTTTCAGCAGATGATGAAGAAGAAGCGGATGAAGAGGGTATGGATCCGGAACTCGAAGCACTGCTTGCTGATCTGTAACAATTGATAACGGAGTTTCAAATGGCCGAACTCATTGAGATAGAAGAAGTACCTGAGATTTACGTCATGGAATACGGCGGCAACTATTACCTTGTTCGCGGCGCTGCTTACCTTGACCAAATCCTGTTTGGCAAAGAGCCACTCAGCTTCCCCGTACTCATCAAATCCGTCAAAACCTGGGATGAGGTTCTCGTGAATTGGGAGAATACCGGGGGCTCCATGCCCTGGATCCTCAATCCCAGCATTGTTGAACGGATGGAACGAGACAATCGCAAACTGACCTCAGACAGCTTCAACGCCTGAGACCGAACGAGAAACGTTTTAGAAATAGGCAGGTCCTGGAATGTGTGCGAGCAAAGTAACTGAAAATCGGCTGTTCACGATCAGCTTCGATGGTGGAGATGACAGCTTCCACCTTTGGAAGATGAAGATGACCAGCGAAATGAGTGAGCTCTACGAAATGGTCGTAGATTGCCGATCATTCGAGCATGACCTGAGCCTTGATAAGATGCTTGGGCAGACGCTTACGCTTGAAATGAAAAAAGTGTCCGGCACAAGCCTGTCTTCTGACCAGTATCTGAATGGGTTTGTAACCAAAGCCATCTATACGGGACAAGATCATGGCTATTCAACTTACCGGCTTATTGTACGCCCGTGGCTTTGGTTTTTGACCCTTACCAGCAACTGCCGGATTTTTCAGGAAAAGTCGACGCCAGATATCTTGAAGGAAGTCTTTCAGGAAGCAGGTTTTACCGACTTCAAAAACAAGCTGAGTGACAGTTATGATCCTCGGCCCTATTGCGCGCAGTTTCAAGAAACCGATTTTAACTTTATCTGCCGCCTGATGGAGCAGGAAGGGATCTATTATTACTTTGAGCATGAGGATGGCCAACACACGATGGTATTGGCAGATTCCTATAGCGCTCATGAAGACATCAAAGGCGAGTCCAGCCTTCCCTTCTATTCTGAGGAAGACCATTTCCGTCGCGGAGCTGATCACTTTTGGGATTGGCGACACAATGAAGAGATCCAGACGGATGAAGTTGAAATCAATGACTATGATTTCACTAAGCCCACGAGTGATCTGAAAGCTAATGCTAGCGAAAAGAAGTCCCACCAACTTTCTGGCCGGACACGTTACATGTATCCCGGCCATTACGAGGAAGTCAGTGTAGGTGAAAAGCGAGCCAAGGTGCGCGTTGAAGAAGCCAGTGCGGCTTACGCTAAGGTATATGCGCGCGGCAACGTACGTGGATTGCGACCCGGATACCTTTTCAAATTGGATCAGTTTTCAGACGACCCAAGTCAGGAAAAAGAATACCTGATCACGAAGGCGATCTGTGAGGTCTCAATCGAGTTTGCGCGCGATGAAGAGCAGGAATTTTATGACGCAATCACCTATGAGATTGAGGCGGTCGATTCCAGCGTTCAATACCGTAAAGCCTCTACTACACCCTGGCCTAACATGAATGGCTTGCAGTCCGCAGTTGTTACTGGCGCGGATGGTGAAGAGATCTGGACCGATGAGTATGGCCGGATCAAAGTGCAATTCCATTGGGATCGTGACGGACAGAACGATGATAAATCTTCTTGCTGGGTGCGTGTAGCGCAAATGTGGGCAGGTAAAGGTTGGGGCGGTCTCCACATTCCCCGTGTTGGGCAGGAAGTCCTCGTTGATTTCTTAGATGGTGATCCCGACCGACCTATTGTTGTGGGCAGCGTTTACAATGGAGAGCAGACTGTTCCTTATGACCTGCCCGGTGAAGCCACAAAGTCTACACTTAAGAGCGAGACATCCAAGGAAGGCGGCGGGAACAACGAGTTCTTGTTTGAAGACAAGAAAGATGAGGAACTCGTTCAGCTCACAGCTGAGAAGGACTACGAGCGCACCGTTAAAAACAATGAAACCGTCAAGATTGGTTTCGACAAGCAAGAAGATGGTGACCAGACAATCGAGGTCTATAACAATCGCAATCTGACGGTTGATCAGGGTGACGAGACCTACACAATCAAGACCGGTGGCCGAACCACAACTGTCGAAAAAGACGATGCCCTCTCAGTCAAGTCTGGCAATCACACTATTACAGTTGAGAGCGGTGACCAGAGCATCTCCATGAAGCAAGGTGCGCAGACTGTTGAAGCCATGAAAGACATCGGTGTGACCTCGCAAACCGGCGATGTGAAAGTGGACGCATCTGCAGGATCTGTGAAGGTCTCCGGAACCCAAGCCATTGAGCTCACCTGTGGTGGCAGCTCGATCAAAATGGATCCCATGTCCATCACCCTTACCGCTGGCCCTAGCTCTCTCAAACTTGAGGCCGCTCAGGCTGAGTTGAAAGGCTTGATGGTGACCGTAAAAGGTGATGTTCAGGCGACCGTTGACGGGACATTGACCACCTTAAAAGGTGCTGGCATCACGACGGTACAAGGTGCTCTCGTCAAGATTAACTGAGGCGCATTATGGAAAATATCGTGACAAATACTACACTGCTCCTCAACTCCTACAAGGATCTACTGGAAAAAAGACCTTTAGAACTTGGAGATGAAGCAGTACCATTGATAGAGGGACAGAAGCCTTCTATCGAAGTTGTGGATACCTTGGCAGAAGCGGAGCTCATGTCTGACGCCATTAAGGTTCTTGCTCACGCCCTGAGTAAACCACGTGCAGTGTGGTGGGCCAGTCAAGTCAGCAGAGCGACCTTTCCGGAAGGCAGTCAACCACCCGATAAAGACGAAATAGCGCTGAAAGCCGCCGAGGATTGGGTCCGCAAACCCGAAGAAGACATGCGCCGTGCAGCAATGAAAATTGCTGATGACGGAGGATATAAAAGCGCCGCTTCTCTTGCCGCGGCAGCGGCTGGTTGGAGTGGCGGTAGTATGGGATCTCCCGAATTTGACCCTGCACCTCCCCCAGAAAACCTAACTAGTATTGCTGTAGGGTCATCTATAGTTTTGTCTGTATACGACAGTAACGTGGAGGACCCTGAAGAGTTCTTAGTCAAAGCTTACAAGTTGGGACGAGCGCTCGCAGATAATGAAATAGAGGCCCTATGAGTTTCCCAGCAGCACGCATGACAGACATGCACGTCTGTCCAATGGTGACCGGTATCGTTCCTCACGTAGGAGGCCCGATATCTCTTGGAGCACCGACGGTTTTGATCGGAAACTTACCAGCGGCGCGCATGACTGACATGTGCGTGTGTGTTGGGCCTCCAGATACAATTATGAAAGGCAGTGTCACCACTTTGATCGCCGGACTGCCGGCGGCGCGCATGCTGGATGTCACTGCTCACGGCGGCACCATCATCCTTGGCTGGCCCACAGTTTTAATCGGGGGCTAAGGATATGACTGATAACACGAGCATGGTTTTAGTACTCATTTTGACCAAGGGGCATGAGTTGGTCGACACAGGAAAATGCACGCGCATACTGCGACAGGAACGCTGCGTCATTGGACGTGGAAGCAGTGCGGATTGGATTCTTCCCGATCCTGCAAACCAGCTTTCGCGCCGTCATTGTGTCGTTGAGTGGAACGACGGGGCCTACCGCGTCGTCGATACCAGCTCCAATGGAACCTTTGTTAATGATTGGGACGAACCAGTTCCCAACGGTGAGGCCTGTGGCCTTCAGGATGGCGATGTTATCAGGGTCGGAAACTATTACATCAGCGCACAAATGTTGCCAGAAGATGCTGATGCCCGTCTGAAAGTGGATGACTTTCTTGCAGAACCTGAGAACCCTGATCCACTTGCAAATCTTCTTCCTAAAGAACTCGACATGGAGGATGACGACTGGGTCGATGACCAGATCGTTACCCCTGAAGACGAACTTTCCGAGGTTCTGAATGACCCACTGGAGTCTCCAGAATCTATTCTCAGAAAAGCGACTGAAACACTGGACTCCTACCCTGCCAGCGCTGGGAAAGAACCTATTCCGCCAGTTAGTTATGGATTTGAAGGATACAAATATTCCAGCTCAGTACCGTTTGAAAGTGAAAGCGGCATTTCGAGTGAGGAAGGTGCAAGTGCGTGGGATCACAACCGCACGGAATCCGATTCATTTAAATTGCCCAGAACGCATCACCAGACCATTCCTGAGGACTGGGATGTAGCCCCGAAAAAAGACATTCAGAACAAAGCTCGTAAACCAAATGACGATTAGCCACATCAAACGCATTGCGTACATTTTGCTTTTGAGTATCGGTCTGGCCTCCTGCTCCGCCGAGATGCCGATGCCTGTCATGATCACGACGACAGTCATCGCGGACAAGGAGTTGAACCAGAACGCAGATGGGATGTCGACGCCTGTTCAGGTGAAGATCTTTTACCTTACGTCTGATGCCGAGTTTAAAACTCATGACTTTTTCACTTTGTTTGAAAAAGGAGACCAGGTTCTCGGCAAAAACCTGCTTGCTATGAAGGAAGTTTTCATAGCTCCCGACAAGATCATGAAGGTAGCAGTCAAGGTTGACCCCAGTGTGGCATTTGTCGCTGTGCTCGGTGCCTTTCGGAAAGTGGATACAGGAACATGGAGTTCGGTGATTATGGTTCCAAACAATCAGCCATCGAGCCTCATTGCGTATTTGAGCAAGCTTGAAATTACTCTGCAGCCCGACAAGACAGTAAAAGAAGGATGGTTCTATTAATGACCACTCATAACAAAGTTGTCTGGTCAGAAGGTCTGTTTCTACAGCCGCAGCACTTTCAGCAGCATGATCGCTATCTGGAACAGCTGGTCAGTGACACTATCTCGAGCATTCGCCCTCACCCCTGGGGCCATACAGAGATGAAAATAAATCAGGAAGCCCTGAAACTGGGCCAGTTTGCACTCAATTTTGCCAGCGGTCTGATGCCGGATGGTACGCCTTTTAAAATGCCACAGGAATGTGACGCTCCTGCGTCTATTCCAGTTCCTGAAAGCGTAAAAAACTCGGTCGTTTATCTTGCATTGCCTATTCGCCAACCTGGTGCCTACGAATATGAATATCCAGGTGTGCAAGAAACCGCTGCGCGCTATGTGGTGCATGAATCCGAGGCGCGAGATGCAATCACCGGCAGTGACGCCAGCGTCCAGATGGAAACTGGTCGGCTACGGTTCTCTTTTAAGTTCGACTTTGAGGATCTGGAAGGCTGGATCTGCTTGCCTATCGCTCGTGTGATTGAAGTACGGGCAGATAAGCAAGTTATTTTAGATGACGAGTACATCTCCACGTGCCTCGCCTCACATTCCTCCTCAGTGCTTTATGGATACATTCGCGAGATCTGGGGCATGCTGAGCCACCGGGCAGATGCACTTGCAGGGCGTGTTTCGAACTCCGGCAGTAAGGGTGTTGCAGAGATTTCGGACTTTCTGCTTTTGCAGACCGTCAATCGCTATGAACCACTCTACGCCCACTTTGCGCAAACACCCTCGCTCCATCCTGAAGCGCTGTACCGGATTTCGATCCAGCTGGTTGGTGAGCTTGCAACATTTACAGCGGCAGCACGGCGCCCCTCAACACTTCAGCCTTATCGGCACGAAGCCCTGACAGAGACATTTGCTCCTGTGATTGCTCATTTGCGACAGCACCTTTCTGCTGTTCTGGAACAGACTGCCGTGCCGATACCGCTGGAAGAGCGCAAGTACGGCGTTCGTGTTGGCATGCTGCTCGATCGCAGCCTGATCAAGTCGGCTCGGTTTGTGCTTGCTGTTAGTGCTGACCTGCCATCGGAAGTGATCAATCGACACTTCCCGGGGCAGATTACGATTGGATCTGTCGAACAGATCCGAGACTTTGTGAATTCCGCTTTGGCCGGCATCGCAGTGAAGCAACTGCCAGTCGCGCCAAGACAGATCCCGTACCACACGGGCACAGCATATTTCGAACTGGATCCGGCCTCATCACATTGGGACGAAATCCGTGTTTCTGGCGGTCTAGCGATGCATGTCGCGGGTGATTTCCCGAAACTTGTGATGGAACTCTGGGCGATCAGAGAGCAATAAGCGGCTAACGGACTGAGGAGTTGAGATTATGGCAAAGAAGGATTTCACTGCCCTTTCGGTGGACTCAGTCGACACTGTCATCTCGACTGATGCACCCAATCCTGATCATCCTGACGCAGGTAGTACCAACCTTCCGGCGCAAACGCCTGCAGGCTATTGGTTCCTTGGCGCTGACGATATTCAATTTGTCCCACTTGGGAATAATCCTCTTATCAAAGCAGCCTCCAGTTTGTTGGCCTTAGCTGCCCGCTTGCGAAATCACGCTCAGCATCGTGATGTGAATGCCCTGCGCTCTCATGTTATTTCCGAGATCCGCTCTTTCGAACACAACGCTATGCTAAACGGTCTTTCTTCTAAGACCATTCGCATTGCCAGATATGTGGTCTGTGCAACCCTTGATGACATAATTCTCAATACTCCGTGGGGTAGTCGCAGCATTTGGGCAACGCAAAGCCTTGTCAGTAACTTCCACAAGGACGTGTCCGGTGGCGATCGATTTTATGATCTATTGAGGAAGACGCAGGCCAACCCAAGTCGTGACAAAGATCTTCTGGAATTATTGTATCTTTGTATTTCTTTGGGGTTTGAAGGTCGCTTGCGGATCATGCCGCAAGGCAGCAATACGATGTCGCGCCTGCGTTATGGCATATCACGCCTCATTCGCTCGCTGCGAGGAGATCAGGAAACTGATCTATCACCTCACTGGAGAGGTGTTGAAGATGCGTATCGACCTTTAAAGTGGTCTATTCCTGTATGGGGTATCTTCTTTGGAGCAGCACTCCTCGCCCTGCTGATTTATGCTGTGCTTGCGCTTTGGCTTGGAGAGAAAAGTGAGCGCATTGCGTTCCAGTATGAGTCTTTAATCAACACAAGCCCAATTGATCTGACTCACCAACCTGCTCCGCCACGAGCAGCTCTACCGAACTTGCCACAACAACAGGCAGCACCTGGAACACCTTCCTCACCTCAAGTCGTTCGTAACAGCACGTTGCCTGCTTATCTGCAAGTTAGCAGGTTCCTTGCTCCTGAGATCCGGCAAGGTCTTGTCGTCGTGATGGATGTGCAAGGCAACGTGGTGATACGCCTGACAGGTTCTGGCATGTTTGCAACTGCTAGAGATACGCTCACTGCCCGCTTTATTCCAGTCGTCAATCGTGTCGCTGAAGCGGTGAACACGCAGCCTGGTACCATCAATGTAGTTGGCTTTTCAGACAATATTCCAATTCGAAATGCCCGTTATCCGAACAATGTTGCACTTTCCAAGGCGCGTGCTCAAACAGTTGCAGATCTCATCAAGGTCAGACTGACAGACAGGACACGTGTCAAAGCCATCGGCAGAGGATCAGCTGATCCAATTGCGACCAATGCAACAGCTGAAGGGCGTGCTCAGAACAGGCGCATTGATATTACGCTTATTCCGCCTTCTGGCCAGGGAGGCCAGCAATGAAGAAACTCAAACGCTTTTTCCCCTTTTGGTTTGTTACGCTCCTCATCACACTAATATTGTGTGCGGTCATCTGGATTTATGGCCCAAGTCTATCGATCTTCGGCGCAAAACCTTTTGCGATGGCTGTCGTTCGTATGCTGATCGTCATGGGCCTTTTGATGATCTGGGCCGCGATCAATATTGGACGCCTTTCCCGGCGAGCAAGAGAAGCAGAAGCCAAGAACGAAGAAGAAGAGGAAGAAGAAGAGCCTGAAGTCGATCCTGAAGAGCTGGCGAAGAATGAAGCAGCGCTGGTCTCTGGCAAGGTTGAGAAGAGTCTGAACATTCTCAAAACGGCAAGTGTCGATGGTAAACTAGGCCGTAAGGTGATCTATCAGCTGCCCTGGTATCTGATGATTGGGCCAGAGGAATCTGGCAAGACCACTGCTCTTTTACGTTCTGGAATGAAGTTTCCACTGGCTCACAAACTGGGCCAGAAAGTGGATGCAGCGACGATTGAGCCCACTGCAGAATGCGAATACTGGTTCAGCAACAACGCGATCATCGTTGACAGCGCTGGCCGTTATACCATGCAGGACCAAGATGAGGTCATCGATGCTTCTGGCTGGAACACACTGCTTTCATTGATTAAGAAAAACCGCCGCCGTCAGCCGCTGAACGGCATGATCATTGCGATCAATCTTGCAAAGCTCGCAACAATGCGTTCGGATCAGCGTCTGGATATGGCGCGGACGGTCAAACAACGCTTCAAGGAAGCTGAGAAGCAACTGGGCCTTCGCTTTCCCATCTACGTGATGTTCACTAAGCTTGATTTGATCGCCGGTTTTGCCGACTACTTCCAAGTCCTTGGCAGAGATGAGCGACACCAAGCCTGGGGTATGACTTTCCCCGTTGATGACGGCAAATCCTCCGAGAATGCGATCAGTCATTTCGATGAGGAATATGAGTTGCTCATGGAGCAGCTCAACTCGCGCGTCTACGACTACCTGAATAAAGAAACGGACATACAGCACAGAAGTCTGATCTTCAGCTTCCCGCAACAAATGGCCTCGCTGCGAACCGTGCTGAATGATTTCCTGACCGAGATGTTCCGTCCTAATCGTTATGAGGACCGCAGCTTTTTGCGTGGGGTTTATTTCACCTCTGCCACCCAGGAAGGTCAACCTGTTGACTTGCTTGCAGGTTCGATTGCGCATGCCTATGGGATTGGCCGACAGGCACTTCCCTCTGCTCCCTACGAGAAACACGCGTATTTTCTGGAGCGCTTGTTCTTTGACCTGATTTTTGGCGAAGGCAACCTTGCGGGCGAGAGCAAGCAAGTGATGCGCAAGCAGAAGATCCGCAAACGCCTCTCTTTTGCTGCTTGTGTGATCGTTCTTGCATTTTTAACAACGGTTTGGGTCATCAGCTATGAGATGAACCAGGAAAACATCATCAACCGCGCCCAAGCTGACTTGAAAGAATACCCCAAATTTGCTGACCGAATTGATGCTGTGCGCGTCAATGATGCCAACTATCTATCTGTGTTGCCGTTGCTAAACTACCTTCGAGACCTGCCAGGTGGTTTTGCGGATCAGCAAGAAAAACCGCCTCAAAATGAACGTTGGGGCCTTAACCAGATTCCGAATGTTTCAGAGGATGCGGATGCGCTTTATCACAACGGACTGGAGCGCTATTTGCGACCACGCATGATGCTCCGCCTTGAGCAGCAAATGGTCGCAAACATAGACAATCCAGAATTCCTGTTTGAAGCCTTACGGATTTATCTGGAACTGGCGGATAAAGGTCCGCTGGAACCGGAAGTTATTCAGCGTTGGGAAGAAACTGATTGGCAGTCCCTTTACAGTGACCCTCGGCAAGTGACAGAGCGTGACCAACTTTCAAATCATCTTGCAGCGTTGCTGGACCAGCCCTTTAAGGTCCGAATTGATGTGAATACAGAGTTGGTTAGTCAGGTTCGAGAGATTCTGAATGCAACTCCAATCGCGGAGCTGGCTTATTCCTTTATCAAAGCAGGACAAGCCGCTCAAAGTCTTCCGGAGTGGCGTCCTGACGAAGCTGCAGGCTCTGCTGTAACTCGGGTCTTCACACGATCCTCAGGCAAACCTTTGAGCGAAGGTATTCCTGGCCTTTACACTTATGAAGGTTTCCGTGGTGTGTTCCTTCCTCAGTTGGTTGATAGCATTCAGAGCTTCGTTCGAGAAAGCTGGGTGCTCGGTCCAAACGGTCAGTTGGAAAACAAAGAAGAGACTGTCACCCGTATCGAACGTGGCGTTTTAGGGCTTTATCTGGATGACTACGCCCGCATGTGGGATGCGATGCTGGCTGACCTGCGCATTGTGAAGTTTACAAGCCTGTCGCAGGCGACAGACGTCATTAATACGGCTTCCGGCCCGAATTCACCTATCCGTAATCTTCTCGTTTCAGTGGCTGAGCAAACTCAGCTTACACGGACTGAAGCTCCATCCAGCGCTACCGGCGTTGCCCAGAACGTTGCAGGCGGAGCAGCTCGTATTGCGCAGGAAGAAGCCCGCGCGACCACCAACCTGAGACAGCAGCAGCTTGTTGAAGTGCTTGGTGAAGCTGTTCCGACGAGTGAAGGTGGCCCGAAACCGGTTCCACCGGGCACTTCTGTGCAGGCGCGCTTTGAGCCTCTTGATAGTTTCACATTAGGGTCAGGGAGTGGCACCACTCCGCTCGACGCTTTGTTGATGAAGGTCACTGATCTTTATCGTGAACTTAACCGGATTTTGCTGGCTAACAACACTCAGCAAGACGCCCTGAGCTATATTCTTGGCGGCGGGAGTGATGCGGTTAAAACACTGAAGGATGAAGCACCTAACGTTCCTATGCCGCTGCAAAGTTGGATACTGGAAATGCTTCAGTTCTCCTCACAAGTTACCGTAAACGATGCTCAAAAAGCCATCAATGCAACCTGGGATTCAGAGGTTTTACCTTTGTGCAGCAATGCTCTTTCTGGCCGCTATCCGGTGGCAAATGGTCAGCAAGCCTCGGTGATGCTGGACGATTTTTCGACCCTGTTCAAACCGGGTGGCAAGATTGAAGCGTTTTTCAATACCAACATCAAATCATTCGTCGACACCTCCTCCACACCGTGGAAATGGAGAGAGAGCGACAATGCCAAGATTGATGTCTCAAAAGACAGCCTTCAAGTCTTCGAAAAAGCTAACAATATTCGCAACGCATATTTCGCAAATGGGGGGGATAAACCATCTGTTGCATTCACGATGACACCCTTGGATCTGGACGTCGGATCAACCAGAGTTGCCCTCACCGTGGATGGGACAACAGTGAGCTATGCGCATGGTCCAACACGCCCGATTGAGTTGAATTGGCCTGGCGAAGGTGTACCAGCTGCAAGTCTCGCATTTTTCCCTGCGATTGCCGGAGAACCGAACTCCATAAATCTCAGCGGACCATGGTCCCTCTTTCGTTTATTGGAAAAGGCAAGCGTGACAAAAACTGAGCTACCCGATCAATACAAGGTGAGATTTACGCTTGGAAATCGATTTGCCACCTTCAACCTCATGGCCAACAGCGTGAACAATCCATTCTCAGCCAGGCTGCTTCAGAATTTCACCTGTCCTAAGGAGCTCAATACCTAAAATACAGGTTTAGTGGTTCTCGATAATAATAAAACCAATTGGAGCCTCGAATGTCTGACGATCAACTAACGCCCCAACAACTTGAGTGGGTGAAATCAGTTTATAGAGCACTCGGCTGGACCTTTAAGGAACAGGATGAGGCTGAGCGTGAGACAGCCGCAGCAATCAAAGAAAAAGAAGAGAAAGAGATTGCACAGGCGACAGCTAAGACAAAAGCTGAAGACGACAAAAAAGTCGAAGCGGCTGTTACAGAAGCAACTGCTGAGCGCATAAAGGCAGAGAGTGATGAAAAACTCAAAGATGTCACTGCGCAACTCTCTGAGTTAAAGGCCGACGTTAAAGATCATTTTGTTCATGAGAATGAAGACACCGATGCTGATGCTCTGGCAGCGCTTGCAAGCCAGAGTAAGCAGCTTCTGGAACGTCTCAACTCTATTTACGGACATAAAAAGGATTTTGAGAATTATCCAAGCGAAGCGATTGCTTTTGATAAAAGCTATGAAAATGCGAAAGCGCTCATTCAAACCGCTGCTTTGGAGATCAAAACCAAAGATACGGATGGTGCACATAACAGCCTGATAGATGCCGAATCCACCGTTGATGATATGCAGACGCTTTGGCAAGGCGTTGTAGCCGCGGCCAAGAGCAAACCAGCAGAACCTCCTGTTCCGGCTGAGTTGAAGCCATATGTCATGGAAGTTGGTCAAGGTATCAAATCGATGACCGGCATTGGATTTTCCGGACCAGCAACACGCCTTGGAAAAACCTTGAAGGACGTCAGAGCAGCGAAGGTGCCCAAAGACGATCCTGCCTGGGAAATTCTACTTTATGAGAATGAAATGGCCATGGCTGCGGTTGGGGAGTTTGACCAGCTCAAGAACCATATTCAAAAGCTGGCGACAAGTTTGCGCAACTCCGGTGTTGCGGACGCTGCTGGCGACATTGAAACCACACTTGATAATTACATGTCGGACGCCTCCAGAACGGTCCCGACCATTCGCAGTTTGCTTAGTTCACTCAAAGCCTCCGCAGCACACAAGAACAGCATGAGAAAAGAAGCGCGGTGGGATGCAGCGCAGCTTGGTGAGCGTACAGAGCGCTTCCGCGATGATTTGAAGAAACTGGTCCTTTACGACAAGCAGGGAAATCTGGTCACCAAACCTGATGAACGTCGTGCAATCAAACGTGCGGGAGATGTCCCTGGCTTGAATCAGGACGTGATGATCCAAATTCCACGTCGCCCCAAAGATGCGAAGGAAATTCCGCGCAAAACCATCGACAGTCTTCTTCAAACCTTTGAATTTCTTGATGAGTTGAAAGCATCCGGTGTGACAGGTGTGGAAGATATTGCTGTTGAGGAGTTCCTGAAAGCTGAAGCAATCCTTTCCGGTATTCAGAAGGATCCCGGTGCCTATAAAAAGCTGACTAAAAACCTAGATAAGCTACGCGAGAAAATCGACAAGATCTCGAAAGGCAAGGAAGGTGCTTATTACATCGAAGAGCGGTTGCGTCTCACGGATGACATCGATGAACTGGAAGAAGAAGCCCTCTCCATGAACATCGAAAAAGCACTGGCTTCATGCACTGAGATGGAAGCCAAGCAATTACACCCACTCGAAGAAGGTGTTCGCAAGGCTGTCAAAAACCGAGAATTGTTCGACACCAAAGTTAAGATCATCGAGAACCAGTTTACAGAAATTCCAAAACTGCTCGCACAAATGGGGAAAGCAGATCCCAGCCTTGCCAAGATGGTTGGTTCTCTATTCGCGCCAGATGAGATCAAGCAATATCATGGTGATCTGGATGTCTTTTTCGATCAAGCGAAAGACCTTGCCTACAACGCAACCACCAATGACGAACTTGCCCATTCACTTGATCTGGCGAACCGCCTGATCTTCCGCGTCGACCGTTTTGTCCACGAACTGGAAGGCCAGTTGAGCCATCTTCACAAGCTTGCTGAGATGGAGAAGAAAGGCGAGAAAATCACAGATGCAGATCGCTTCAGTAAGGCAGAGCTGAAGTACTTCAAAAAACTGGAAGTCGACTACAAGAAGGGTGTTGCCCGACAGAAAGATCAGAAGGAAGCTAAGAACGCCTTCCTCACCAAATCCGGCCCGCTTAAAGATGAGCTGGATATGATGACGTCGAAAGATATCTCCATCAAGCGTATCCTTGCTTACTACAAGGGTGTTGATCGCGTTGACCCCAGCAAGTTTGATACATCTCGTTTGAAAGAACTTCGCATGGAAATCGCGGAGCTGGAAGATCAGTCTGACGCTTCTCATACGCACAAAGAAAACCTTGCTAAACTGAAAGAGCTGGAAGGTGCTCTGGATGCAATGCGTGGTGAAATTACGGGCTTCAGAGAGGACATTGCGAGAGACATCTCAACGTTTTCTGATAAATGCATCGCACGCCTGATCAAAGCCAAGCAGTATATCGACAGCTCTTTTGTCAATGCAGTGAAAGACAAGCAGGATGCCGGTGAAGAAGCGGTGGATGTCGCTGCTTTGCGAAAGTTCTCGTCGTGCATTTCTCAACCGTTGGCCCTTGCAGAGTTGCCAAAGCAAGTTGCAGCTATTGCTGACAAATCAAAAGACCTGAAAGAGCGCAAGAAAGCCCGCGAAAATGCCCTAAGGCAAGTGCGGCCACTGATTGCGCAACTGGACAACAGTCAGGCTATTCAGCTCTATATGCGACACCCCTTCAGCGATCTGCCGAATGATCTGAACATACTGCGTCCTGAGCTGATTCAGCTGGAAGTGAAGCTGCTCTCTCTTGGTGGCTAAGATACAACAAGAAGGATCGAAAACGATCCCACACTGGAGTTTATCATGACGTTAACTCCGTCTCAAATTGACTGGCTCTCACAGGCCCAAGGCGGCGTGGAGAACTTCGAATCTGATAGTGAAAACGAAGAGAAGAAATCTGCAGAACTGACCAATATTTTAGCTAAATTGGATGCAGATAAGTCGGTTATTCACCAAGCTCAGGATTTTCAAATTGAGCTCGCCCGAAGTCCAAATGTTTTTAAGCGCAAGCTGCAAAAAAGCAAAATGGACTTTATGACCGGTGATATGAAAACCGAGGTAGATTCCTACGCGGACGTGACTTCTGAAACGCCTCTCATTCAATCTGAAAATGTTGATGCGCTCAATGCCGCTTTCGGCAAAATCCTCGAGCGGCAGGCAGAAATGATTGCGGCGAAGAAGAAGGATGAGAAGACACGGCTTTTCAGTGATGCAGATATCACCCGGGAACTTTGGACTCCGCTGGTTCGCGAAGGGATCATTCCCTCCAACATTGTGCCGGATAAATACAGTCAATTTGTGCAGATGTTCCAGGGTGCCTCTGAGATCTATGAGGGAAAGCTGGAGCAACATAGTGAAACGGCTTCAAAGTATGAGAACACGCTTGAAGCCATTGGGTTTGCCCGTGATGTCGTCTCACTGGCCGGAAGTCTTGGCAGTAGCGCACTGACCATTGCCAACTTTGAAGACCAATCTCGTTCACTAGCAGAAAAACGCGAAATTGCAGCCAAACGTCAGGTTCTGAAGGGGAAGCAGGGTCAGATTGCCGGAGACCTTCGGACTGAGTTCAAAATGGGTGCAAACACTTCGGATGCAGAGGTGCTGGAAGAAGCTGCCCGACGTGGTGAATATAGTTGCGAGATCAAAAGCTACCAGAATGTAGAAGCAGCCCAATCACAGCTCGTTGAGCAGCTAATGGGGCAAAACAAGCTTTTCGAAGAGGAAAAAGCTTTACTGACGATGTCCACGTCGTTGCTGGATGGCGGTCTTGCCATGGCAGAAAAAGGTATCCAGTTTTCGGAGAGACAAAAGAACGCAAGAAACACACTCGCCTTTGCCCAAGACGCTGCTGATATCGTTGCTGGCCAACTTAAGCTTGCATTGGAAGCAACAGGCAAAACCTACGAGCAAGAAGAGCACCAAACCACAGACCAGATAGAGTTTGAAGGCGCTGCAGATAAGGATACGCTCCAGAATATTTCTTATGCTGCAGGCGCTGTGAGTGTCGCTATTGAAGCCAACCAAATTGCGCGGAAGATTGCCTTAGCAACGCAAGCAAAAACGAACAAAGAGCGAGAGAATGCAGTTTTGCAAATTGCTGGGTCTATCGCAGACTCCCTTGCTGAGGCTTTTTTTGCAGCAGGTGACGTTCAAGGCCATGTCGATACGGGTAAACAAGATTCTGCACTGACTCTCAAGGATGAAAGCAAAGCATATGCCTACGGTGACCCTGCGCCTGGTCCTGGAAATGAAAATGACCAGACCGAACTGATTGGTGTTTCAATCAAGGCTTTTTTTGTCTTAGGTGTCAACACCGGCACTGCTGTTAAAGCGCTCAAAGATAAGGATTACAAAGCCTTTTCTGAATCCCTTGTTCTAGGTTTAATGCAGCTAGCTTCTTCTGCTACCACAGGCCCCCTCGCCGCAATGGCCAAGCCTGATCTTCCTCTCAACACTGATGAGGAAAAAGAAGAACTTAGTGAGCTCTCAGCCCGTGAACTTATGGATCGGAAGCTGGAACGATCTGGTTGTACGTTTAAACGAACGGAGCGCGAGGCGTTTCTTGATGGTTTTCAAGATCCACAATACTTGCACAAAATCACGAATAATATGCGTGAAATGCAAGATGCCTTCCGTGAGGCAAATGACAAGAAGAAGATGGATGCTGAAACGGTAAAGCGAACGAATGCTGCCATTCAGAAGATGGAAGCGAAGAAATCCTGGGACGCACTTGCCGACTTTAAGAAGAAGCAATCCAACAAGAAAGAACGCGAAGAGTTTATGGAAAAACTCGAAGCGGATGTGGAAGCAGAAACAAAAGCGCTGAAAAACCTGATTGAGGAGGCTTCCCCTCCTCCTGATCCTGAAGACACGAAGGCTCTTCAGAAATCAATGGAAGCGGTCGAAAGACTGATTGCTGACATCAAAGCCTCTGAAATGAAGTACAAGCTGATTGAAAAGATTGCTAAGGGTGGTGTTCAGGTTCTGGTGCGTGTTGTTCCGGCAACGGGCATGGTTGAGGCTTGCAGAAAACTTGCGTTTGACGCAGTTGCTCTTGGTAAGAAAGCAGCTGAAGTTGAAAAGTGGCGCAGGAACGTGAAAATGGCACAAACCGCCAATTCGCCCTATTACCACGCTTGTAAGGAGCGTCATACACAGGCAGCGGTTCAAGTCAGTCAGAAGACAATCAATACCTTCCTATCTATCATTGGCGTGGCTACAGAGGCCACGCGCCTGGCAGATTCAACGCAAGCCTCTACGGGGCTTTCTCTTGCAAAGAGCATGGGTCAGGCGCTCTCTGATTTTGGCTATAAAACTTACGGACGCACTAAGGTCGTTTTTGGATGGCGGAAGTATCTTGATGCCCGCAAAAATCCAGAGAACCGCAAGAAGGCCCGCGAGGCAATTGCTTGGAACTCGACACTTGCCAAGTGTGTGCTTGCCTACGGCATTGTTGAAGAACGAGATCCTATCGCACAGCAAGTTGGCCGCAACTGCGGTTTGACACCCGAGGTCTTGGTATCAAACAGTGATGTTTGTGCTGCGGTGGTGCGGTACTTTGAGACGCTTTACAGTGAAGATCCTGTCGTCTTACGACGTGTTCCGAAGGTCGCAAACTGGCACCCTGGAACACCGGATCTGACACTCAAGAGCTGGTTCAGCTTTAAACGTGCAGCGACCAAGAAAGCCTATCCTTTGATGGCTAAAGAATGCTGTAAGACACCAGCTATCGAGCAAGCTTTGAAGGCACTGCACACCTTGTGTGGTGGAGATCCGTTCAACTACCCTTCTGTTCGGGATGACATGATTTCCGAAGATAACTGGCAGGAAAAGATCCTGACCTACGCTCAGGATGTTCAAAAGCATCTTGAGACTCTTGAACTGGAGTTCAAGGGATATCGCCCAGTCACTGCTGAACCAAAAGACAAGAAGACACAGGCTTGGACGGGTGGCCGATTACATACCGAAATGATGGAAGTCGCGGATTCTTTGCGAGCACAAGCAACGTTGATCCTCCGCGATGCCAGAGCAGATGTGAAGACTTATAGTTCTTAACCCGTTCTCCTGAACACGTTGGAGTTTGTCATGCCCCTTACCGGAAAACAGCTCGATTGGCTCAAAACAGCGCAACAAGGCGCCGGCAATTTTGAACAAAATGCCGAACGTGTTGCAGCCAAAGCTGGACGATTGAATGACATTATGACCAAGCTGGATGGAGACAAAGAAACCATTCGCGAGGCACAGAACTTTGAAGTAACGCTGGCGCGGAATGAAAAATGGTTCAAGCTCCCCGGCTCGGGTACTAAAATGCCCTGGATGACCGGGGATATGCAGACAGAGATTGACACCCGCGCTGATATTCGTGCCGATAGCGGGGCAATTAATGCTGAGACTTTGAAGAAGCTCAACGCTTCCTTTGAACGCATTTTGGCACGACAAGCCGAGATGATTGCGGCCAAAGATAAAGATGGCAACGAGATGTTTTCTGAAGAGGACATCACACGCGAACTCTGGACTCCGCTGGTTCGTGAAGGGATCATTCCATCAAACCTGGTCCCTTCCCGCTACAGCCAGTTTGAGAAGATGTTCAAGGGTGGTGCAAAAATCTATGAGCAAAAGCTTGATGAACATAGCGAAACCGCTTCCAAACACGAAAATACATTAGAAGCCATTGGTTTTGCGCGTGATGTCGTGACGCTTGCCTCATCTATCGGATCCAATGCAATCACTCTGGCCAATCTGAATACAGTTGCGGGTGATGCGCCTGACAAAGACCAGATTTCTGCCAAACAGGATGTCCTGAACAACCAGAAAGGCCAGGTAACAGGCGATTTGCGCAAGTCGCTTGGAATGGATGCGAATGCAAGCTCAGAGGATGTCATCAAAGCAGCAAAAGATGCCGGGAAGTATGGAGATCAGCTTCAGAAGGTAACCAATATTGATTCAGCTTTAAACTCGCTGGGAGAAAATCTCTCAAAGGACGCCAATTGGGTGGCTGAACAGCGTGCGTTGTTTACTGCAACGACTACATTGCTCGACACCGGTCTTGCAGCTGCGGAAAAAGGTATTGTCTTTTCAGAGCAGAAAGGCAAAACAGCCGCAGATAAGCTGAGCTTTGCGAACGAAGCTGGCGAGATGATTGGTGAAGAGATCAAAAAGGTTCTCTCTGCTGGCGCTGCTTTTGACAAATCCGCGTCTGACCGCAAAGGCGAGGATGACCACGGCAATATCTTTGAAGGTGTTTCTGGCCTGATTGATGTTGCTATGGCTGGCGGGCGCGTTTCAGAGAAAATTTTGCAGGCTACACAAGCTCCTGACAAAGACGCCAAGCAAGAAGCGGTGATGTCCATCATCGGAACACTTGCAGATTCCCTCTCCACGGCAATTTCGTCGGGCTCGCAGTTGAGCGGTACGGAATCCACTACTCCCGAGATTGTTGGTGAAGCGCTTAAAGCTGCAATGATTGCAACGACTGATGCCGGTACAGCGACAAAAGCGTTGATTGATGGCGACTATCAAGCCTTTGCAGAAGCCCTCACAGGAGGCCTGGCAAACCTCGCCAGTACTACTGGTTCTGATGCCATTGGTGATGCCATCACGAGCAAGATTCAGCCAGATCAAGGTGAGTTGACAGAAGAAGGCGAAGCTGAGACTGAAGGCCTGACACCGCAGCAAATTCTTGAGAAAAAGCTGAAACTTGCTGGTCCAAGCGCGGGTGTCCAGAGCGTTGAGAAGAGCATGGAGCTTCTTTCTGACGAAGACATCATGGCAAATGTCAACGCTTTGCTGACCGGCGGTCTCGATAAGTTCAAGAAGCCAGGCCGCGATGAAAAAGACGCTGAGATCGTCAAGAAGAATACAGCAGCTGCGCTGAAAAAGATCGAAGAAGAAAAAACAGGCAATGCACTTGCTAGTCTGAAGGAAAAGCTTGCTGATCCTAAAGAGCGCAAAGCATACATGGATGAAATCGAGAAGCGCGCAGATGAGGAGCACAAGGCTCTGCAAGATCTTATTGCAGAAGCTTCCTCACCTGATGACCCGAATGATGAAAAGGCCGTCGAGAAATCTTTGAAGGCCATCGACACTCTGCTTGCTGATATCAAAGCTTCTCAAATGAAGATCAAGATGATCGAGACCATTGCGAGTGGTGGTGTAAAGGCAGTCACAACGATCTTCCCTGCAACAGGCCTTGCAGAAGCGATCAGAAAATTGACCATGGATGCAATCGCGTTGGCGAAGAAATCTGCTGAGGTCGAGAAATGGCGCAAGAACGTCAACATGGCTGAAGCGAGTAACTCGGTCTATTACCATGCAATCAAAGAGCGACATACACAGGCCGCTATTCAGGTGAGCCAGAAGACGCTGAACACCTTCTTCTCCGTTGTTGGTGTTGCCGCTGAAATTGCGCGCTTGGCTGATGCAACACAGGCTTCTGCCGGCATCTCGGCAGGTATGAACATGGGCCGTGCGCTATCTGATTTCGGTTATAAAACCTATGGCCGCGCGAAGATTATTTATGGCTGGAAGAAGTATCAGGAAGCGCGGATGGACCCTGCAAACCGTAAAGCGGCACGTGCTGCGATTGCAGGCAATTCCACGCTTGCCAAGTGTGTGCTCGCCTACGGAATTGTGGAGGAAAAAGACCCCATTGCCCGCCAGGTTGGCCGGAACAGTGGTTTGACGCCGGAGGTGCTGGTTTCCAGCACAGATGTATGTTCTGCAGTTGTGCGGTACTTTGAGACGCTTTACAGCGATGATCCTGTTGTACTGCGCCGAGTGCCAAAGGTGGAGAACTGGCATCCTTGTACGCCTGATCTGACCCTGAAGTCCTGGTTCTTGTTCAAGAAGGCAGCTACCACGCGAGCCTATCCACGAATGGCCAGAGACAGTTGTCTGACACCAAACATTGATCGTTCCATCAAGGAGCTGCATAACCTTTGTAATGGCGACCCATTCAAGTACCCAGAGGTGCGGGATGAGCAACTGAGCAAACCGGATGGTATGAAAGCGGTGTTTGATTATGCCACACAGGTTGATACAGAGCTGGATAACCTGAAGAAGGCTTTGGATGCCTACTCTCCGGTGACAGACAAGCCGGAAAACCCCAAGATCGAGAAGTGGTCAGCAGGGCAACGTCATTCAGAGATGGAAGCCGTTGTTGATGCGATGTCAGCTCAAATTGAGCTCGTACACCGTGAAATCACGGCAGATCTGAAGCTCTATAAGACCTGATCCACCCCGTAACGTAAACAGCAAAGAACCGGCCTGAACTTTCAGGCCGGTTCTTTTTTTTTGCAGTGTTGTAAGCGGCTATCAGAAACGTTTCAGGAACCGCATCAAGACTGGCCAGTGATCGCTGGCGCCCTGATTATTGTCGGGATTAAAGCGCTTTGGGCGTACTCTGTTTCTTGCATCCTGTGCGTACTGGCTCGGGTGCGTGACAACTGTGTGGAAGCTACCCAAATCAGCAAACCATGTACTGTTGCTGTCCTGATCGGGACGCAATGCACCGGAAACGAGGATCATATCCAAAAATGACCAGCTCTGATCCTTATAGTAAAATGCACTGCCCGGGGCTGCACACCCGACTATCTCAGGCGGATAACTCCAGTTCCCTTCTCTCGCCAGGGCCTGAAACTCACCATTTTGAATGTCTGTGCAATTAAAATTGAAGTCGCCAGCAGCAACCGCATTTGCGTCATCAGGAAGCTTTGCACGTTCTTTGTTCAGCACTTCCATCGCATCTTTCCGGCATTGATAGGCCGCGCCAGATGGAAAATGAACACCAAAGACATGCATTGTTTCGCCGTCTGGCATCTCAAACTGAGCTTTCACAATATCACGGGTTGGATGGCAATCGTGGGGATTGTCGCCATCTTCGCCAAACACTTTAATTGTCTCCGGTTCTCCCTTAAGCGGCAAGCGCGAGATGATGCCAACATCAATACCGCGATTGTGCTCATTGTTGGAGGTGTCCAGCTGAATGACTGAGGTGTAGTCCAGACCGGCCAGTGCTTTATTGACCAGATCATCAAGCACCTTTTTGTTTTCTGTTTCAGGTAAAACCAAAATGTCCGGCGTTTCCGGGAAGGAACGAATGACAGCGCCCAGTGTCATCAATTTTTGCTTGTAGCTTTCCTCGCCCCAGTTCAGCTCAATGCATTGTTTGTAATAGTGAGAACCTTTATCATTGTAGCTCTCACACGCGTCTTCATGATCCTTACCACGGGCTTCTTTTGCTTCTTTGGAAAGGTAGGTGTCATCTCGTGGATTGTTCTCATCATCAATGGTGTCGAAGAGATTTTGCACGTTGTAACTGACGATCGTGACAGGCTTGTCTTGAGCAAAGGCTGTCGGCATGGCCAATCCGATGATCGTTGCACCCAGTAGCAAGGATTTCATGGGTTTCTCCCTTTTTTCTTTTGGGAGTACCAAACATGGGTTAGTGGCCCGTTCCGAGTGTTCTTGCAGTTTTAAGTGTTTCCGCAAAATGGCTGAGCAAAACAAAAAAAGCTGACCTAAAGGCCAGCTTTCCTATCTTAAACACATTGGTTGCTGCTTACTCTGCTGCGACCGGCACCACTTTAAGCGCAAGACCACCCTGTGAGGTTTCTCTGTATTTTGCCAGCATATCCTTGCCGGTTTCGTACATGGTCGCGATGACTTTATCGAGAGAAACACATGGATCTGAGTTTCGGCGCATAGCCATACGTGTTGCGTTGATCGCTTTGACAGAGGCTATTGCGTTGCGCTCGATGCAAGGCACCTGAACCTGCCCGAGAACAGGGTCACATGTGAGGCCCAGATTGTGCTCCATACCGATTTCAGCTGCAATGCAGACCTGAGCCGGGCTCGCACCCAGCAGCTCTGCAAGGCCTGCTGCTGCCATGGAGCACGCAACACCAACCTCACCCTGACAGCCAACTTCTGCACCGGAGATGGATGCATTGGTCTTATACAGCGCTCCAATGGCGCCTGAGGCGAGGAAGAATTTTGTGTAGTGCTCAGGCTCAAGACGCTCAATAAACTTGTCATAGTACGCGAGAACCGCAGGAATGATACCTGCTGCACCGTTGGTTGGTGCTGTTACAACGCGGCCACCTGCTGCATTTTCTTCTGATATGGCCAGCGCGAACATGTTGACCCAGTCAACCGTCGCCATCGGGTCGTTGCTGCTGCGCTCTGTCGCCGTCAGCTGACGGCGTAGTGCTGCTGCACGGCGTGGGACTTTGAGCGGACCCGCCAGCAGACCTTCCGTGTTGCTGCCACGCTTTATGCCATCGCGCATCACATTCCAGATACGACCAAAGCTCTCACGCAGTTCTGTTTCACTGCGGAATGCTTTTTCGTTTTCCAGAACAAGCGCGGAAATGCTCATACCGTTTTGGCGGCAATGCTCCAGCAATTCTGAAGCGTATTTGTATGGATAAGGCACCGAAACTTCGTTTTCTGAAGCCTTACCGAAATTCTCTTCATCCACGATGAACCCACCGCCGATGGAATAGTAGGTTTTGGAGAAGATCTTTTCTCCACCTGCAAAGGCATGGATGGACATGCCGTTTTCATGCAACTCAAGTGCTGGACGATTAAATGTGATTGCATCATTCGGGAAGTCAACCACGTGGCAATGCATGCCAACCGGGAGGCGACCGGTTTGTTCTACGCGCTGAATGAACTCTGGAATGCTGTCAATATCAACGGTTTCCGGAGAGTTGCCACCAAGCCCCATAATAATTGCTGTGTCTGTGTGGTGGCCTTTGCCTGTCAGAGACAGAGAGCCGTATATGTCAACTGCAATACGCGTCACATCACGCAGTTTATCCTGAGCACGCAGGCTATCAATGAACTGCTTTGCCGCTTTCATAGGCCCGACTGTGTGGGAGCTGGATGGACCTACACCGATTTTGAAGATGTCAAAAACGCTGAACATAACGTGAACCTCAGTGGGAGAGAAAAACCGGTGTCCGAAGACACCGGTTTATTTTTGTTAGTTGGCCTTCTTAGAAGAGGCCTTTTACGATCGCAGAGATTGCGACAATGCCCATGATGGTGATGAAGATGTTGGACAGCGCACCGTCGTACTTCTTCATGCTTGGGACTTTTTTGATTGCGTACATTGGCATCAGGAACAGGATTGCTGCGATGAACGGAGCACCCAGGCCTTCAATCATGCCAAGAACGGATGGGTTGATGATTGCAACACCCCAGACGGAGAAGAAGAAGAATGCAACAAGCAGTGTGTTGAATTTCTTTTCGCCCAAGCCTTCAACAGCTTTTGGAGCAGCTTTCTTAGCAATGCCTGCAAGACCTTCTTTTGCGCCAAGGTAGTGACCGAAGAAGGAAGAGAAGATTGCAAGGAACGCAACCAGTGGGCCCATGAAGGAGATCAGCGGGCTGTCAAACACGTTTGCAAGGTAAGACAGGACTGGCAGGTTCTGCTGTTTTGCTTCCATCAGCTGTTCAGGTGTCAGTGCAAGAACGCAGCTGAATACGAAGAACATAACGAAGCCGAGGAGCATCACAGATGCGCGCTTCAGGATGATATCGGACTTTGCCACCGCATTATCGCCATGTGCTTCGCGCTGAGCCAGAGCCATGGAGGAGACGGCTGGGCTGTGGTTGAAGGAGAAGATAAGCATTGGAATGGTGAGGTACACCACTGTCAACAAAGTGCCGGTTTCTGGGATCATATCAAAGCTCATGGCTTCAAAAGACCAGGATGGGATCAGGTATACAGACATACCGAACAGGATGATCACCAGTGGGTACACCAGAAGCTCAGTTGCGACGAGCATCAGGCGGCGACCAAGGATCATTACGCCCATCATCATTGCAACGAGAATACCAGAGAGGAGCCAGCGTGGAACTGCAGGCATTGCCAACTGGTTGACGATGAAGCTGTCGATGGTGTTGGTAATCGCGTTACCGTAGATCAACACGATTGGGTAAATCGCGAAGAAATAGAAGAAGGTAATCAGCAGGCCAGCTGCTTTACCAAAGTGTTCTTCAACCACGTCTGTGATGTCTGCGTCTTTGTTCTTGGAGGAAAGAACAAAGCGAGCCAATGCGCGGTGAGAGAAGTAGGTCATTGGACCTACGAGAGCTGCGATCAGGATCAGCGGCCAGAAGCCTTCAAGACCTGCACGGATTGGAAGAAACAGAACACCGGCACCGACGGCGGTACCGAACATGGACAAAGACCAGGTAAGATCTTCTTTTGTATATTTAACCGTTTCTTTCGGGGCGACTTCGACTTCGGTCGCATTGATGCTTGACATTTCTTTTATTTCCCCATGTGCCACTCATGTGCCCTAGGAGAATTTCCCAATCTCTCTAGGACGGGGACCTGATATACTTATGTTAAAATTTTAAGACCATACGTTTTAATACACATCCTGCGCGCCATAATAACGCAGCGATACTGAATACGACTTCAGTTTAATAGCGCGAGCCCCCAGTGCGCGTGCAACAATCTGCCGCGGCGCTGTAAATAATTATATTAAATAGGATTTTTCACCGAACTCCTATTAATCAGCTTTGGCTCTTCGTCAAACCTACAGTTCACACAATATACGCGCATTCTAATATATGCAGTCAACACACTGTTTCCCAAGCGTATATCACTGACCTAGAGGTACTTTGGCGTCATTTGAGTAATTCGCATAAGTAAAATTGCATTCAGGTGTATGCCTGAATCTAATGCGTTCACCTGTCCTCAAATGATGACAATATGCCCCTTGCACGCGCATTTTGTGCGCTCGGAAAAACACCGTATTTTCGCTAAGGCACACAAATGCATACATTAATTATAATCGGAGGAAAAATTTCAAATGCGACATTCTTTCCCCCTGTTTTCAATCAGAGGGTTTGAATTGTCTTCATTGCACCTTCCAAAGCTTCGCCTTTTTCATCCAAAAGCGCGGCTTCTCTGAGACGTCTGAGCCAATCTGCGGCGTCTTTTCTGTCTTTCAGGAGTGTGAGAGAGGAAAGAACCCGGTCGAATTTGGAGTGCCCGCGTTTATGTGTGTCCGAATATCCTTTGATGAGCCGGCGACAAGTGAGGATCTCAACAGCAAGATCATAGTCCGAATGCACGGTCTTAATCGCAAGATCCCGCCAGTTTTGGAGATGTTCTGTCTCAATTTCATGGCGCAGAAAACTGCGGCGCCAGGGTTTCAGGCTGCTGATGAGCCAGAGGCTGAGGAAGCCTCGAACGGAGTGCGTTCTTATGCGTCGCCCCTTGTTCACCCTTCTATCCAACCAGTTGAACACTTTAGGACGGGCTTCGACCCATTTGCCAAGTCGAACTGGCAGAGTTCCGCAGATTTCCTCCATGCGTGGGTGGAGATATTCGGTCAGTTCCAGCTGATTTTCTGCGCCTAACCCGATTTCCCTTTCAACGCGTTGCAAGCGTGTTTTTTGCGTTTTTATGTCGGCAACACGGATTGTGTCGTCATAACACATAGCATTTGCGATATACTTGGCCGCAACTCTGGTGAATTCCCAGTTGCCATTTTCGGTATCACTTGCGAGTACAATCTCGAGGTGATTGAGATACTCCTCACCGTATTCCAGATCCTGAAACTCAACGGTCTTGCGCAGCCCTGCCAGCGCCATCTCGTGAGCCTGTTTGGGGAGCGCTTCAATGCGGGATAAAAGCAGTTGCCAGGCTGCGCGTTTTTTCTCAGGCCCGCGGACTGTGAGTATCTTCTCAGACTTGGTTTGTTCTGGTCGCTTGGTACCAGCGCTTCCAGCAGCAGCTGATGACTGGGCGTGCTCGAAGCTCGCATTGAAAGACGCCAGACTTGCTTTGACGCCTTTACCGCCTTTGCGGATGGTGTCTTCATAGGTGCTTTTGAGAAATGGCAATGCGCCGGAACCGGCAAGTGCGCCGAACAGGCTGGAGGAGATGACGCTGCCATTGTCTGCAGCGACTTCTTCCATATTGAAGGCGACCAGTTTTTGGGAGGCATTTCCGAGACGAGAGAGGACGACATCACTGTCCTGCTCCCCTTTACCCGGCACGATCTTTTCCGAGACTGCCAGAATGCGGTGAGATGAGGCAATGAGCGTTGTCTTATCAGCAGTCACGAAACCACGGATAACCGCGCGGCCTGCTTCCATGAGTTCGGCGCAAATCACGGTGTCGACATCGCCTTGCGCTGGGCTGAGGGAGAAGACAGGGGCTTTGCCAGTATCAGGTGCCATTTCGACGTAATAGATTGTTGCGCCCGTGCGCTGGGCGACACCTGCGACAGAGGTGGACTGGGCTTTATAGCCGTTGGCTTCAGCTAAGTTGACGATCCAGTCTGTGAGGACACCGCCGCCCTGCCCGCCAACGGCGAAGATGGCGATTTTCGTGATGGTGCGGGTTTCATCCTCGCCTGTTCCCAAAGCCTGCCATTGAGTGTCGATATCCATACTTATGCCTCCTCAATGATCAGAGATCGTCGCTCTCGCCAGTTTTGCAGCGCAGAAATGATGCGACCGCGTATATTACTGAAGAAGCGTTCGGATTTGCTTGGGTTGTGAATGGTGTCGGCCTGATAGAAGGATGGGCAGAGGATGGCGGCGTCCGCAACCTCTCCGCAATTGCCGCAACCCACGCAGTTCTGGTCAATATGCGCGACGGGATCATCGCGTAGCGGGTCGTCCAGATCTTTGACTGTCAAAGAGGGACAACCGGACAAGCGCATACAGGCGTGATCCCCTGTACAGACATCTTCATCAACACCGAAGCGGGTTTTGACGACGCGCTTTTGCTCTTTCACGGCTTGATTGATGATTGGCTTTTCGCGGCGCTGTTTGTTGAGCATGCATTCCGAGGACGCAATGATGACCTTTGGTCCCTTGATATCGGTGGTCAACGCTTCCTTCAGGACCGATTGCATCTGGGTGACGTCATAGGTGCGGTCAAGCTGACGAACCCATTTGACACCAACGCCTTTCACCGCTTCGGTGATCGGGTGTTTGGTGGACTTGCTTTTGTTGTTTGCCCTTGAGGACAGGATGTCCTGCCCGCCTGTGGCCGCTGAATAGTAATTGTCGACAATGACGATCACGCCATCATTTTGATTGAAGACCGCATTGCCGATAGAGGTGGTCAGGCCATTGTGCCAGAAGCCGCCGTCTCCCATGAACGAGATGGACCTGCGATCCGTTTTTGTTGTGTTGAATGCAGAGGCCGAGGCCGGGCCTAGTCCATACCCCATGGTGGTGGAGCCAATGCCAAAAGGGGGCATGATGGAGAACAGGTGGCAGCCGATATCGGAAGCTATGTGATGCGGGCCAAGTTCATCTTCCACCAGTTTGGTGGCAGCGAAAATTGGGCGTTCCGGACACCCCACGCAGAACCCGGGCGGGCGCATGGGAACGACCTCTTGCAGCTCTTTGATATCTGGCAGGGCTCCAGGTGTGTTTGGTGCGCGTCCTTTGCCGGGCAACGCATCGCAGTGGGTTGCAAGGAAGGTCTGGATGCTGTCCAGCATCACCTGTCCGGTATACTCACCAGCTTCGGGGAATGGCCCCTTTCCTTCCAGTTTGGTGGTGAGGCCTTCCTTTTGCAGCATGGCGCCGACGGCTTGCTCCAGATAATCAGGATAGCCCTCTTCCACCACCAGCACGGCCTCTTTGGTGCGGCAGAACTCGTTGATTTCAGCTGGAACAAGCGGATAGGTTACATTCATGACGTAGAGCGGGATTTGCGTTTCGCCGTTGATGTCGGCAAGGCCCAAACGCTGTAATGCGCGGATGACGCCGTTATACATACCGCCTTGCAGGATAATCCCGACATTGCGGCCCTCTGGTCCGAACAACTCATTCAATTTATGCGTTTGAATATAATTCAGCGCGGCAGGTAAGCGCTTTGTTACCTTCTCCTGCTCATGGAGGAAGGAGGCTGGTGGCAAGACAATGCGGTTCAGGTCACGCTTTGGGTTCTCCAGCGCGTCTGCCACACTCATGGATGGGCGCTGGTTGTCTTTGGTGGTGAACTCACCATGGACATGACAGCTGCGGATGCGCACCTGAAGCATAACCGGTGTGTTGGAGGCTTCGGATAGCTCAAAACCATCGCCAACGGCTTTGACGATGGACGGCAGATTGGGACGCGGATCGAGCAGCCAGATCTGGCTTTTCATTGCAAAGGCGTGGCTGCGCTCCTGCATGATGGAAGAGCCTTCGCCGTAGTCTTCTCCGACAATAACAAGGGAACCACCGGTGACACCACCGGACGACAGGTTTGCCAATGCGTCAGAGGCAACATTGGTGCCGACTGTTGACTTGAAGGTGACTGCGCCGCGAATGGGATAGTGAACAGACGCGGCCAGCATGGCGGCGGCGGCAGCCTCGCTGGCGCTGGCTTCAAAGTGCACACCAAGCTCGCCAAGAATATCCTGCGCATCAGCCAGAACATCCATGAGGTGACTGATTGGCGAGCCCTGATAGCCGCCAACATAGCCTACGCCATTTTCCAGCAGCGCTTTGGTGATGGCCAGAATGCCTTCACCGCGGAACACTTCGCCCTCACCTGCGCGAAGTTTTTCGACCTCTTTGACAAAAGATCTTTCTGCCATACTCTCTCCCCAGAAAGCATGACAGATCCAGTTGGTGCGAGCTCAATGAAGAGAAACGCGCCCTAGAAGTCGTGCTTTCGTATGTTTGCCAGCACCTTGCGCAGCGTCACCAAAAAGGCGTCATGCTCGGCTTGCGAGACGCCAGTGAACATTGTGCTGTATTCATCGCGCATATGCGGCCACATTTCTGCAAAGGCAGACCGTCCAGCCTCAGTCAGAAAAATATGGCGCACGCGGTTGTCCTGCTCGCTCGCTTTACGGTGGATCAGACCTTCCTTTTCCATCGCATCCAGCGTGCGGCTCAAAGTCGATTGCTCGATCACCGAATAAACCGAGAGTTCGTTGATCATCAGCCCGTCCACGACTGACAACACAGCAAGTGCTCTCATCTTGGCGACCGACAACCCTGATCTGCTCAATTTTTCGCGCAGACTCTCGTTGTATCTGCCCATGATCCGGTTCATCAGATAGGGCGCAAAATGGCCCAGCCCGACTTCACCCAGAGATCTCGGCGTGGATACTGGTTTTGAGTGTTGTCCGTCCTGTTCAGTTTCGGGAGCTTGATCACCGAGAATCTCGTTCATGTGGTGCACTCTTTCTTTTTTGAACAAGCCCCACCTCTCTCGTAGAGCTTGAAAATGATTATATGCATTTACATATTTATATCAACTGCAATCCTGTAGATTATAGCGTAAATATGTGATCATTCATTGTTTTCGAGAGTCTCGATCATGCGAGAGAGAAAACCTTTCACCTGCGCGATATCATTCATGCCAAGCTGACGGATCAACCGCTCTTCATGAGCACTGGCCTGCGTGACGAGTTGACCGGCGAGTTCCCTGCCCTTCTCGCTCAAAAAGATGCGGACACGGCGGCGGTCTGCTTCATCAGAGCGGCGTGTCACCAGCCCTCTTTCTGTCATCTGATCAATGGTTTTGGTGAGGTGAGATTGCTCCATCAAAGCAAAGCGGGCCAACTGAGTGACCATCTGGCCGTCATTGTCTCGAAGACACGCCAGTACGCGCCACTCCGGGACGCGTACGCCTGCGCCCCGGATTTCTTCGTGAAACTGCCCGCTGGCCAGATGGCTTGCCGATGCCAGCAGATACAAAAGGTACCCGTCTACAAAGCCGGATTCCTTTTCATGCGTGTCGATTTCATTCAGGTCTGCGTCCACCGGCCAGCCTCTTCTTTTGTTTTTGCCGCGCTACATTGAGTACGGAATGATAAGTGCGAGTCCCGGAACTGCAATTAGCAGGATCAAGCGCACAACATCCATAGCAACAAATGGAACTACACCGACAAATATCTTTTCAACCGGCACCTCAGGCGCAACTGAGCGCATAACAAACACGTTCATGCCGATTGGAGGCGTGATGAAGCTCATTTCCGTGACGATAATGACGAAGATACCGAACCAGATTGGATCAAACCCAAGACCTGTGACGATTGGAAAGAGAATCGGCACTGTGAGCGTGACCATGGACAGGCTTTCCAGCAGGCACCCCAACACCAGATAGATCAGCACGATCATGGTGATGATGGCATAAGGCCCGACGCCGAGGGCGTTTACCCATGTGCGCAGGTCCGTCGTCAGACCGGAAATGTTCACGTAGTTCAGGAAATAGAGCGCCCCGAACAGAATGAAGAACATTACAGCTGTGGTTTTGGCTGTCTCGAATAAGGTATTGAGCGTCTCCCGATAAGTCAGTTTGCCCCGCATTGCAGTCAGAACCAGTGCTCCGCCTGCTCCGATGCCAGCCGCTTCAGTGGCTGTGAAGACGCCGAGATAGATGCCTCCCAGCACGCAGACGAACAAAAGCAATGCCCAGGACACACCGCGCAGAGCGATGATCCGCTCTATCAGGGGCAGCTTGCTCTGAACTTCCAGCTCCTCCTTAAACATGAAGAGCGACAAGCGCACGGCAAGCATATAGCCGATGACACCGACGAGGCCCGGCAAAATGCCAGCCAGGAACAGCGCGCCGATGTTTTGCTGCGTGAGAATGCCGTAGATGACAAGAATGACGGAGGGCGGGATCAAAATACCCAGCGTTCCACCTGCTGCGATGGAAGATGTTGCCAAGCGGTCCGAATACCCAAACCGGCGCATGGCTGGCAGAGAGACGCGTGCCATGGTTGCGGTGGTCGCCAGAGATGATCCGCAAACCGAGGAAAAGCCACCACAGGCAACGATGGTTGCCATGGCCAGACCGCCCTTACGGTGTCTCAGCCATGCGTTTGCCGCCGTATACATGTCGCTGGCGATGCCAGACTGGACGATGAGATTGCCCATGAGCAGGAACAGGGGCACGACCGACAGGGTGTAGCTTCGACCGCTGTCAAAATAGACCTGTCCGACAAGGTGAAATGCAGGTGGCAATCCAATGATGGAGGCCACTCCAAAGAAACCAACGGCTGCCATTGCAAAAGCAATTGGCACGCCTACAAAAATCAATGCCATCAGGATGGCAAGACCCAGATACCATTCCATCAGGAACCGCCCCCAACACCTCTAGGAATTCTCAAAACGGCAAGCACGAATGTGATGAATGCGCAAAACGCACAAATGACACCGGCTGCTTTTGCAAATGGAGCAAGAGGGATGCGTAAATACACCGTCACTTCCTGATAACTCGCAAGCTGCGTTCCGTGTTGCCAGAGCTCCCAGGCCACAACGGACAGGACCACAGCTACAAACATGCGTGAAAAGAACATTTGCAGGGCGGCTACTCCGCCTTTGAACTTGGAGGTGAACAGGTCTACCGTGATGTGCCCATCATCCAGGCACACCGCTGGAAGGCCTGTAAAAATCACCGCCATGAGCAGCAGTTCTGTATATTCCGGCGCTCCGGGCAATGGGCTTGCAAACAGGTAACGGCCAATCACATCAATGACCGTTACTGCGACCAGCGCCAGAAGCAGTATTCCGCAGAGAACAGAGGCGCCCGAACGAAGCTTTCGTCGGGCGCGCGCTGCTAGATCAACCAGATTCCCACTCATTTTTCAGAGGCAACCGCTGCAACTTCTTTTTGGAGCATGTCCATGGCAACTTCAAAGTCGATGCCTTTTTCGCCGTAGGATTTGGCAACACCGTCAAACATTGGACGGGTGGCTTCTTCCAGTTGAGCACGCTCTTCTGCGGTGGCATCGTGAATGGTCACTTTACCTTCCATCTGCTCCAGACCCCATGCATCCGCAGCATTCCATGCGGCGCCCGCAAGACGGGAGAAGGCTTCGCCAGAGATGGCCTCAATGGCTTTCTGATCCGCTTCTGACAAGCTGGAGAACTTGGCGTTGTTGGCGATGAAGAAGAAGGAGACGTTGTACAGACCACCTTCTACGCGCAGGCCGTTGCTAAGCAGGCCATCCAGCTTGAAGAACGGGATGGATTCAGTCGGGAACACGATGCCGTCAGCAATGCCGCCGGACAGGATCTCATAGGACTGCGGTGCTGGTGCCTGGATGGCCACCATGTCCATAGCCTGAACCAGCTGGTTGGTAATGCTACCAGCAACGCGGATCTTTGCGCCTTTCAGCTCGCTCAAAGGTGAGACGGCACGGTCGGTTGTGTAAAGCAGGCCGGGACCGTGGGTGAAGACACCCAGAACCTTTGAGCCGCGGTGCTCGTTGGCTTTTGCCAGCGTGCTTTCATAGAGACGCCAGTAGGCAACGGACAGGCTGGTGGCGTCCGTTGCAAGGAAAGGCAATTCCGCGATCTGTGTGAGTTTAAAGCGGCCCGGTGTGTAACCGTGCACGCCGTATGTGAGATCCGCAATGCCGTTTGCGGCGAGGTCAAAGTGGGCTGGTGGCGGGCCGAGCGGTGCGTCGAGGATTTGCACAGAGACGCGTCCCTCTGTGACTTCCTTCACTTTGGCCGCCCAAGGCACCATCATGCCTTTTACGATCGGGTGTGCCGGCGGCAGCCAGCTGGACATGCGCAATACGGTTTCCTGCGCCATGGCAGATGCGCTGACAGAGAGCGCGGCAATAGTTGCAGCTGCAAATATCTTGAGTTTCTTATTCATGTTCTCCCTCCCCAGAGAATACAGGATGAATGAGAAAAATGTGCACACATACCGTGGGTTAATCAAGCACAAATATGAAATGGAAACTATTTCCAGTTCATGCATTGACATTGTTTTATATGATATCGCATATTATATTTCTCATTTATGCGAGAGGAGACTCTCCTTGTTTTGGCTCTGAGGGAGGACGCCAAAAAGCATGAAAACACTTATTATTGAGGGGGTTCGGACGGCCGCCCCAAAAATCAAACAGTTTGTTCTCAAAGCCGAAGATAATGCGCAGCTTCCGCAATTTGAAGCTGGTGCACATATCGCAGTTCAACTTAAGGATGGCTCTTCTCGTCAATATTCTCTGATCGATTTTGGTGAAAACTTACCCTACGAGAATCAGCGATACACGCTCGGTATACTTTTGGAGCAAGACGGAAGTGGCGGTTCGGCTTACATGCACTCTTTGCAGGTGGGCGACGCTGTTCAGGTTGACGTACCAAAGAACGATTTTCCGCTGATTGAAGACGACAGACCGGTTGTTCTGATTGCAGGCGGCATTGGTGTGACGCCGATCATCAGCATGGCTGCTGCGTTGAAGCGCGCAGACAAAGCCTATGCCCTGCACTACTCTGGCCGCACGCTGGAGGGGATGGCATTCAAGGATGAGCTTGCAGACCTCTGCGGTGATGCTTTGAACATCCATAGTGATGACAATCCTGAGCGCTGTCTGGATCTTGGCGCTCTCATTCCAACGCTCGATACTCGCAGCCATATCTATGTATGTGGCCCGAAGGGAATGATTGAAGCCGTGCGCGAGACGGCGCTGACTGCTGGCTTTGGCAAAGAGCAGATCCACTTTGAACTGTTTGCAAGCGCTGCGTCTTCAGGCGATGATGTCAGCGGCGGGTTTGAGGTGGAGGTTAAATCCTCTGGCGAGGTGTTTTGGGTGCCGCAGGATAAATCCATCGTGGATGTGCTGGAAGACGGCGGCGTAGACCTTGTTTACGATTGCCAGCGCGGGGACTGCGGGATTTGTCAGGTGGATGTGCTTGAGGGTGAGCCAGACCACCGGGATGTAGTGCTGAGTGATGATGAGAAAGCGGCTGGTGACGTGATGCATATTTGCGTATCGCGTGCCAAGTCCAAACGACTGGTGCTGGATTTGTAAAAGATAATTTCGCGTATTTTCCGGAGGGACGCATTTTTAGCTCCGGTCAGTATGCGCTCTAAGCTTTTTGGGAGGGGAGCTTATGACCATGAAATACAAAGATAACCCGCAGGCGGTGGCCAACCTTGTGCGCCCCGCTGAGGTTCATCGTGATCTTTACATCGACGATGAAGTGTTTGCCCTGGAGATGAAGCATCTGTTTGCCTCCACATGGGTTTATGTGGGGCATGAAAGTCAGGTGCCCAATGCTGGTGATTATTTCGCGACCGATGTTGCTGCTCAGCCTATTTTGCTGGCACGGCATACGGATGGCGAAGTGTATGTGCTGCACAATCGCTGCCCGCATAAAGGCACCAAGATCGTCATTGATCGCTCTGGCAACACGGGCAAGTTTTTCCGCTGTCCTTACCATGCGTGGTCGTTCCGCACCAATGGCAAGCTGCTCGCGATCCCGCTGAAGAAGGGGTACAAAGACACCGGTTTTGAGCAGAGCGAGGCTGGGCAAAGCGGTCTGCCTCCAGTGGGCGCGGTGAAGAACTATCGCGGCTTTATCTTTGTGCGCATGAACCAAGAGGGCATCAGCTTTGAGGAGTACTTCGGCGGCTCCCTCTCCTCTCTCGACAATATGGTGGACCGCTCTCCGATTGGTAAGCTGGAGGTAGCTGGCCCGCCGCTGCGCTACATGCACAATTGCAACTGGAAGATGCTGGTCGATAACCAGACAGACACCTGTCACCCGATGGTTGCTCATGAAAGTTCCGCTGGCACCGCGGTTGAGATCTGGGAGAGCATAGACAAGGACGAGAACACCAAAACGCCTATGGCGATGGAGGTGATTGCGCCATTCATGTCGCCCTACGAGTTCTTTGAGGATATGGGTATTCGCACCTGGCCGAATGGTCATGGTCATACAGGTGTGCATCATTCCATTCACTCGGATTACTCTGCTATTCCGGGTTATCTGGAGATGATGGTGGAGGCCTACGGCGAAGAACGTGCCAAGGTCATTTTGGGTGAGAACCGGCATAACACGGTCTATTTTCCGAACATCATGATCAAAGGCCCTATCCAGCAGTTGCGTGTGTTCATTCCACTGGCCGCCAATAAGACGCTGGTTGAAAGCTATATCTTCCGCCTTGTTGATGCACCGGACATGCTGCTTGAGCGCACGGCCATGTACAACCGCCTGATCAACGCACCAACCTCCATTGTTGGGCACGATGATCTGGAGATGTATGAGCGTGCGCAGGAAGGCCTGCATTCTCAGGAACTTGAGTGGGTGAATGTGCAGCGCCTTTATGATGCTGACGAAGACCTGGATGTCGAAGCCGTTGAGAACGGGACGACGGAACGCCAGATGCGCAATCAGTTCCATGCCTGGAAGAAGTTTGTTGTTGCAAGCATGGAGGCCGAAGCTCGTGACCTTACCGACGCGTGATGACCTGATCGACTTTGTCTACCATGAAGCCCGGGTGATTGATGAAGGCCGCTTTGATGAGTGGCTGGAGCTTTGGGGCTCTGACAGCTACTACTGGATGCCGCTGGATTATCAGCAGGACAATCCAAAAAACATGACCTCGCTTATGTATGAGGATGCCTTTTTGCGGAAGCTTCGTGTTGAGCGCCTCAATGGCCTGCGCACTTTTTCGCAAAAACCTAAGAGCCGCTGCTCTCATGTTTTAAACCGTCCAAGCATCGAGGCTTTTGATCCGAAGGCGGGCCAGTTTATCACCCGCACTGCCGTTCATTATGTGGAGACGCGGCTCGATGACCAGTTCTTGCTGGCGGCTACGGTTCATCATCATTTTGAGATGGTGGAGGATGAGCTGAAAATTAAGCTGAAGCGGGTTGATCTGCTCAACTGTGATGCTGCCTTTGGCAACATCCAGCTGTTCATTTGAGAAAACAGGTTGTTTGAATGATTGAACATAAATCTGTTTTCGATGCATTTTGCGCCACTGCTGAAAAGTGGCCAGACCGTCCGTTTGTGAATGTGTTGGCTGAGACTGCCGAGCTTTACGGCATTGAGGCTGGAGAGACCTCCTACGCAGAAGCATTGGCTCAGGCGCAGGGTGCGGTGACGCGCTATCGGCAAGCTGGCCTTCAAGCTGGAGACCGTGTTCTGGTTCTGCTTGAAAACCGCCCTGCCTTCTTTCTGCACTGGTTGGCCCTCAACGCTCTTGGCGTGGTTATCGTGCCGATCAATCCTGACCTGCAAAGCTCTGAGCTTGAATACATCGGCAGACATGCAGAGCCTGTTCTGGCTATTTCAACGTGTGAGCGCAAAGCGGATATGGAACAGGCAGCGCGTGAGAGCGGGCAAGGTTTTGCCTGTGCCACACTGGATGATGCCCTGCCCGTTGTGCGCACGCCTTCGGATGAGGTCTATTCGCCTGCGCAAGAAGACCCTGCGGCGATGCTCTACACTTCTGGCACCACCGGGAGCCCGAAAGGCTGTGTGCTGGCTAACCGCTACTTTCTGGAAGCGGGGCATTGGTACGCCAATGCAGGTGGCACGTGTGCGCTGAATGAGGATGGCGAGCGGATGATTACGCCGCTGCCGATCTTCCATATGAATGCAATGGCATATTCTGCCATGGCGATGATTGCTGTTGGCGGGAGCCTGACAGTTCTGGACCGCTTCCACCCCCGTTCCTGGTGGCGGAATGTGCGGGATAGTGGCGCGACTTGCCTGCATTATCTGGGCGTTATGCCATCGATCCTGATGAGCCTACCAGAAGCGCCGGAAGACAAAGCCCATTCGGTTCGCTTTGGTTTTGGGGCGGGTATTGATGCAAAGCTGCATGTTCCGTTTGAGGAGCGCTTTGGTATTCCTCTGGTGGAAGCATGGGCCATGACGGAAACCGGCGCTGGATCTGTGATTGCGGCCAACCAGGAGCCTCGTAAGCGCGGCATGAACTGCCTTGGTAAGCCCGGACCTGAGATGGATGTGTGCATCATGGGTGATGACGGTGTGCCTGTTACAGGAACCGACCCCGGTGAGTTGCTGGTGCGGCGCAAGGGCGATGATCCGCGTGTCGGGTTCTTCTCCCATTACTTCAAGGATGATGCAGCGACCAATGAGGCATGGAAAGCCAACTGGTTTCATACGGGCGATATTGTTCGGCGGGATGAGGATGGAGATTTCTTCTTCGTGGACCGCAAGAAGAACGTGATCCGGCGCAGTGGCGAGAACATTGCCGCAGTGGATGTGGAATCTGTTCTCATGCAACATCCGGACATTGAGGCGGTTGCTGTTTGTCCGGTACCAGACGCCATTCGCGGGGATGAGGTGTTTGCCTCTATTGTCTGGCGCGGCGAGCAAACGAAGGATGCCGCAGAAGCGATTGTGCGATGGGGGCTGGAGCGAATGGCCTATTACAAGGTGCCCGGCTACATCGCGTTTTGCAGTTCATTGAAGCTGACTGGCACGCAGAAAATCCAGCGGGCAGCCCAAAAGCAGATGGCACTTGAACTGCTTGAAGCATCAGAGGCGTTCGACACCATCCATTTGAAGCGGAGGCAGTTGGTTTCATGATCAAGCCACGCAAACGCATGGGGTATGACGGGGTTGTCGTGGCAGCACCTGCCAGCACGCCCTATGAACGCTATTCTACTGAAACCGCCCATTGGTGGATTGCCAAAGCGCTGCGGCAATCGATCAAATCTGCCGGTCTTAAACCGCGCGATATTGACGGGTTTTCTGTCGCCAGTTTCTCGCTGTTTCCTGATACGGCTGTTGGCCTGACTCAGCATCTGGGGCTTGTTCCGCGTTGGCTGGATCATATTCCGCAGGGCGGCGCCAGTGGGCCCAGTGCACTGCGCCGGGCTGCTCGTGCCGTGCAATGTGGAGATGCCTCTGTGGTGGCGTGCGTTGCCGGGGATACCAACCACGTGGACAGTTTCCGGCGCATGCTTTCCAGCTTTTCTCGGTTCGCGCAGGATGCCTCTTACCCTTACGGCGCTGGCGGGCCGAATGCCTGTTTTGCGCTGCTGACTGACTATTACATGCGTGAGTTTGGCGTGGGCCGCGAAGATTTTGGTCGGATCTGCGTTTCTCAGCGGGACAATGCGTTGCGTAATGAGAATGCGGTGATGAAGAAGCCACTGACCATGGAGGCTTATCTGGCAGGGCGTGAGATCAGTGATCCAATTACCCTGTTTGACTGCGTGATGCCTGTTGCTGGTGCTGAGGCTTTTTTGGTGATGCGCGAAGAAGATGCGGTCGCCTCTGGGATTCCGCATGCGCGTATCAGCGCGACCATTGAGCGGCACAATGCTTTTGCTGAAGATCCAATCCAGATGCGTGGTGGCTGGGAGATGGATATTGATGAGCTTTACGGCATGGCGGGCCATGGACCGGAGAACGTGGATCTGTTGCAGACCTATGATGACTATCCGGTCATCGTGATGATGCAACTGGAGGATCTGGGCTTTTGCGCAAAAGGCGAAGCGGCCCGGTTTATTGCAGATAAGGACCTAACGGTTTCCGGTAACTTTCCGCACAACACCTCCGGCGGGCAGCTGTCTGCTGGTCAGGCCGGGGCTGCTGGTGGGTTTATTGGACTTGTTGAGGCCATCCGGCAGGTGACGGACACGGCTGGGGCAACGCAGGTGGCGGATGCCAAGCGGGCTTTGGTTTCCGGCTTTGGGGTGATCAATTACGACCGCGGCGTGTGCACCAGTGCGGCGATTTTGGAAGGGGTGAGCTGATGGTGACACCGCTTCAAAAGCCTCCGAGAAAGAACCCGCAGGTCCGCACTCGTGTGCCGACCTTGCCTTCGCATTATCGTAGCCGATCTGCGCTGTTTATGGCGGCAGCAGCGGCTGAAGGCAGATTTATGCTGCAGGTTTGTGCTGAGCCGGAGTGTTCGGCAGTTCAATATCCTGCGCGGGATGCTTGCAGTTGTTGTTTGTCTGATCGGCTCGTTTGGCAGGATGTGTCTTCGCGCGGAAAGCTGATTGCGACATCTACCGTGCGTACGAGCACCAACACTTATTTCCGTGAGCGGACACCGTGGCGGCTTGGGACGGTGTATCTTGAGATTGGCCCCTCCGTTATGTGTCACCTTCACAGTGAGGTAGCAGTGGGGGATGAGGTGCAGCTGATCAACCGGCTCGATAAATCCGGACAGAGCGTTTTGTTGGCGTTGCCCCTGGAAAAAGGCCAGTTGCAGGAGGATGATATGCAGCTTCGTGAATTGACGTGTGATCCGAAGTTCCGGCGTGTTCTGATTACGGATGCCCGCAATCCGAATGCTTATGCGCTGGCAAAGAGCCTGCTGGAGGCTGGAGCTTCTGCGGTGTTTGTTGGAGAGGCTGAGAGTTGGCGCCCCTACCCAGACCGCGCCAAACTTGAGTCTCTTCAGGGTGTTGAGCTGGTTTCTTTAGATGTGACTGACACTTCCTCCGTTCAGGAGCTTGCAGGCGAGTTTGGCGGCAAGGTCGATATTCTGATCAACAATGCCCGCTTTGTGCGGCCCGGTGGTATTCAGGGTCGTGGGGACGTGGGCTTTGCAATGGATGAGATGCAGGTCAACTACTTCGGTATGATGCGCCTGGCGCGGGCCTTTGCCCCTGCCATGGCCGGACGCAGTGCGGATGGGGTGAACAGTGCTGTGGCGTGGGTGAATATGCTCTCCGCCTATTCGTTGGTGAGCAACCCCGGCTTTGGCAGCTTCTCAGCTTCCAATGCAGCAGCGCATTCGCTCTCACAGTGTTTGCGAGCGGAGATGGCATCCTCTGGTGTGCGGGTGGTGAATGTTTATTGCGGACCGACCGAGGATGAATGGCATCAGCCTTTGCCACCGCCCAAGGTGCCTGCGGGTGCGCTGGCAAGGGAGCTGGTGAAGGCGCTGCAAGCAGGGCTGGAAGATGTGTATGTGGGTGACATTGCCAAGGACATCCGGCGCAAGTTCATGGAGAGCCCGAAGGTGCTTGAAAAAGAAATGACAAGCCTGGAGGCGCTTTGACCATGGAAGCCTTGAAAGAGAAACTGGTGAACCCGGTTGAGCTTCTGAGCTCTGCTTTGCTTTCCGGTGATGTGGAAGTGGTGGACCTGACGCACACCCTTGATCCGGATTTTCCCGTGATCGTGCTACCGCCCGAATTTGGGCAGTGCGCGCGCTTTCGCATGGAAGAGATCTCCGCCTATGATCATCGCGGTCCGGCGTGGAAGTGGAACACCTTCACTTGCTCTGAACACACAGGCACGCACTTTGATGCGCCGATCCATTGGATTTCTGGCAAGGACTTACCCAATAACACGGTGGACTCCATTCCCCCTGAGCACTTTGTTGGTTCTGTGGTGGTGATCGATTGCTCGCAAGGATCTGCGCAGGATGATGACTTTGAGCTGACACCAGAGATCATTGCAGGATGGGAAGCTGAAAATGGTCGGATTCCGGCGGACAGCTGGGTGTTTATGCGCACGGACTGGAGTAAGCGCAGTGGTGCGGCTTATCTGAATATGCGCGATGACGGGCCGCATTCGCCTGGACCTACGCCGGACGCAATTCGGTTTCTGATTGAAGAACGCAGCATTCGCGGGTTTGGGACTGAGACTGTGGGAACGGATGCGGGCCAAGGTGTGCATTATACGCCGCCCTATCCGGCGCATTTTTATCTGCACGGAGCTGGCAAGTATGGATTGCAATGCATGTGTAATCTGGACCAGTTGCCCGCCACGGGTGCCATGATCTTATGTGCGCCGTTGAAGATCAAAAATGGGACAGGCAGCCCCTTGCGCGTTCTGGCGCTGGTGCCGAAGGGAGGCCGTTGATGTCTGAAGATTTCACAGCGGTCATCACAGGCGGCAACAAGGGCATTGGGGCTGCTTTGGCTCAAGAGATGCTGGAGGCTGGTTATACGGTCATCTGCCTATCTCGCCGCGAGCCTGAGTTTACGCATCCCAAACTGCATTTCCATCAGACGGACTTGCTGGATCAGGCGCAAGTGAGCGCTGCGGCTGAGGCGATTGCAGATGAGCATGAAGTCACGCATCTCATTCACAATGCGGGGCTCATCTTCCCGAACCTGATTGAAGAAGCGGAAGCTGACGATATCACCGGACTTGCCCAGCTTCATCTGGGGTCAGCATTAACGCTGCTCAAAGCCTTCTTGCCGAGCATGAAGGCCAATCAGTTCGGGCGCGTGCTGTTTAACGGTTCCCGTGCTGCTTTGGGAGCAAAGACACGGACGGCGTATAGTGCGTCCAAGGCTGGTATGATTGGCATGGCGCGCACGTGGGCTCTGGAGTTGGCACAGCATCAGATTACGGTGAATGTGGTGGCGCCGGGTCCGGTGAAGACAGATAACTTCTGGGGCATCATTCCTAAGGGCAGTGAACAGGAGCAAAAGCTGGCGGATGGCATTCCTATTGGCCGCATCGGCACGGTGGAGGACATCACCAATGCCTTTATGTTCTTTGCCGATCCCAAGTCCAGCTTCATCACAGGGCAGACACTGTTTGTCTGTGGTGGGATGAGTGTGGGAACTGCCCTGCTGTAATTTCATGCAGTTAAAGTTCTGAATCAGATTCAGCTCATGACTGCACATGTCTGATGCCGCTGAGTCAGTGTTCTTCTGCCAGCATTCTCCGACGCCACCCGAGTAAGTGGGCGCCTGCTCCATCACTGCCGAGTTTGTCTTCCGGGTTGAGGAGATGGCAGTCGGTCAGGGAGAGGCAACCGCAGCCGATGCACTCATCAAGGCCTGCTCTCAGGTCCTGAAGCTCTGCAATGCGGTTGTCGAGATCCTGCTGCCACCACGTGGAAAGTTTGGCCCAATCCGCTGCCGAGATCTTCTTCTCGTTGGGCAGTTGATCCATGGCCGCTTTGATTTCCTTAAGAGACACGCCCAGCTTTTGCGCGGCCTTGATCACAGCGATCTTACGCAGGACAGCTGCGGAGTATCTTCTATGGTTTGCGTTGTTGCGCCAGGAGCTGATGAGCCCCTTTTCCTCATAGAAGTGAACAGCAGAGACTGCAATGCCACTGCGCTCTGCGACCTGCCCGACGGTTAATCCTTGCAAGGAGACCATTGTCATTCCTCTATTTTTCGCCTTGACCTCAACAATACTTGAGGAATTAGAAGAGATCATGACAGTAATCAAGACCCAATAAGGAATGGCAGATGAACACTATTTACGCGGACCTGTGGCAAGTCCCGCTCGAAAAGCGGTTCGGAACGCTCCTCTCGCATGCATATTTTTTAAAAACGCCATCCAGAAACATCCTTGTCTCAGCCTTTGAGAATTTGGATGAGGCGGCGCAGTTGCGCGAGTTAGGTGGGGTCAATGAGCATTATCTCACGCACAATCACGAGATCAGTGAGGGTTTAAGCGAGCTGAAGTTCGTTCTTGGTGCAACGCTGATCGGACATGAAAACATTCAGAAGTTCTTTAGTGGTGATGTCCAGCCAGATTTGCTTTTAAGGGGTTCAGGGCCATTTGTGGGCTCTGACGGATTTCAGGCGATTTACACTCCGGGGCATACGGACAACAACCTTTGCTTCTATTACCCCTCACCCACTGGCAAGAATTATCTGTTTACCGGTGACACGATCTATCTGGACAATGGTCGTTTCAAAACACTGATCATGTCCAGTGATGGCGGCAACAAGCAAGAGCTCGTCACCTCACTGAAAAACCTGCGGGACCTGCCGGTAGATGTGATCTTTTGCAGTGTCGCCATGGGGAACTATGAGATTGTTGAGGTCACCCAGCCTGAATGGCACGCTCTGATGGATGAGAAGATTGCAGAGCTGGAACGCTGATGCAAAAAGCCGGAGTGTTTCCACCCCGGCTTTCAGAATTCTGCATTCCTGAGACTTACGCGATGCGCATTTCTGAGGAAGGATCAAACGGGATGGCTTTGTCCATATTGATCGCGAATGGCACTTCCTGCCCGGCAACGACCTGCGCATCCGCACGCATGCGTGCATTGCAGTCTTTGCCGCCGAGAGATGACATTACGTAGGTATCAGAACCAGCTGGCTCCGTTACGATGACGCGGTTTGTGATCTGCTCGATGTGGTTTGCCTTGCGGTCAGCCCCTTCAGGGTCGGTAATCGCTTCTGGACGGATGCCCAGCACGATTTCCTTCTGATCAAAGCCTTTCAAAGCTTCGGTCGGATTGGAGAACTTGAGGTTCACCTGATCACTGAGGCCCGTTGGAAGCTGGGCGAAGATGCCATCACCGTTGGCAACAACCTTAGCTGGAACAAGGTTCATGCTTGGAGAGCCCATGAAGCTGGCGACAAACAGGTTTGCCGGGTTGTCATAGATCTCTTTTGGCGTGCCCAACTGCTGCACGTACCCGCCGTTCATGACAGCAATGCGCGTGGACAGCGTCATTGCCTCAATCTGATCGTGGGTCACGTAAACAATGGTTGTTCCAAGCTTCTGGTGCAGCTTCTTGATCTCCGTGCGCATATCAACGCGCAGTTTCGCATCAAGGTTGGAGAGTGGCTCATCAAACAGGAACACATCCGGATCACGCACCAATGCACGGCCCATGGCCACACGCTGGCGCTGACCGCCGGAGAGCTGGCCCGGCTTGCGATCCAACAGCGGTTTGATCTGCAGCATCTCGGCAACGTCGCTCATTGCCTTTTCACGCGCTGGCTTGGCAACGCCATGCATTTCCAGACCGAACGTGATGTTCTGACCGACCGTCATGTTCGGGTACAGAGCATAGGACTGGAACACCATTGCGATGTTGCGCTTGGACGGGTGTACCCCGTTCATGGTCTGCCCTTTGATGGCGATGGTGCCGGAGGTGATATCCTCCAGACCGGCAATCATGTTGAGCAGAGTGGATTTTCCGCAACCGGACGGCCCGACGAGCACGAGGAATTCCCCTTCCTGCACGTCGATATCGATGTTGTGAAGCACCTTGGTTGAGCCGTAAGACTTGGTCGCATTGTTGATTTTCAGAAAGCTCATAGGTCTTATCCCTTCACCGATCCGGCCATCAGGCCTCTTACGAAGTAGCGGCCAGCCACGATGTACACGAGCAGTGTCGGCAATGCGGCGAGGATCGCTCCGGCAAAATGAACGTTATATTCTTTGACGCCCGTTGACGAACTGACGAGGTTGTTCAGCGCAACCGTCATTGGCTGGCTATCCAGATCAGCAAACGAGGCACCGAACAGGAAGTCGTTCCAGATGTTGGTGAACTGCCAGATGACAGAAACAACAATGATTGGACCGGAACTTGGCAGCATAATGCGCCAGAAGATGCGGAAGAACCCTGCCCCATCAATCTGAGCTGCACGGATCAGCTCTGTCGGGAACACCTGATAATAGTTCCTGAAGTACAGCGTGGTGAAGCCGAGGCCGTAAACCACATGTACCAGCACCAGACCCGGCGTTGACCCTGCAATGCCGAGGAAGCCAAGCACACGCGCCATTGGGATCAAAACGATCTGGAATGGAATGAAGCAGGCAAACAGCATCAGACCGAACAGGATGGTATCGCCCTTGAAGCGCCATTTGGTCAGCACGTAGCCGTTCAAAGCCCCCAATACGGTTGAAATCGTAACTGCCGGAAACACCATTTTGAGGGAGTTCCAGAAGTACGGCTTCAGACCTGTAGGTTCTACGCCGATCTGTGCGCTGTTCCAGGCTTTAAACCAGGGTTCCAGCGTGAAGACCTGCGGCAGTGACATCATATTTCCGCCAGTGATCTCTGAAAGAGGCTTAACGGAGTTGAGTACCATAATGCCAAACGGCAGCAGGTAGAATGTCGCGAACAGGATCAGCATCAGGTAAATGAATGCACGGGTGATGCGACCTGTGCTGATGGCATTATCTGTCGAGGCTACGGACATTATTTCTTCTCCCGCAGTTCGGCATAAAGGTAAGGAACCATAATCGCAGCGATGGTCATGAGCATGATAACAGCGGAGCTGGCGCCAATGCCCATCTGGTTGCGGGTAAAGGTGTAGGAATACATGAAGGTTGCCGGTACTTCCGTCGCTCTGCCCGGTCCACCGCCCGTCAATGCCACGACAAGGTCGTAGGACTTAATGGCAAGGTGAGACAGGATCACGAAAGCAGACAGGAAGGCTGGACGCAGTTGCGGGATAATGATCCGGCGATACATGTTCCAGTTGGATGCCCCGTCAATTTGTGCGGCCTTCAGGATTTCGTTGTCGATGCCACGCAGTCCGGCCAGGAACATGGCCATAACGAAGCCACTTGTTTGCCAGACAGCTGCAATCACAACCGTATAGATGGCGAAGTTACGGTCCTTGATCCAGTTAAATTCGAAGCTCTCCCAGCCCCACAAGTGCATTGTGTGCTCAAGGCCGATGCCCGGATCGAGAAACCACTTCCATGCTGTTCCCGTTACGATGAAGCTGAGTGCCATCGGATACAGGAAGATTGGACGCAAGAAGCCTTCTCCGCGGATCTTCTGGTCCAGAAAAATCGCAAGGCCCAAGCCGATGGCTGTACAGATTGCGATATACAAACCTGCAAAAATGCCAAGGTTTTTGATGGCAATGGACCAATGCCGTAGCCGGAACAGCTTTTCATAGTTCTCCAGTCCGACCCAGTCATAAACTGGCAGAATACGGCTTCCTGTGAAGGAAAGGTATACGGAGAAAATGATAAATCCATAGACAAAGACCAAGATCAAAGCCAACGAGGGTGATAACACCAGTTTGGGAATGAGATTTTGGAGTCTTGTCCGCAGGTCCGGTTTTACTGCCGTTGGCGTCGCATAGTCAGCGGCCATGGCAACGGATGAGTTGGTCTGATCGACCATGATCCCTGCCCCCAGATTCTATGTTGTTTTGGGAAAAATGGGGCCAACACATCGTCGGCCCCACTTAAAATTACTTAGCGATGGAGACAGCGTCTACCAGCTCATCAACAGCGGTAGCGGAATCGAACTCACCGTTAAAGTGTGCTGTTACAACGTCATAAATGGCGTTTTTAACTGATGCTGGTGCAGAGTGACCGTGTGCCATGGAACCGTAAAGGTTGCCGCTTGCAGCAGCTGCAGCCAGATCTTTCATGCCCTGTTTTGCACATGCATCAAACGCTTCGTCGGAAACGTCTGTGCGTGCAGGAACGGAGCCCTTGACCACGTTGAATGCAGACTGGAAGGCAGGAGACAGGATTGCGCTTGCAAGAGCTGCCTGCTCTTTAGACACTTCACCGCCCTGATCGAACATAGCGAACTGGTCAGCGTTGAAGGTTACCTTGTCCTGAGTGCCAGGGAAGCGGAAGCAGAGGAAGTCTTCGCCTGGCTTTTTGCCAGCACCGAGGAACTCACCTTTTGCCCAGTCACCCATCATCTGGAAGCCAGCTTCACCGTTGATGACCATTGCAGTTGCAAGGTTCCAGTCACGACCAGAGAAGTTGTCGTCTACGTTTGCACGCAGAACAGACATGCGATCAAACGCTTCCTTCATGGTGTCGGAACCAAGAGCAGCTTCGTCCAGATCAATGAAGGCAGCTTTGTAGAAGTCTGCACCACCGGTGGCCATGACGATTGCATCAAACAGAGTTGCATCCTGCCAAGCCTGACCGCCGTGTGCGAGCGGCGTTACGCCAGCTGCTTTCAGCTTCTCAAGCGCTGCGGTGAACTCTTCCCAAGTGGTTGGAGTTGCAATGCCGTTTGCATCCAGCACTGCTTTGTTTGCCCATACCCAGTTGGTGGAGTGTACGTTTACCGGCGCAGCAATCCACTTGCCATCGTACTTTGCAAAGCGCTGAAGTGCTGCAGGTACAACTTCGTCCCAGCCTTCTTTGGCTGCAACAGCGTTAAGGTCTGCCAGAGCGCCTTCTTTTGCCCAGTCCTGAATGTCGAAACCAAGCATCTGAACTGCGGTTGGCGCGTTACCAGCGGTTACGCGTGCACGCAAAACAGTCATTGCGCTTTCGCCGCCGCCGCCAGCTACAGGCATATCCGCCCAGCCAATGCCCTGAGTTTCCAGATCCTGCTTAAGAACGTTAAGCGCAGCTGCCTCGCCACCTGCTGTCCACCAATGCAGGACTTCCACGTCTGCTGCCAAAGATGGAGCAGCTGTTGCTGCCAACAGAGCCAGAGCCGATGTGGTTTTTACTAGTAGTTTGTGCATGTGTTGCCTCCCGATCACAACTTAAAATTTCTACACAAAAATACGACTAACATAGTACTTATAACGTTACAAATATCGGATCTGTCAATGCAAAAAGTGAACCCATTGACTTGAATGATCTTTTTTGTATCAAATGATACTCACCTATTTTGTTGTATCGTTATAACGAAGATCTAACTGATTTACGGGAGGTAACTGGCTTCACATGTCGACACAAAAACCGCCGAATTCCTCCACTCATACCACCTCGAAACCTACGCAGAAGACAATTGCGGAGATCACCGGCCTTGCGGTGACAACTGTCTCGCGGGCACTTCAGGGTGATGAAAAGATTGCACAGGCAACCCGGCTGCGCGTAAGTAAAGTTGCTGAAGAAATCGGCTATGTTCCGGACCGCGCGGCACAAAGATTACGCACCGGAAAGACTAAAGTAATCTCACTGATTCTTGACCCCCATAACGAGATTCTGGGGTTTGGGAACTCGCTGATCACAGGTGTGGCTCATGCATTGGCTGGTACGGACTACCATCTTAATGTGACACCACAGTTCCTTGGCGGTGATCCGATTGAGCCTGTTGAATACATTGTTCGCAACAAGCTGGCTGACGGAATCATCTTTTCGCGGACGAGGCCTTTTGATGAGCGGGTGCGTTTTTTGAGGGAGCGCAGCTTTCCGTTCACCACACATGGACGCACTGAATTCGGCTATCAACACTCATATGTGGATTATGACAACGAGAAGTTCGCTTACGAATCTGTCTTGCGATTGATGCAAAAAGGGCGGCGTAGGATTTGCGTTATTCTACCGCCCAACCATTTTACGTTCCATCAGCATCTGAATTACGGGTATATGCGGGCTATTCGGCAAGAAGGTTTGCAGTGCTACATTCCTGAGGGCATCAACCTTGATTCAGATATGCCTGAGATTTTTGAATGGGCACAGACGATTGCCGGGACAAGTGATGCACCGGATGGATTTATCTGCCCAGGTGAGACTTCTTTCCTTGCGATTGCGAACGGGTACCGGCAGGCAGGTAAAGAGCGCGGGCGTGATTTTGATGCGGTTGTGAAATCAAGTTCACAAACGCTGCATCAGATTGATTCACAGATCGACAATATCAGCGAGGATATTCGGCAGGCCGGTGCTTTGCTGGGAGCAAATCTGCTGAAGACGATGTTGCACCCGGACGGTCCGTTTGAACAGACCATCCAGGACCCGGACATCACATTCCCAGCTCTCAAATCCTATCAGGACTGAGTTCTCAGGACGCGACTTTCGGTGCTTCCTCTTCGATCCAGAGGTCATCGCCTTCCGGATAGGTAAAACCTGTTTCTGCGGCCAGCTGCTTCAGGAAGCCGATCATGTAGTCGGTGCGTTCGCGTGCGACTTCACGGCCTTCCTTGGTCTGCATGGTTTTGTGCAGTTTAAGCAGTTTGAGTGCGAAATGATCGACGCCGAATGTCTTGTCGTCGAGGTCGCGGTCGCTGGCGAACAGGTCGCCGCCATGGAACAGGTTGGAGTTCATGGTTTTGGCGATATAGAAGGTGCGGGCAATACCGATTGCCCCGAGGGATTCCAGGCGATCCGCGTCCTGAAGGATCTTGGCTTCAATCGTTTGCGGCTCGATTTCAGCTGAAAAGCTATGCGCTTCAATGGCGTGCTTGATCTTCTCGATTTTTGCTGCTGAAACACCCAGCTCAATCAGGATCGGTTCAGCGGCATCAGCTGACAGCTTGGAAGCCTTTGCACGGTCCGGAGAGTTCTTGGGGACATTGACCAGGTCATGCAAGTAGGCAGCTGCGATCAGCACCTCCTCATCGCCCTCACCGCGACGCTGAGCGATGTCCAGCGCTGCCAGTTTTACGCGGCGTGCATGGTACAGATCATGGCTGGCATCATCACTCTGATCGTGCGCTTTCAGCGCCGCTTCCAAATTCTTTTCGAACTCAATCATCGGAACTCACAGTTATCAAATGAGCCCGAAACCTACGTCAGGTCAGTGTGCATTTCGAGGCAAAACTGGTCTGAACCCCCGATAAAATTCCGCGGGCTCAGACTGAAGTTAACGATCGCCGCTTACATGATATAACCAAGCATCACGACAACACTTCCTTATCATGCTAGCGGTTTTTAGCGTTTGCAGCGTAGTTCATGACATTGAAGATGTAATTCTGCTCGATTGTACCATCAAACAAGTGCGCCCATGGACCTCTTGCATAGACCGCAACATCTTCTCCCGAATGGGTTTCTGAGGGCGTTGGAAGCAAGGATTGCTGTTTGAAGTCTGGGTCTGTTGCCTCTTCCTGTGACAACACTGAACGCGTGCCGAACCAGTTGTTTTCTTCTGTGAGAATTGAGCCGGGACCATTGAGATAGCTGGCGACAGAGTATGGTTTTCCATCCAGCATCAGGTGCATTTCATTGGTGTGTTTGACGCCATTATTGTCGATGCCCATGCACAGCCCGTTGATCGGCGTACCGCGTCCGCAATAGCCGTTGAACGACAAAGTATGGGCATGATCCGCAGTGACGATGATCAGAGTGTCCTGATCGCTGGTCATTTCTTTGGCCATGGCGACAGCGTCCGCGAATGCGACACCGTCTGTGAGGGCACGATAGAGATTTCCGGCATGATTGGCGTGATCGACACGACCACCTTCTACCGTAAGATAGAAGCCGTTTTCATTATCCTGCAACGCTTCGATGGTCCATTTCACCATTTCGGCCAGGGAGGGCTGATCTTTCCGGTCATACTCATACTGCATATGGTTTGCTGCGAAGACGCCAAGGACAGGTTTATCTCCAGACGGATCAAGATCATTAAAGGAAGCCTCATTCCAAGCATAAGATGCACCAAACGCCTTGGCTTCCTCGATCAGGTTGCGTCCATCCTTGCGATTTCCAGCAGTGCCCTCGATGGTCTTTTTGGTTTCAGGCAGCATATGGCGCTGCCCTCCTCCAAAAGCGATATCAATGGTGCCGTTCTTGATCTGCTCAAGCAGCTGCGCTGCAATATCCGGCACATCGCATCCCTCTGGCACGTCAGAATCGTCTTCAAACCTGCGACTGGCGACGTGGGCGTAGGCTGAGGCTGGTGTTGCGTCCGTGAGGCTTGCAGTTGAGATGATGCCGACCGCCTTGCCTTCTGCAGCCATCACTTCTGCAATGCTTGCGACACTGGCGCTTTCGACAGCCGAGCAGTCACCAACATTTAGTGTTTCATCGACACCGAGGACACCGGCTTTGGTCTTCACGCCTGAATGGAATGCTGTACCGGTTCCCGCAGAATCTGGCGTTTGGGCGTTCACATTGTAGGTTTTGACCAGTGCGCTGTGCGGAAAGGCCTCTTGTGGCAGAACATTTTCTTCGCCCAGCAATCCATTTTGCTGCCCCTGAAAGACCCGCGTTGCATAGTTTGTTGAGATGCCGTTGCCATCCGCGATCATCAAAATGATATTTTTAGCCGGTTTGGTGATCGGCTGCTGAGCAAGTTTGCTCTCAATCTCCGTCTCTGCGGCCTCAAACCATCTGTTGTTTTTTTGAGGGAAATCAGTCTCTGCCGAAGCATAGGATGCGGAACAGGCCAGCAGGAGCGCAACAAGTGGCGTTTTCATTTCAAATCCTCAAAAGGTGATGTTTCGGGCGCAGTGTGTACTTTACAATTCTTAGGGTTAGCTGTGCTGAACAGGAAGAATTCGAGTTAGTTTTCATCTTGATTGCAACGTCTCCGGCTCCTTCTGCGACAATCCGGCGCAATACGTATTTTTATGTAGATCACCAGAGTTGCCTGCTTCACACTTGGACTTTCTGGCTTGAAAACCATGAGGGGCACGCTTTGGGTAAGATTGATGACATGTTGGAGGAGCCTTGTACTGCGCGGCACCTTCCCGAACATCCGCTGCGCCAGGCCATTCTTGCAGAAGTTCATGCCCGGCCCTTCGTCCCCATGCATGGGGAGTGGCAAATTCTGCAATATGCCTTCATGGTCGAACAGGATAACAAGCAAGCAGAACAGCAAGCTGTGCTTCGTTTCATCTCAGAGGAAACGAGCACCACTTCAAAAGCCTCAGAGCACTATCTGCATCAGGCCTTTGAAGGCTATTCTTTACGCTGGGAGCAACACAGCGAGTTTTCTACCTATGCTGTAGAACAGCCTCTTCCCTCAAGCTTTCGCGCACAAGATGTTGCTCTCTTTGCCAAGGGCCAGCTCAACCCTCCGGGGCAACTGATTGCAGCCGTTCAGCTTACGATAAAAGCTGCGGAACATCCCGAGGCTGGAGATCTGTCTGATGGGTTTGATCTGGCAAGCCTGAGTGTTTCCCAAATCATTGAAGGACGTGCAACGCTGGTCACCGACTTCAAGGCCGGTGATGATGGCATTGTTTCGTTTCTGCTGCTGGATCATGGGCTGTCTCCGTTGGAACTGGGAGCAACCGTGCGGCGTGTTCTGGAACTGGAGACTTACCGGACTCTCTCTTTGTTGGGGCTTTATGAAGCGCGGAAGCAGCAGATCGTTGTAAGCCGCATTGAGCAGGAACTCGTGGGCATAACCGCTCAACTGCGCAATTCAGGAGACGCAGAAGCACATTCTCTGGCGCATAACGAGGAGCTGCTGGCAGATCTTTCTTCTCTTGCGGCAGATCTGGAAGCTTCTGCGATGGAAAGCCTTTTCCGGTTTGGGGCAACACGGGCCTATTCCGATATTGTCGGGCGGCGTCTGGACACTCTTGGGGAGAGCAACGTCTCTGGTTACGACATGATCGGGCGGTTTCTCAACCGGCGGCTCGCGCCAGCTATGCAGACGTGCCGTGCTATTGAAGAGCGACAAGCCAACCTTTCGCGAAAGCTGACACGAGCTGTCGGCCTGTTGCGCGCCCGGGTGGATGTGGAGCTTGAACGACAAAACCGAGACTTACTGAAGTCGATGGATCAGCGTGCAAAATTTCAACTTCGATTGCAGCAGACGGTGGAAGGGCTTTCGATTGCTGCTATCTCTTACTACGTCATCAGCCTGATCGGATACGCTTTGAAAGGTGCCAAGGCTGTTGGCTCCCCGCTTGATCCGGCTGTTGGTATGGCCGCATCTGTGCCGCTGGTGGTTGGTGTGCTTTGGTACGCATTGAGAAGGCTGAAAGCAGCACACTAGAGTTTGATGGCGACGGTTATCGCCGCCATCCTGAACATTTACAGATAAGCCGCTGAGACCAGTCGCTGTGTGTATTCTGTCTGCGGCCGATGCAAAACATCGAGCGTATTGCCAGCTTCGACAACGTTTCCGTGCTGCATCACCATGACGTTGTGACAGAGTGTTTTCACCACTTTCAAATCATGACTGATGAAGAGATAACTCAGCTTCAGCTTCTCTCGCAGGTCTTTCAGCAGCTCGATAATCTGCGCCTGAATGGACAGGTCCAACGCAGAGGTCGGCTCATCCAGCAGTATGAATTTCGGCTTTAAAACGATGGAGCGTGCGATAGCGATCCTCTGGCGCTGACCTCCTGAGAACTCATGGGGAAAGCGGTCCATGGTGCTGCGTGGCATCTGCACAGCATCTAGCGCTTCGGCCACCATGACCTGCCGTTCCTTATGGCTTCCACCGATGCCGTTGACCTTAAGGCCCTCACCCACAATCTCCCCCACAACCATGCGGGGATTAAGCGAGGAAAACGGGTCTTGAAACACAACCTGCAGATCAGTTCTGAGAGGCTTCAGCTCTTTTCTGGTGAGGTTGTCGACCCTGTTTCCATCAAAGGTGATAGTGCCAGAATCTGCTTTTAAGAGCTGAAGGATGGACATGCCCAATGTGGACTTTCCGGAACCTGACTCGCCAACAATGCCAAGCGTTTCGCCTGATCTGATGTTGAGCGAGATGTCGTTGACGGCCACCAGTTCTTTGGTTTTGCGCCTGAACAAGCCACCATGTTTTGAGGTGAACGTGACACGGACCTTATCTGCATCCAATAGCTCATCGAGGCCCTCCTCCAGTTTATCTGGCACACCGGATGGCTCACTTTCAATCAAGTGCCTAGTATATGGATGAGATGGTGTCTCAAAGACCTTATGGGTGCGTCCGGTTTCAACAATCTTTCCTGCGCGCATCACACAGACACGGTCACTCACCTGACGCACCACATTCAGATCATGTGTGATGAGGATGATCGCCATGCGGTGACGCTCTTGCAGCTCTCGCATGAGTTTGAGGATTTCAGCTTGGACAGTCACGTCAAGAGCGGTGGTTGGTTCATCTGCAATGAGCAGGTCAGGCTCGTTTGCCAGTGCCATCGCGATCATGACACGCTGGCGCTGACCGCCGGAAAGCTGATGCGGATATTGACTGAATCTGGCCTCTGGGTCTGGGATCTTCACCTCATCCAACAGCCGGAGCGTTTCTTTTTTAGCGTCAGCCTTGGAGATTTTGCGGTGTGAGCGGATCATCTCAATGATCTGGTCCCCAATACGGTACACTGGATTGAGGCTTGTCAGAGGCTCTTGAAAAATCATAGAGATGCGATTGCCGCGGATCTTTTGCAGCTCCAACTCACTCATGGTCGTCAGGTCTCGATCCTCGAAACGGATCATAGAACCTTGAGCCAGTGTCGCGTTTTCGGCGAGCATGCCCATGATTGCGCGGGCAGTCACAGATTTACCGGAACCGGACTCCCCGACAATGGCCAATGTCTCGCCTTTTGCCACGGCATAGCTCACCCCTTTCACCGCTTCCACGGTTCCGATCACTGTTTTGAAGGTGACGGCCACATCGCGGATGGTGAGCAGGTCTTTGTGTTGTGTTTGGTCGATACTAGGCATTGCTGTAGGGATCCATTGCATCACGAAGGCCATCGCCAGCGGCGTTGAAGGCGAGTACGGAAATGATGATCATGCCGACTGGCGCCATCATCCACGGCGCAGCGCTAAACGACTGGAAGTCGAGAATCTGGTTGAGCATGCTGCCCCAGGACACCATCGGCTGCTGAATGCCCACGCCCAGAAACGACAGAAAGCTCTCCAGAAGAATGATCTCGGGCAGCTGGTAGGTTGCCCAGACAATGATGTGCGAAGATGTGTTGGGAACGATATGTGCGCCAATGATACGGCTGCTTGAGGCTCCAACGGCTTCTGCTGCGCGGACGTATTCCAGATTGCGCATGGAGAAGACCTTCCCGCGCAGCTCGCGGCACAGATCTGCCCATCTGAGCAAGACGAGGATGCAGGCGAACATGATGAAGATCGTGACCGGCTCCGCACGGCGCGGCAACAAGGCGACCAAAGCCAGATAAAGTGGGAGATCGGGGAAGGCCTTGATGAACTCGACCATTCGCTGAACCACAAGATCATACAGGCCACCGAAGTATCCTGAACTCACTCCAAGAATGATCCCGATCACGCAGGCAGATCCCATCACCATGAGCGCCATGAGCAGCGTGATGCGTGTGCCAAAGATCATGCGTGAGTAGACGTCACGGCCCAGATTGTCAGTGCCGAGGATATGGAACTTACTGCCATCTGCTGTGCCAAACAGGTGTGTTGTAAAGGTGAGACCCAGAAACTGCCAGGGTTCTCCTTCCACGAACAAAGCAACATGCGAGATTTTATCGAAATCAGGAATAAACGTGATCTCAAAGGTTTGCATGTTCATTTCTTCCTTAAAGCCCGTGACATACGGCGTTGTCAGGCTGCCATCAGGCGCGAAGAAATGGAGCGTTTGCGGTGGTGAATACAGTGCTGCCCGGTTGGCAGTCTGCGGTCCATAAGGCGCGATGAAACCAGCGAAGATCGCTGTCAGGAAGATCAGCATACAGGCGATGAAACCTACCATGCCGTATTTGTTGCGGATGAAGCGGCGAACAACGAGGCCCCAATAGGAAATAGAGGGCCGATCTTCTGCCAATTGCTGAGCGTCTACGCTGCCGTGTTCGATTGCGTCGGTGTCGATCTGGGTCATCACGCATTTCCTTCCATAGCAGCTTGACGGACACGCGGATCAATGAGAGCTAGTAGCAAATCCGCAACCAGATTTCCGACAACCATAATGGTGGCAACGAGCATGAAGATTGCAGCGACCACATACATGTCGCGCTCGGCAACTGAGGAGAGGATCAGCGGGCCGATGGTTGGAACGCCCAGAACGATTGCGATCTCAATCTCACCTTTGACCATGTACTCAAAGCGGCTGCCGATGTTCATGATGACAGGGTGCAGCGCATTGGGGATGGCATGCACCAAGATGATGCGACTGCGAGACAGGCCTTTGGCGCGAGCTGTTTCGATGTATTGAGATTTCATCACATCCAGCAGATTGCCGCGCATCATGCGCAAGGTATAAGCCTGCCCGGCCCAGATGGAGATGAGCAAGATTGGCCAGACGTGTTTGAAGAAATCCCAGAGCTTGTCGAGTGACCAGTAGTCCTGCAGGAGATACTCGGGTGATTGCAGTGCTCCGATGTAAGGAGAGTGCCAGACGAAGGCCAGATAATACAGAATTATCAGAGAGATAACGAATTTCGGAATAACAATGCCAAGGAAGGCAACAATTGTCGAAATGGTATCGCCGAGCTTGTACTGGTTCATGGCTGCGTAAACACCAAGCGCACCGCCAATGAACTGAGCCAGCACCATGGCAGTGAAGGCCAGAGCGAGTGTGCGCGGCAGACGCAGACCGATGACTTCTGTGACCGGCTTGGAGAAGAAAAACGAGTCTCCGAAATTGCCAGCAGTGACGATGCCGACAATCCATCGCCAGTATTGCACGACAACGGGCTGATCCAGCCCTAACTGTGTGCGTAAAATTTCCGCCTGAGGTTCCAAAACTGCACGTGACTGTCCGGTTTGGGCGGCAGTTGTCGCCATCCACATGTCAACATAGTCACCTGGAACAGCTTGTATGATCGCGAAGGAAACAATGGAGATCCCGACCAACAAGACCAGTGTTGCAGCTGCACGTTGCGCTAAAAAGCGTAACAAGCCCATTTATCTAGCCCTCCCAGCTATTGAGCATTTATTGCTTGTTGCGTTGGAAGGCGGGCCAGAATTGACCCGCCTTGCCTGCCTTAGTGCACGTCGCGTTCATTTACATTCATGCATCGCGCTCTAACATCTTTGTTGGAGCGAATTCTTGTCGTTTGATTGAATCCAATCAAACGGAACGCGCTCTAGTATTCAGCGATCATTCCTGGGAGGAGTTCTTTCAACTGCTGATCCTTTGGTGTCCAGAGGCGCTCACGCACAACACCATCTTCTGCCCATTCAAACATGTTGACGGGTGTGCCCGGATGCGCGTTCCTGATGCGTTTGTTGACGAGAAGCGCAGCAGGAGCCTGAACGGTGCCAATGGTGTAGGCATTCTCAGTCCACAGACGCTGGATGGTTTTGGCTGCATCAGCTGCTTCAACCGCATCCCAGGTGGACAGAATGGTCTGATAGGCATCGACCATCTCGATTTCAAAATCCATCAGGTTGCGCGTGCCATCTGAACCTGGAAGATGCCGGTCAGGACAGCTGTTTGCGATTGGCAGATGGAAACAGGTTTCACGAGTTGGAAGCGCCCATTCTTTCCGGCGTATCAACATGTTGAAGTCGCCGTTCTTCGACGCTGTATCAATTGTATCCACGTTGCGGATCAACACACGAATGCCTGCTTCTGCCAGCATCAGAATGATGGCATCTGCTTGTTTTTTCTCAGTGACCTGTCTGCGATCTGTCATCATGTCGATTTCCAGATCAGACCCTGAGCCTGGCATGTTGCGAATGCCGTTGCCATCGGTGTCTTTGAGGCCCAAAGCATCCAGCATGGCGTTGGCTTTTGCCAGATCATACGGGTAGTAGACGGTGCTGTCGTAATCGTAATACGGAGATCCGCTGGAGAAGCCACCAGAATATGGATACATGAACGGACCACGCGCTACTGACTGGCCGATCGCCTGACGATCAAGCGCATGACTGAGAGCAACGCGGAAGTCTTTTTGCCGGAAGAACTTGCGGAGTTCAGCGTCCACTTCATCCTGAACACCGTTTGTTTCAGAGAAGTTCAGTTCCAGACGCCACGAGAGAACACGTGGGCCAAAGTTGGCTTTAACCGGTGCATCTGCAGACAATGTCTGCTTGAGTGCTTCCACGAAGTTGCCCGGGTTTTCCATATTGGAAAAATCAGCAGTCCCGGCGACAGCTTGCGTTGTGCGGTCTGACCAAGTGGACAGTTTGAAGTGCATCTCGTTCAGGTATGGCAGCTGATTGCCAGCTTCATCTGTTTTCCAATAGAACGGATTACGGCGCAAGATCACCAGTTCATCCGCCTTGTGGCGCACTGGCACCCAGCCTCCCAGAACAACTGGTGGAACTGCGTCCGCAGGCATTGCATTGCGATAGTCTTCGTAACTGGCATCCTTGTTGTATTTGGGATGTTTCGTTTTGAGTGTGTGCGAGGGACCGGGGCAGCCTTGAATATAGGCCAGAGATTTCAGGATTTCCGGGCCTTGTGGTTTGGCGAAAGTGAACTTGAATGTGTAAGCATCAATCACTTCAAGCGTTGTACCCTCACCAAGGCCACCTTTTGGCAGACGGGATGCAATGTTCTCATCCTGAACGTTGTCGTCCCACCAAAAACGGATGTCTTCTGTATCAAAGGGATCACCATCGGACCATTTGATGCCTTCAACCAGATGCATGGTCAGTTCGGTTTTGTCGTCGCTCCACTCCCAGCTTTTAGCTAGGTTTGGTAGCGGACCGGACTGCTCCTCTGCCTTTACCTGCCAGAGCGGGCCGTTGCGTACCAGACATTCCTGAATGGCCATATTGATGCCGCCCCAGCCCTGATGCTGACCAGCGAGCCAGTTCCAGCCTTCCGGACGACCGCCGATGACATGACGGAATACTCCGCCGTAAACGCCGATCCCCTCAGACATGGCTTTGGTTGACATAACCAGCGGCTCTGCTGGTAGTCGCTCGCCAACAGGTGGCAACTTGCCTGCCTTGACCAGTCCACTCAGGAACGGGGCTTCGCTATAGCCCTCCAGTTTCTGATAGGTCCACAAATCACTGCGAGACAGCAGATCATATTCCAATGTGGACATGGACTGCTCAACCGGCATTTTGTCGGCCAGTGCTGAACTTGCCGCGATTGCACAGGCACTTACACCTGCTGCTAAGCAAAGTTTAGACACAAGGTTTGTTGAAGACATCAATTCCTCCCCCATTTCATTACTCCCAACACCATCATGGCCACCCGCGCCGTCTCTTTTCCTCCGGCTTTCTATTCATAAATTCCGATTTTCTTCGTAGATGCTTTTAAACTGCGTATTTCTCTATACTATACACATGGGAGAATATTGAGAGCCGAACTCTCGTATTAATATCGATTCATTCGGCTTTTCAAATATTGACGCAAGAGGAGGATGTGTAATTGAGTATTAGCGATGACATATATCGCCAATATCTGGATCAGAGTGTCATACCCTCGACAGATAATTTCCTGATTATGCGCCATAAGCCTCACGTATTCTCCAAAAGGCCTTATCATCACCATGCCTCTATTGAAGTGAACTTCCTGATTAACTGTGAAATGGACTATTCCTTCTCAGGAAGTCATGTGACTGTTCACCCCGGTTACATGATTTGCTTCTGGGGCGCCGCGCCGCACGGTGTTGTTGGGGTGCGCGGGGATGGCGATATGGTCAATCTCTACATCTCCTTTGCACAAATATTGCAGTGGGGTTTGCCCACACGCATCACTGATGCACTCATTTCAGGAGATGTGATTTGCAACAAGGCGCCCTGCCCGATTGATGCGGTGCGCTTTGGCCATTGGGCAAGCGAGTTCAAACGAGATGACATCAACTGGCGCAAACTGGTTCTGAGTGAGATCTCGTCGCGGTTTACGCGTCTGGCGCTGGACGGTTGGAACACACTGCATCATGACTACCGTCAGTCCAGCACGGTGGTTGGTCGCGGAAAGTCCATGTTGCATGTGGAAGAGATGTTGCGGTTCATTTCAGAGAACCACACCTCGGACATTTCTGTCTCTGATGTTGCTGAATGTGTTGGCTTATCGCCGAGCCATGCAATGACTTTGTTCAAGCGCATTGTAGGGCTACCGATCAAGGAACATTTGACGCGCGTCCGGCTATCCCATGCACGCATGTTGCTTGCTGAGTCTGAAATGAAGATCTTGTCCATCGCTATGGATGCCGGGTTCAGGTCTCTTTCGAGCTTTTATGAGGCGTTCCAAAACCACTTCAGCACGTCTCCAGCTGCGTTTCGCAAAAAGGCCAGAAACATTGGCAAGATATAGCGGGCAGCTGCCTACCCGCTACTTTTTCTTTAACCTGTCACGACAACGCCGCCATCAATGACAAGGGCTTGGCTGGTCATCATACGACTGGCTTTAGATGCCAAAAACAGTGCTGCATCAATAATATCGTCCGGTTCCAGATGCTCCTTCAAACACTGACGGCCCAGATGGGCTTTCAGATCTTCCGGTGTTGCCCAAAGGTCTTTCTGGCGCTGTGTGAGGACCCAGCCCGGCATCAAAGCGTTGACGCGGATGTTGTCTGGTCCCAGCTCACGCGCCAAAGCTCTGGTCAGACCAGTGATGGCTGCTTTGGACGCTTCATAAGCCGGATAACCTGCGTTGCCCATCATGTAGGAAATGGATGAGAAGTTGATAATGGAACCACCACTAGCTGCTTTCATGCCTGCGGCAGCGGCCTGAGCGGTAAAGAAATGAGGGCGCAAGTTCACATGCATAGACGCATCCCATTGATCTACCGTAAATTCTTCAAGGGTATGGCGAGTGTCGTTGGCAGCATTGTTGACCAGTACGGTAATCGGGCCATGGGCCTTTTCCGCCTGTTTGATGGAAGCTTGAAGAGCATCAACATCGGTGACATCACACTTGATGAACAAAGGTGCGACACCGTGTTTTTCCTTCATCTGCTCGGCAAATTCTGAAGCATCAGAGCGTTGTACAAAGGCGACTTTGGCACCTTGTTGCATGAAGCCATCAGTGAGGCTTGCGCCGATCCCTGCTCCGCCGCCGGTGATGAACACACTTGCGTCCTTCAGATCATGGAAGGTGACGTTCCCAGACATTTATTCCCCCAGGGAGTGCTTGGCACTCATCTTTGATATATCAGAATATACATAAGCGGCAGCCTCGTTTCAGGCAACCGCTTATGTCATCGCATTCTCTAATTGGCAGCGCACTTGCTATGCAGTTTCAAGCACTTGCTTCTGCGTCCAAGCTGGCAACCAGTCTTTATGCGCTTCCAGAAGCTCGTCCACCATGGCCCAGATTTGGTCCAGATCCAACTCCGCAGCGGTGTGCGGATCAAGCATTGCAGCGTGATAGATATGCTCGCGCTTCTCCGTCATGAGTGCCTCAACAGTCAACTCCTGAGGGCCAATGTTTGTACGCATCAGAGCAGCCAATTGCGCTGGCAATTTTCCAATGTGCGTTGGCTGGATGCCGTTGCGATCCACAAGACACGGCACTTCAACTGCGCAATCCTGTGGCAGCGAGGTGATGTAGCCTTTGTTTTGTACGTTGCCGTAAATAACTGCTGGCTCACCAGTCCAGATGGAGTTCATGATCGTTGAGGCGTATTCATGGCTGCGCTCTACTTCAATGCTCTCTGCATTTTTGTAGTCTTCCACCTGAGATTTCCAGCGTTCAATCTGCTCCACACAGCGGACCGGGTATTCGTCGAGCGGAATGGAAAATTTCTCCAGCAGGTCTGGGCGGTCACGTTTGATAAACCACGGAACATACTCAGCAAAATGCTCTGAGCTCTCCGTTACGAAATGGCCAAGACGGGTCAACATCTCGTAGCGCACTACGTTCTGACAGCGTGGGTTCCACGTGGATGGTTTCGGATAGCGGCCTTCACGGTAGCCTTCTATCAGCCTTGGAGTGAGATCCTCAAATGTGCCGTCTTCTTTGATCTCTTCCAGATACTGATAGAACGCCATGTGATTGATGCCTGCACATCTAAAGCGGATATTTGCAGGATCGATATCAAGGTCGTGCGCCAGCTCTTTGACAGTGCCCTGAACAGAGTGACAGAGGCCTACCTGTTTGATTTGTGGGTATTTATGCGCGATGGCCCAGGTGTTGATCGCCATTGGGTTCACGTATTGAAGCATGACCGCATCCGGGCATACTTTGAGTATGTCTTCGCAGATACTCCAGAGGTGTGGAACGGTGCGCAGGCCGCGCATGATTCCGCCGATGCCGAGGGTATCCGCGATGGTCTGGCGAAGGCCGTATTTCTTTGGAATTTCGAAGTCGGTGACCGTGCACGGCTCGAAGCCACCAATCTGGAAAGCAACGACTACAAAGTCAGTAGAATCAAGCGCTTCCATCTGATTGGTGTGCGTTGAAACTGTTGCGCTCACTCCCAGCGTCGAAATCAGTTTACGCGCTACAATTTCAGATTCACCAAGGCGTTCCTCGTTGATATCCATCAGAGCAACATGCGCTCCAGAGAGCGCTGGACGCTGCAGAATATCACCGATGATGTTCTTCATAAACGTGGTGGAACCGGCACCAATAAAGGTGATTTTGGGGTTTCGGGCCATGCTTTTCTCCCATTTTCTGAAGAGCTCGCCAGCACTTCAGATTGCATAGTTCTTGAGGGGATAACCAGACAGCCTTGAGACGGGCGTCTCTGAGCTGTCCTTTGATGAAAAACTATGGATCAGCGCCTCTCTTTTCTTCCTGTTTTCTATTCTAAATTTCCGGAAACCACGGCAATTCTGGCTCTGTTTTGTATTATTGACCTCAAAATCGCACGTATTGGCTACGCCATCACCTCTGTTGCCGACGCCAGTTTAGAAGAGATAAACCCGTTATTCTCCAAAATCTTAGCCGTTATAAAGAGGTATTCTTCGCCATAACGCGGGCCGATGAGCTGGATACCGATTGGAATGCCGTCCTGGGTGTCACGTGTGGGGATACTCATGGCGGGAAGGTCAAAAAAGTTTACAGAGCCGAGGTAGGTGTTTGTTTTTGCTATCTCTTTAAGGCTATCAACGGATTTGATATCTGCACCTGCCTCAAATGCGTTTTTTGTGCAAACGGGTGAAAGGATTACGGGATATTTGCGTTGAAATTGGTCAATCAGGCGATGGTAGTGCGATCTAGCGGCCAAAGCCTGCGCATAACCGTGATAGTCCATGGGCGGCACCAATTGCGTGTAGTACTCAAATATTGCCTGTAGTTGCTCTGAGCCAAAACGGTCGATCACGCTCTCCTTCTGGAGTGCGACTTCGGTGATCAAAAGCGATGTGTAGTGTGTGTAGGCTTCTTCGATAAAATCAATGCTGGTGTTATCCACCTTGTACCCCTGCTGCGCCAGTACCTCGCCTGCTTGCTTCAGAGCTTCATTGATTTTCGGGTCAGCATCCGGTGGTGTGATGAGTGCGACCCTGTTTGGGAAGATCTTATCCTCAATCATATCCGGCAGTGACCATGTATCCAGATCGGAATAGCCTTTCATCACATCGTAAGCGAGTTTGAGATCATCAAGCGAGCGTGCGAGTGGTCCTTGTGCTGAGGAGAGCTGGATGGTGATTGGGCGTTCTGCAGCTCCGGTGGCATTGTAAAACGGTATGCGTCCATGAGAGGGGCGCAAGCCCAGCACACCGCAGCAAAAGGCTGGCAGGCGTATGGAACCGCTGAGGTCGGACCCATGGGCGATGTATCCGACGCCAGCTGCCAGTGAGCTCCCTGCTCCACCGCTTGAACCGCCTGGTGTGCGGGATGTATTCCACGGGTTGAGGGTCTGGCCGAACAAAGTGTTGTCCGTATGAAAGCGCCATGACATTTCTGGTGTGTTTGTGCGCCCAATCGGAATTACTCCTGCCTGTTTCAATCTCTGGACAAGGGGAGCGTCCTGCTTAGCAATCAGGCCAGCAAATGCTTTCACACCGTTGTTTGTGGAGGCGCCAGCCTGATCGATGTTTTCTTTGATGGTGACGGGAATGCCGTGGAGTGGACCTAACGGCTCACCGCGCTGCACCGCCTGGTCTGCCTGCTCTGCTGCCTGACGGGCCTGATCATCAAAGCGGGTGGTGATGGCATTCAGATGCGCGGTTTCATCAATGCGCGTCAGATGCTGCTCTATCACCTCACTGCATGTGATCTGCTTGTCACGGATTGCTTGAGAAACTTCGATTGCCGTCATTTTGAAGATATTTTCAATCATTTACGAGTTCCTCAGCTTACAAGAAAGAGTGAGAGATCAGGCAGGAAGGTAACGAGCAGCAGCACGCAGAGCATGATCAGGACAAATGGAATGACTGACCTTGTGACAGTCCAGAAGCTTTCCCTGAACGCCTGGGAAGCAACCACGAGATTGATGCCGACAGGTGGTGTCAGCAGGCCAATCTCCAGATTGATGATCATGATCACACCAAGATGCACTGGATTGATGCCGTAGATTGTTGCGACGGGAAGCAGAATGGGTGCCATAATCAGCAGTGCAGAGATGATCTCCATAAAGAACCCAACCATCAGCAGAAGGATGTTGAGGCCGATCAGGAACATCCATTTTTCTTCCACGTGCGCGGACAGCCATTGTGCCAGCTGGCTTGGCACCTGCTCTGTTGTCAGCACCATGTTCAAAGTCGCGGCGATGGCAAGAATTGGGAGCAGGCCACCGAGCATCTGGGTTGTGTGAATGACAGCATCCCAGAGCTGGGCCAGTGTGAGCTCTTTATAAATGAACAGCTCGACAACGAGCGCATAGGCCAAGGCGATGGCAGCACTTTCTGTGGCTGTGAAGTATCCGGAGTAAATGCCCCCAAGCAGAATGACCGGCATGAGCAGGGACCAAATTCCGTTGGTGATTGCACTGCCTGCTGCGCTCACGTCAAAGCCTGTGCGCGGGATCGTTCTGTTGGCCCAGGCTGAATAGATCGCCAAAGCGATGGTAAGCAAAAGCCCTGGAATGACGCCCGCCAGAAACATGTCAGTGATCGAGGTTTCTGTGACCAGACCGTAAATGATCATGGGAATGCTGGGCGGGATGACAACACCGAGTGTTCCTGCACTCGATAGCGCACCCAGAGAATAACTGGTGGAGTACCCCTGCTCTCGCAGTGCCGGGTACAGCACAGACCCAACCGCCAACAGCGTAACCATGGAGGAGCCCGAGATTGCAGCAAAGAAAGCGCAGGAGAGGATTGTTGCTACACCGAGACCTCCTGACAAAGATCCAGTCAATGCTTTGAGGACTGTGACGAGCCGCTCCGCAATGGCACCGCGGCTCATGATGGAGCCGCACAGCAAGAAAACGGGAATGGACAGAAGCGCTTCGCGATCCAGCGCGGCCCAAAAGTCCTCCGCCATGAACATCAGCTCGCCATCGCTATAAAGGAGCTGTACTGCCCCGCCGAGCACCATCAAGATAACAATGAGGTTCTGCCGCAAGATCAGCATCACCAGAACAGCGAGTGTGAGAAGGAGCGCATAGGTCATGCCGCATCTGCCTCTTCTGGCTTCAAAGAGGGCGACAGCGCAAAGCCGAAATATCTGAGGGCATTGGAGCAGAAGGCGTAGGGCATGATGGACTGGAACCACCAGAGCGGCCAATCCACCACGGGCACCAGGAACCCGATTTCATAGGAGGACTGCACGAGCCCAAACGAGACATAGCCCGCGAGCAGGAAGAGCGCCCCGCTCAAAACGTCTCCCAGTCGCTGCAGAAGGTTTTGCCATGTTGCCGGCAACAGCTGGTCAGTGATCTTGGGGCGGATGTGGTTGCCGGTGAATGTTGCAAGGCCAAGGCCCAGCATGCCAGCAAAAATAGCTGCAAACAGCGCGATCTTGCTGCTGTGCATCAATGAGAGATCAAAAAACTCTCGTGCAACGACATCAGCCAGCATGGCTAACACCACGATAATGTAGGCCAGAGCAGCAAGTGTCGCTTCAAATCGGTACAGCAGCTGGAAAAATCGCTTCATGCAAATTGAAAAGAGCCCTCAAAATGTAGTGGGCTCTTCCTTTCAGGTATCATGGAATCAAAGCAGACAGGCTTTCTTTGCCTCTAGAATCTTAGGCCAGACTTCTTGTGCCTGCCCGCCGATTGAGCTTACCAGTTCCTCACGCAATGGCAGGACGGCTGTTTTCCATTCTTCGCGTTGCTCGGCTGAAAGCTTATGGACGTGCCCACCCTTTTCCTGAAAACCTGCGAGCATGTCCTTTGCCATGGAGCGGACTTCATCTCGAAGACCCTGGACAGGCACCAGAGCGTTGGTGATGCTGTCCTGCTCGTTCTTACTCAACTTTTTCCAAGTGCGCATGCTCATGACCAGTGCTCCGGACTGGTGTAGGTGCGCAGAAAGCGTGAGATGTGGAGCCATCTTGCCCATGCCCATGGCCACGTAGGTCATGGCTGGCAGTGTTCCGCCTTCCACCATGCCGGTTTGCAGTGCAGACGGCGTTTCAGCAAGTGGTAGAACGACACCGTTTGCGCCCATACCCTGCCAGAAGTTGACCGAGTATTTGGCAGGTGCTGCACGTACTTTCACGCCTTTCACATCACTAGGAGCCAGAAATGGTTTTTTGCTGAAGGTATGAATCCAGCCCAACTCATTCCATTGCAGGAACTTGAAACCCTTTTTCTCAAAGAGAGGTTCAAAAACAGGCGTCAGGTGTTTGTCCATTGCGCAATCAATTTGCGCATAGCTGTCCCACAGGAACGGAACCCCCATGAGAGCCATTTCCGGGACAACCGTGGAGAACGCCGTCATGGAGCTGCCGAGAATATCGATCCTTCCGCGAATGGCTTTTTGGACCATAACCGGTTCTGTACCGAGTTGACCTGCATGAAATAATTTCGCGCTTATTGCCCCGTCTGAGTTGGCCGATATTTTGCTCGCAATGGCCTCCACATGGTTGACCCATGGGGTACCTAAAGGCGCACTGGTTGCAATTTTTAGCTCTTTGGCAGCCTGTGCCACGCCCACAAATGCAGTGAATGAAAAGGCCACCCCCAGCAATAATTCGCGTAATTTCATAGTCCCCCCAATATGTTCCCAAATCACACATGCATTCTGCTATTATCAGTGGCCCCAAGCCAAGAGATGTTATAGTTTGGCAACACAATTATCATTATCAAAAACAGAACTTATCGTCTAGTTTGAGTGTAAAATGAAATCTTATAAGCCAAAACAAAAACGAGGCTATGAGGCGGAGCAGAATTTCCTGCAAGCTGCAAAAACGATTTTTGCCAAAGAGGGTGTGGCGCGGGCGCGGGTTTCAGACATTGTTCAACTTGCAGGTTCGTCTACGGGTAATTTCTACTTTCGCTTCAAGAACAAGGAAATGTTGTTCGAGCGCCTTTTTGAGATTTACGAGGAGCATGCTCAACGCCTTATTCAGGATCTGCAGGATCCCCTCGGCTCGCTTGAGAGTACTATCTACTTTGTGACAGCTCTGAACCACAAACTGCTGCAAGAGAATGTTGGCCTGTATCGCGCCGCTCATGAAATCTCAGCAAAGGAGCCTGAGACCTGGAAGCGCTTCCAGCAGCTGACCATCATGACAGCAGAGCGTATTCTTGAACTCAGCACCCCTTATAAGGACCAGATTCCATTTGAGGACTGGGAGATGCAGGTGCGGCAGACGGTTCAGCTCATTACCGGGTTCACCGCCAATCAAGCCATTCGCAATGCCGGCCCTGCCCGTTTTGGATCGCAGGCAATGGTTGATATGCTTTTCATGGCAGCTATGGGCTCACTTGGCCTTGCTCCTCCTAGGGATTTTGAAGAGGAAAAAGAAAAAATTCATAAGATATTGAATGATGAACGATATTCCTAAAGCGTAAGCTGAAAGAATATTCTAATATACGCGTATAGGTTTTAATTTTGGGAGGAATTATGACTGATACACTTAGTGCTCCAACCTGGACACCTACTGTATTCACCAAGCCAATTGATGTGAACGGTTACAGGTCTGTGATCGAGATATTTGAAGAGGCCAATGGCCGATTTGCAAACAATGTCGCCTTCACCAATTTTGGCCAGTCACTTACATTTAAAGACGTTGATGAGAGGTCTCGCGCAGTTGCTGCCTATTTGCAGAATGAGCTGGGCCTGAAGAAAGGCGACCGCGTCGCCATTATGCTGCCAAATATTCTGGCGTTTCCGGTTCTCATGTTCGGCATATTGCGCGCCGGACTGGTGCAGGTGAACGTCAACCCTATGTACACACCGCGCGAGCTGAAACACCAGCTCAACGATGCGGACACTGATACGATCTTTATTTTCTCGGGCTCCAGCCCGACGCTTGCAGAGGTTGTTGCGGATACACCAATCAAAAATGTGGTGATTGCCAATGTGGGCGATGCGTCTGGTGTGGACATGCCCTCACCGCCTCCACACGAGATGTTTGCAGACCGCCTGACAGTCTCAGATGTTCTTGAAAAAGGTGAGCAGCTGGACTTTACGCCGCCGCAGATTAATCCGAGTGATCTGATTTACCTGCAGTATACGGGCGGCACCACGGGCCTTTCTAAAGGCGCTGCGCTGAGCCATGGCAATCTGGTTGCCAATATCGCACAGTTTGATGCGGCGACAGACGGGTTTATGCGGGCTGGTGAGGAGATCGTGATTACGGCGCTCCCGCTCTATCATATCTTCGCGTTGATGGTGAACTGCGTGTCATTTTACTGGTTAGGATCCCGCAACGTGCTGATCACCAATCCACGCGATATGCCGGGGTTTGTCGAAGAACTTAAGAAGTGGAAGTTCAGCGTGATCACCGGGGTGAACACGCTTTTCAATGGTCTACTGCATACCCCGGGCTTTGATGAGCTGGACTTCAGCAACTACAAATTTGCCATGGGCGGTGGATCAGCCATTCAGCGGGCGATTTCGGATAAGTGGAAACAGATTACCGGTCACCACATCATTGAAGGATATGGTCTGAGTGAGACCTCGCCGATCCTTTCTGTGAATCCGTTTGATAGCACTGAGTTTACTGAGACCGTCGGCCAGTCCATGCCGAAGACGGAGATCAAGCTGCTGGATGCGGAGGACAATGAAGTTCCGCTTGGCCAGCCGGGTGAGCTTTGTGCACGCGGGCCGCAGATTATGCAGGGATACTGGCGCAAGCCGGAGGCAACTGCTGCGGTGATGACGCCGGACGGGTTCTTCCGTACCGGTGACATTGCGATCATGGACAAGCGCAACAACTTCAAGATTGTCGACCGCAAGAAAGACATGGTGCTTGTGTCTGGCTTCAACGTCTACCCTGCAGAGGTTGAGGCTGTGATAGCTGAGATCAAGGGTGTGGTTGAAGTGGCTGTTGCAGGTACCTCTGACGAGCGGACTGGCGAAGCGGTGAAAGCGTTTGTTGTGCGCAACAACGAGGACGTTACGCCAGAAGCCGTGCAGGATTACTGCCATAATGCGATGGCGGCTTATAAGGTGCCGAAATACGTGGAGTTTCTGGAAGAGCTTCCGAAATCGACCGTGGGTAAGATTTTGCGCCGGGAATTGCGAGAGAAATAAGTTTTCACCAGAAGACATAAAAAGAGCCGCAGTTTGATCGCTGCGGCTTTTTTCGTTTCATCCGATCCAGATGCGCGTTAGGCGCCTTCCACGATGATGATGTTGGCAATGCCAGCGTTTTCACGATGCTTTTTGGCCGCCTGATACTCTTCGCTGTTGTAACACGCCATTGCGGTTTCCATGTCGGCAAACTCGATCACCACGTTGCGGGGATGGTTTGTGCCTTCCAGATCCTCAAACTTGCCGCCGCGGGCCAGAACGTTGGCACTGTACTTTTTGAATGCAGCAGAAGCTCCGTCGGCGTAGAGCTTGTAGGGTTCAGGATCTGTGACTGTGACGTGAGCGACCCAATAGGCTTTTGGCATTTTCTCTTCCTTTGAAACAGGAAGAAGCGGCGCATGATACGCCGCCCCTTCTTCTCGTTATTTAAAGTGTGTCTGCCTGTTACTTGTTCAGGATTTTCGCCAGAATTAGGTAGGCGATACCTGCTACGAACAGACCAACGAACCATGCATAGGTGTAGATGGTTGCGAACAGTGGTGAGGCTGGACCGGAAAGACCTACGCCTGCCAGGAAGCCTGGAAGGTTTGGCAGGATACCGATGATCAGCGCGAGCACGCCCGCCCAGTTCCAGCCGTTTGAGCCAGAATAGATGCCGTTGTGCTTGAACAGATCTTCCACGTTGAGCTTGGTTTTACGCAGCAGGTAGTAGTCTGCCAGCATAATTCCCGCAATCGGACCCAGCAGCGCTGAGTATGCAATCAACCAGCCGATGATGTGGTTCACAAGGATCCATGGGAACATCACAAGGCCAATAGCCGCTGTGATGTAACCGCCGGTGCGCAGGTTGATGGATTTCGGTGCCAGGTTAGAGAACCCGTGTGCCGGAGCCACAACGTTTGCCGCCAGATTGGTGGTGAGCGTTGCAACGATGAGTGCGAATAGAGCGATGATAATGCTCATGCCACCCATTTTCTCAGCCAATACAATTGGATCCCAGATTGGTTCACCGAAGATCACCACAGTTGCGGAAGTCACCGCAGAGGCGATGAACGCAAACAGCGCCATTGGGATTGGAAGGCCAACAGCCTGCCCCATGAACTGGTCTTTCTGGCTTTTTGCATAGCGCGTAAAGTCCGGAATGTTCAGTGCAAGGGTTGCCCAGAAGCCGACCATACCTGTGAGGCTTGGCCAGAAGACGGACCAGAACTGGCCTTCTTTAGGCTGACCTTCAGCAAACTGGCTTGGAGTGGAGAGCATTGCACCGAACCCACCAGCATTGACATAGGCCCATGCCAGCAGCGCCAGACCCATTGCGAGCAGGAATGGTGCTGCATAAGTTTCCAACCAACGGATGGATTCTGTACCGTTTTTGATGAAGTACAGGTGCAGTGCCCAAAACGCCATGAAACAGGCAAACTGGCCTGCATTGATGCCCAGAATTGGGAGCGGGTCACCGGCCAGTGCTCCACTCATGAGCGTGTTCAGGATCACGTAGATCGCGGAACCACCAACCCATGTCTGAATACCGAACCAGCCACAAGCCACGATACCACGGGCGACTGCTGGAAATTTTGCACCAGCTGGACCGAAGGACGAGCGCAGCAAAACCGGGAACGGAATACCGTATTTGGTGCCTGCATGGCCGATCAGAACCATTGGAATGAGAACGATTGCGTTGGCAAGCAGGATCGTCATGACCGCCTGATCCCAACTCATGCCTGCGCCAATCAGATAGGACGCGAGCAGATACGTTGGGATACAGACCACCATACCGACCCAGAGCGCGGAGATGGAAACCCAGTTCCATGTACGAGCCACTGCAGCAGTTGGCAGCTGATCTTCGTTGTAAAGATCACCGTCGATTCCGACGAGTTCCTGATGGATAATACCAAACTCGTCCGGGACGACATTCCCGGTTGAGCCTAGAGTTGAATCCGACATCGAGTAATTCCCCCTCAGATTAAAAGCAGCAGATCCCCTCTAAAAATACTACTGCGTTTAATGACCAGCCCGCGTACCCCACGCGGACCTGATGGCATATCGCAGTGCTCTGAAGCTCCGCGACATGCTCTAAATTGCTGTTTTCGGGCGCATCCTTATCCGAAAGCCAGTGCCCTCTGTTCTGAGATGCGCCTTTTGCTCTGTGTGCAGGCTTATACGCCTGCTGGCATCAATTCTGGCCGGCGCTCAACTTTGCGCGGCGCTGTGATTTCCTTCCACTTGGACAGAGCGGCGCCGACCGGAGCATTTGGCTCGCGACCAACGAATTCACCGTGACCTGGTTCGGTTTTAACCGTGCTTTCCTCAATCGCGACTTTGCCGCGGGTGAGTGTGAAACGTGGCAGACCGACCACTTCCCTGCCTTCAAACACATTGTATTCGACGCAGGACTGCTGATTTGTAGCAGTGATTGTTTTTGAGCGGTTAGGATCCCAAACAACAATGTCGGCATCCGCCCCTTCAAGAATTGCACCTTTTTTAGGATACATATTCAGGATCTTGGCGATATTGGTGGAAGTGACAGCTACGAACTCGTTCATGGTCAGGCGACCTGTGCGCACGCCGGTTGACCAGAGCATTGGCATGCGGTCTTCCAAACCGCCTGTACCGTTCGGGATCTTGGTAAAGTCGCCAACACCAAAGCGTTTCTGCTCCAATGTGAAGGCGCAGTGGTCAGTTGCGACCACCTGCAATGAGCCAGACTGCAAGCCTGCCCAAAGGCTATCCTGATGCTGTTTGTTGCGGAATGGAGGCGACATGACGCGCTGCGCGGCGTGGTCCCAGTTCGGGTTGGCGTACTCGCTGTCATCCAGTGTCAGGTGCTGAATGAGCGGCTCCCCATACACACGCATGCCTTTTTGACGGGCGCGGCGGATGGCTTCATGGGCCTGCTCACAGCTTGTGTGCACGATGTAGAGCGGCACACCAGCCATATCTGCGATCATGATTGCACGGTTGGCGGCCTCACCCTCCACTTCCGGCGGGCGAGAATAAGAATGCGCTTCCGGGCCGTTGTTGCCTTCTGCCAGCAGTTTTTGCTGCATGGTGGCGACCACATCACCGTTTTCAGCATGGACAAGCGGCATCGCACCAAGCGCAGCACACCGCTGGAAGGATGCGAACATTTCGTCATCATCCACCATCAAGGCGCCTTTGTAGGCCATGAAGTGCTTGAAGGTGTTGATGCCACGATCCACCACTTCCTGCATCTCATTGAAGACCTGCTCACCCCACCATGTGACGGCCATGTGGTAGGAGTAATCCGAGCATGCTGCACCGGATTTTTGCTGCCAGATGGCAAGCGCTTCCATCATGGATTGGCCGGGGGATGGCAGACAGAAATCCACCACCATGGTTGTGCCACCAGCAAGACCAGCCCTTGTGCCGATTTCGAAATTGTCTGCAGAATGCGTTCCCATGAACGGCATTTCCAGATGCACGTGCGGGTCAATCCCGCCCGGCATGACATAACAACCAGTGGCATCCAGCGTTTCATCACCGGAAAGGTTCTCATCGATCTCGATGATCTTGCCACCGTCAACCAGCACATCAGACTTGTAGGTTCTATCGGCAGTTACAATCGTGCCGCCTTTGATAACTTTAGACATATTGCAGTCCTCAACTCTTTAAAATCTATGGGTTATTCGGCTGGCTCGGTGGTATCTTGCTCAATTTCCGCGTACTCAAGCACTGCATGGAACAGCACGTCAGCACCTGCGGTTGCCCACTCTCTTGAAATCTCTTCGTCTTCGTTGTGGCTCAAACCATCCACGCATGGGCACATGATCATGGCTGTTGGCGCTACACGGTTGATCCAGCAAGCATCGTGGCCTGCGCCGGAAATGATGTCGCGATGGGAATAGCTCAGGCGTTCTGCTGCATTGCGAACGGCAGTGACGCAGCCTTCATCGAAGGTGACCGGATCAAAGTGACCGACGGCTTCGATCTCAATGCCCAGACCAAGTTCTTCTGCGATTTTCGGGGCTTCAGCTTCCAGTTTGGCTTTCATGCCATCCAGGACGTTCTGATGCGGGGAGCGGAAATCGATGGTGAAGACGGTTTTACCCGGAATCACGTTGCGGCTGTTTGGATAGACGTCGCAATGGCCAATGGCGCCAACGGCTTCTGGCTGGTTCTCCATGGCAATCTGGTGAACCAGCTCTGTGATGCGTGCCATGCCGAGACCTGCGTTTTTGCGCATTGGCATTGGGGTTGAGCCGGTGTGGCTGTCTTTTCCTGTGAGCGTGACCTGCAGCCACCAGAGGCCCTGCCCGTGGGTGACAACACCGATGTCCTTTTCCTCGATTTCGAGGATTGGTCCCTGCTCAATGTGGAGTTCAAACATGGCGTGGAGTTTGCGGGCGCCTACCGGTTCCTCACCTACATAGCCGATGCGCTTCAGTTCATCGCCAAACTTCTTGCCTTCTGCGTCTTCGCGGTCATAGGCCCAATCCTGCGTGTGCATGCCAGCAAACACGCCAGAAGCCAGCATTGCCGGAGCAAAGCGGGTGCCTTCTTCGTTGGTCCAGTTGACGACTTCAATTGGGCGTTTGGTCTTGATGCCACGCTCACGAATGGAGCGGATTACTTCCAGACCTGCAAGTACACCAAGCACACCATCATACTTCCCACCAGTTGGCTGCGTATCCAGATGAGAGCCGATCATGATCGGGTCAAGGCTCGGATCTTCCCCTTCCAGCCGGGCAAACATGTTGCCCATGGTATCGATATGCATTGACATGCCTTCAGCCTCACACCAGCTGGTGAAAAGCTTGCGGCCCTCGGCATCTTCGTCTGTGAGCGTTTGCCTGTTGTTGCCGCCACGAACACCGGGTCCGATTTGGGCCATATCCATAAGGCTACGCCACAGTCTGTCACCATTAATACGATGATTTGAGCCAAGTTTACTCATAAGTCTCTCCGATAACGCTTTTACAACGTCGTTTTATTCAACTTACCCGCGCTCTATTCTTTAAAAACGCAACGGGCTCGCCATAGTTATCTGGTCTCCCGAAGGAGTATAAAACTGATAAAACCGATGAGGACTTTCGCAGGATTCAAGCTGTATCTCTTTTTTTGACAGGACGGACGGATTGCAACCGCACATAAACAGGCTGCAGGCAAAATATGTCAAAAATTCAATCTACTAGATTTCCCGCAGGGTTATTTTTCCCATTTGGAACAGAGTAGGTATCGTATGCAGAGGTGGCCCCCTCATACAATAGCTTAGTTCAGCTTAAATCTTGGATATTCCCCTCCCAAAACTTTGGGTAAATTGGACCAAACAGTCAATTATCTGTCAACCCACCTTCAAAAATGGATCAATTTCACCAGCCGACTTCAAAATTTCTCCTGATATTCCAATAGGTAAAACACTTAGAGGCCCTCCCAAAACTGCGAGATAAGCGCGTCGCAGGTAAGAAAACTCCACAGCTTACTAAGTTTTTTTGATGTTTTTTTCTAAATCATCGGAATCAAAGTTTCCCCATCTACTTATCAAGGGAAACAACACACTGGAAAGGCGGATATTTATGCATGTACTGCTAAAATTTTGCACAAATAAGATTTTGATAGTTCAATATTGCAAAGCACCTTTACAAAAATCATTGCAAAATAAAGCTTTCCGTTGCTGAAACAGACCCTTAACATTGCTTGTTTTATTTGCATTGCAGCATATTTATTCTAGCCGAGAGATAATTCTCCCTTGACTAACTGTTAGTTGCAGATATTTTTTGACCGAGAGGTAAAAAATTATGCTGACTGCTGACCAAGCGCGATACCTGGGGGAAGTGCAAGGCTCAGATCTTCGGGATCTGATGCAACAGGCTGCTACAGTAAAGCTTCAGTATTGGGGCAACACTGTCACCTACTCCCGTAAAGTTTTTGTACCACTGACAAACATGTGCAGGGATACATGTACGTATTGCACATTTGTCAAACACCCCAGTTCGCCCGAAGCCAACATCATGACACCGGAGCAAGTGATGCGTACGGCGCGTCAGGGTGAAGAGACCGGATGTAAGGAACTGCTGTTCAGCCTGGGTGAGAAACCCGAACTGCGCTACGAACAGGCGAAAGCAGCTCTGGCAACGCTTGGCTACAGTTCCATGGTCAGCTATCTGGCAGATGCTTGTGAGATGGTGCTGCGGGAAACAACTCTCCTGCCCCACGTGAATGCGGGTACGCTGAGCGATGAAGAGATTGATCAGCTGCGCCCCTTTGCCGCCTCCATGGGCATGATGCTGGAGACAACCAGTCGCCGATTGATGAAAGAAGGCCAACCGCATTACGGCTGTCCGGATAAGGCTCCTGTCCAGCGCCTGCGTACACTGGAACGTGCTGGACAAAAGAAGATCCCGTTTACCACCGGATTGCTGATCGGCATTGGCGAGACGTGGAAAGAGCGCATTGAAGCGCTGGAGGCTATCAATGAAAGCCACGCTCGCCACGGGCATATTCAGGAAGTGATTATCCAGAATTTCCAGCGCAAGCCGGGTATCGGAATGGAAAATCATCTGGAACCTTCGCTGGATGACATGCTGCGAACACTCGCCGTAGCCCGGTTGATCCTTTCGCCTGAGATCAGTCTTCAGGCACCACCGAACTTGAGTGAACGGCATATGGAATACCTGAGTGCGGGTATCAACGACTGGGGTGGCATTTCGCCGGTTACCATTGATTTCATCAACCCACAGCACCGCTGGCCGGTGATTGATGAGCTTGCTCATTCGACCCAGTTGGCAGGGCAGAAACTGGAAGAGCGCCTGACCGTCTATCCGAGTTATTTGCACGATAAAACCGAGTTTGTTGACCCTGCTGTGCTTTCAAAATCACAAGGGCTTTGGGAACAGATGGGTTCCTCTGCCTCGCTTCAGTCAGGAGGCACCCTATGACCCTTCACAATTTCCCGCAGCGCACCGGTGATACGCCAGAGTTTCGCAGTGTCAGCGCTCCCGTTCGTGATATTTTGAGCAAGGCGCTGGCTGGTAATGAGGTTTCTCAAGCTGAAGGCGAATGCCTGTTCCGGGCCACAGCAGAAGAGTTTCCAGCTATTGCCTATGTGGCGGATACGCTTCGGCAGCGGAGCAATGGCGATAAAGTTGGTTTTGTAGTCAACCGGAATATCAACTTCACCAATGTCTGTTACATGGGCTGCAAGTTCTGCGGGTTTGCCAAGCGAACCGAAGATCCGGGTGCTGAATGGCTGGTGCCTGAGCAAGTTGTTGCACGGGCACAAGAGGCCTGGGACCGAGGGGCGACTGAGGTCTGCATTCAGGGTGGACTGCACCCGAAAATGGAAGGCACCTATTATCGTGAGCTCGTGTTGGCGATCAAAAAAGCGCTGCCGGACATGCACATCCATGCGTTTTCACCGTTTGAGGTTTGGTATGGTGCAGCCAAGACCAAGCAGTCTTACACGGACTTTCTTCAGGACCTGAAGGATTGCGGGCTGGGTTCTCTGCCCGGTACAGCGGCGGAAATTCTGGACACAGATATTCGCCAGCAGCTGACCCGCAACAAGTTGAGCACTGAGAAGTGGGTAGAGATCATTAAAGCGGCCCACGAGGTTGGAATTCCGACCACCGCAACGATCATGTACGGCCATATTGATGGGCCGGAGCACTGGGCAGCTCACATTGCCTTGCTGCGCGATATTCAAAAGGAAACCGGAGGCTTCACCGAACTGGTGCCCCTGAGCTTCGTGCACTCTGAGAGCCCGCTTTATACGGCGGATCCGAAAAACGTGCGCCCCGGCCCGACTGATCTGGAAGTACGCAAGATGCATGCAGTTTCGCGGATTATGCTGCATGGCTGGATCGACAACATTCAGGTTTCCTGGACCAAGCTTGGTGCAGAGTTTGCCTCTGATCTTTTGCAATGCGGTGTGAATGATCTGGGCGGCACTTTGATGAATGAGAGCATCTCCCGTTCTGCTGGCGCTGCTCATGGGCAGGAAATCACAGCCTATGAAATGTGCCAAGTCATTCAGGAAGCAGACAGAGAGCCTGTTCAGCGCAATACCATTTATGGCGTGATCAATGATTTTGCCGATGGATTGCCAGAACAACAGGCGCCTCTGGTTGCCCGCGCACACTCCGGACTGCTGAACTTCCTGACTGAGGCTGATGGTGCGCCTGTACAAGCGATCGGAGGTGCTGGATGAGCTCAAACACACCTATCAAAGTTACTCTGATTGCCGGAGGGGTCGGCGGCGCCAAAATGGCGGAGGGCCTGTATCATCTGGAGAATGTGGAACTTTCCATCATCGGCAACATTGCAGATGATGAGGCTTTCCACGGTCTCTGGGTTTCGCCGGACATTGATACCCTCACCTACACACTGGCCGATGTGATTGATCGCCAGCAAGGTTGGGGTGTGGCGGATGAAAGCCACCGCGCGTTAGACACGCTATCAAAACTGGGTGACGATACATGGATGTCACTGGGAGACCGTGATTTTGGTCTGCACATCTACCGCACACACAGGCGTCGGCAGGGAGATCGCCCAACGCATATTGCACGTGATATCGCCAAGAGCTTTGGTCTTCAGTGCGAGATGATTTTGCCAACGGACGACATGGTTCAAACGCGTGTGAGAACGGAGGCTGGTTGGCTGAGTTTTCAGGAATACTTCGTCAAAGAGCGCTGTGCGCCTGAGGTTCGGGAACTGCACTACGATCATATTGAGGATGCACATGCGACCGAGGAAGCCCTGAACGCACTTGCGGAAGCAGACTTAATTGTGGTCGCGCCAAGCAACCCTCTCGTGAGTATTCTGCCAATCCTGAAAGTTCCCGGTATTCTGGAAGCAGTAAAGGCCTCCAAGGCTCCCAAGATTGGTGTTTCACCGATCATCAATGGGGGGGGGGTGAAAGGCCCTGCGGACCGGATGCTATCTTCCCTTGGCTATGAAGCGTCAGCCTTTGGTGTTGCTCAGATCTATGCGGATTTTCTGGATTGCTTTGTGATTGATAATGCAGATGAGCAACATGTGACTGCCATCAATGGCCTTGGTCTGTGTACCTCATTGGACACGATCCTCATGAAGACCCGCGATGACAAAGTACGGCTGGCGGCGTCGCTGCTTGCCCTTTCCGATGTTGGCAGCGGAAAGGCATCAGAGGCTCGGGAGCTGAGCGTATGACGGAAACCGCCCTTAAAACGCTTGTTGTGGTTCCGGTAAAGGATTTTGCGAGAGCCAAGTCGCGTCTGGGACCGGATCTTGATGCCAATGAACGGGCCATCGTGGCTGCGAACTTGTTTGCACAGACCATTGCCTTTCTGCAGGACGCACAGACACGCAGCAGCACGCCCTTTGACATCGCGGTGGTCACCAGTTCTACGACTATCGCAAGAACCGTGACTGATCATCGCCTTCACCTGATCTTAGAGGGAGAGGAAGATGGACTGAACTGTGCACTGTCGACTGCTGCTCTTTGGGCAAAAGCGCATGGCTACGAGACACTCTGCGTTTTGCCTGCCGATATCGCATCACCTGACTTTGGTGAGTTTGAGCGACTTCTGGGCCTTGCTGGTTCTTCCAGTTCACTGGTTCTTTGCCCGGCTCATGACTACGGTACCAATGTGCTGATTGTAACGCCGCCGGATGCCATTTCGTTCACTTATGGCAGTTCATCCTTCCTGAAGCATCAGGCCCAGGCGGCAGAGCGTGGTTTGAACTGCGTGATCGCCCCGTCCTCCTCCTTTTCCAGAGATATCGATTACATGGAAGATTTGAGCGCACATCAGCCTCGGCTCCTTGAGAAACGTTCTGATCGGAGAGCTGTTTGATGCATACACTTTCTCTACATGCGATCCCGAACATTCCAGAGATCAATCCCGGTGATGATCTTGCTGCTATTTTGGGCGATGCCATTGAGGCAGCTGGACTTTCTTTGCAAGATGGAGACGTCCTGACATCTGCGCATAAGATCTTCTCTAAGGCGGAAGGCCGTATTGTGAGACTGTCAGATGTCACTCCTTCTGAAGACGCTAAGACCTATGCGGAAGAGCTGAGCAAAGACCCGCGTAAGGTTGAGATCATCTTGCAGGAAAGCACTCGGGTGGTTCGCCATTTTAAGCGGCCGACGCAAAATGAAGGGACGATGATCTGTGAGCACCGTCTGGGCTTCATTTCCGCCAATGCGGCCGTCGATGAATCCAACAGTGGCACAGATGAAACGCTCATTTTGCTGCCTGAAGACCCGGATGCCAGTGCTGCCCGTATGCAGGAAGCCCTTTCCAAACGCTTTAACGCCGAAATCGGCTTTGCCATTACGGACACTTTTGGACGGCCCTGGCGACTTGGCCAAGTAAACGTGGCTGTGGGCCTTGCCGGTGTACCCGCAACAATCAAAGAACAAGGCAACTCGGATGCACATGGGCGCTTGCTCAGTGTGACCGAACCCGCCTTCGCAGATGAGTTGGCCGCGGCTTCCGGTCTGGTGATCAGTAAAGCAGGCCAGACGCCTGTTGTGCTGTTTCGCGGATTGAACTGGACGCTGGAGGCGAGCTCAGCACAGGATTTAATAAGATCTAAGAAGGAGGACATGTTCCGATGACATTAGCAATTATCGGAGGAACCGGGCCACAGGGTCAGGGGCTTGCACTCAGGTTTGCACGTACGGGTGTTCCCGTTGCGCTTGGCTCTCGTGATGCAGTTCGCGGCAAGGAAATTGCCGATGAGTTGATGACCAAGCTCCCAGAAGGTTCTGCGCAGATCAACGGTATGGGTAACGAGGATGCAGTGGCCGCGGCTGGTGAGTGCGTTATGCTTGCTGTGCCTTATGCGGCGCACGACGCAACATTAAACGCCCTGAAACCGCACCTTGCTGGCAAGATCCTGATCGACATTGTTGTTCCGCTTGCGCCAGGTGACCCGAAGACCGTCGAAATGCCGCCTGAAGGCTCTGCTACTGAGGCTGCACAAGCATTGCTTGGGCCAGATATTCCGGTTGTGGGTGCATTGCACAATGTTTCTGCCACGACTTTGAACAATCTGGATTGGCCGATCAACTGCGACATCCTCGTATGCGGTGATAGCCTTGCTGCCCGCAAGGTGGTGATGGAGCTGGTGAACAAGCTTGATGTGAAAACCTACAATAGCGGCAATGCAAAAGCAGCACGCTGTATTGAGGCGATCACTCCGATCCTCATTCGTCAGAACATTTCAAAAGCTGTGCCGTTTACACATGCGGGAATCCGCATCTGGGCACCGGATCACTAAGACTTTTTCGGGCGTATCCTTCTTCGAAAGCCAACTGCCGTTTTTCGAGGATACGCTTTGAACAACACCTTACTATTTGTGGAGGAGACACACATGGATTTTGGTATTTGCTTTAAGGGGTTTGTAGAACCAGAGCGCGCGAAGGCACTGGTTCGTCAGGCGGAAAATGCTGGTTTCAAGTATTGCTGGTTCTACGACAGCCACATTTTATGGCGTGAGAGCTTCGTTGCTATGGCAATGTGCATGGAACACACCAAAAACATGCGTTTTGGACCGTGCGTGACCAACCCGAACACCCGTGACTGGTCTCATGCAGCCAGCTTGTTTGGTTCGCTTGCTAAACAGTCCGGCGGCCGTTTTGATATTGGTTTGGGCCGCGGCGACAGTGCTGTGCGCGTGATGGGTAAAAAACCTGCCCCACTTAAGCGTCTGGAAGAGTTCACTCACACTGTTAAAGCTCTGATCCGTGGTGAAGAAGCGCAGTACGGTGAATGCCCAGAGCCAGTGAAGTTCCCATGGGCAGATGGTTATGAGCTCCCTGTCTGGGTTGCTGCTTATGGACCAAAGGCGCTGAGCTCTGCTGGGCGCGTAGGTGATGGCCTTATTCTGCAGATTGCGGAGCCTGGCATTTGTAAATGGCTTGGCGATCAGGCTGTTGCAGCTGGTGAGGAAGCTGGCCGTGACATGAGCAACTTCGGCATTATGGCAGCTGCTCCTGCTCATACAGGCACACTGGAAGAAGGCATTGAGAAGACCAAGTGGTTCCCTGCTATGGTTGGCAACCACGTGGCGGACATTGTTGAGAAGTATGGATCAAACACCGATCAGGTGCCTGCATCTCTGACGTCTTACATTGAGAACCGTCGTGGTTATGACTATTCCAAGCACGGTCAGAGCGACAATCCGTTCCTCGACTTCATTACCGATGATATCGTTGAAAGCTTTGCGGTTCTCGGCCCACCTGAAAACCACATTGAAAAGCTGAACAAGCTGAAAGATGCGGGCATCACTCAGTTCAATATTTATCTGGACAGTGGTGACGAAGAGAAGATCATCGCAGATTACGGCGAAAAGGTCATTCCGGCCTTTAACGCGGACAACGCAAAAACACCGGAAGCTGTCAGCTAAGCAAACATGGGCCGGGTTCTATATGAGCCCGGCCTTTTCTCTTTCCAGAGCAGGCTGTGTTCATGTGGATGCACGCATCAAGCTTTAACTCTTTATTTTTACGCGTATTCTTGTCCGAAAACCGGAACCACTTTTCAGGAATGCGCTTTATTGCAGAAAAACAACAATTATTGGGTGAGCCGCCTCATCACGACTTTTCTACTAGTGTTTAGCTTGATATGAGCACTGTGTTTTCGTAGGTGCTAACCTACTCATATACCGAGCGGGTATTTTTAGGTTCGGTGCTTAAGCAATTTGGAAAAGAGTATGGCTAAGGCTTCTGAAGCAAAAGGCAAAACACGAATTCAGATAGAAAAGACTGAGAAGATCCTCGCAGCTGCGCTGGATGTGTTCTCAACCTATGGATTTCGTGGATCTACGATCGATCAGGTCGCTCAGCAAGCTGGCTTGTCCAAACCAAACCTTTTTTATTATTACGATAGCAAAGATGCCATTCATGCAGAGCTGATTGAACGGTTGCTGTACATCTGGCTTGATCCGCTACATCAGCTCAATCCTGAAGGTGAACCCATTGAAGAGATTTGCGCGTATGTACGCCGCAAACTGGAGATGGCGCGGGACTACCCACGGGAAAGCCGCTTGTTTGCCAATGAGATCTTGCAGGGTGCCCCGCGCATCAAATCTTTGATTGCCGGCCCTTTGAAGTCACTGGTGGATGAGAAGACAGTCGTTGTTCAAGGCTGGATGAATGAAGGCAAGATCGCAGAGACAGATCCCTACCACCTGCTGTTTTCAATCTGGTCCACGACACAGCATTACGCTGACTTTGACAGTCAGGTGGAGACGTTGCTTCCGGCAGATAAGTCCAAGGACCGCTTCAAAGAGGCTGCGGCATACCTTGATCGCATGTTCCGTAAGAGCCTTGCACCCGAATAATCGAAGGTCTTCTTACAAACGTGTTGTGGGGGTGATCACAGGCCCCTGCTCTGTTTGCAGAATATGGGCTTTGACACGATAAACATCCTGCACGCGTTCTTCGGTCAACACGTCTTTTGGCGTACCATACGCGACCAGCTTTCCTTCTTTTAGCATCGCGAGCCGCGTGCAAAGGCGCGCTGCGTATGTCCAGTCATGCAGGCTGACAAGCATGGATGTACCTTGTTGTTGCAGCTTTTGAAAAATCTCCTGCAGCTCCAACTGGTGTTCCGGATCAAGTCCTGCCGTTGGCTCATCCGCAATGATCAATGGTGTTTTTTGCATCAAGGCCCTACCGAGCAGAGCACGCGCCTTCTCTCCACCAGACACCTGTAGGATTGAGGCTTTTCTGATTGCGTCCAGCCCCAAGCTTGCAATCGTCTCTTCCAGTTCCGCCTTGTGTTTTGGCGTCCGAACAGAACCTCCGATTGCTTCACACCCCAAAGCCAAAATGCGTTCTACAGACAAATCCCATGCCACATCACGCTCCTGCGCCATGTAAGCAACATGCTTGGATAATTGCTTGGCCGAGATGCTTTTGAGGAGCTGGTTGTCGTAGCTGATCTCTCCATAAGACGGGATTAATCCGACCATGGCTTTCATCAGTGTGGATTTGCCTGAGCCGTTGGGGCCGATCAAGCCAACGATCTCACCTTTACCAATCTCCAGATTGATTGAGGACAGGATGTTCTTGGGACCGTAGTTGACAGAAAGATCTTTGAGTTGAAGCAGCATCAGATCAAAGCCCTGCGTTGTTTAATGATCAGCCAAAGGAAGAACGGCGCACCGACAATTGCCGTCAGCACTCCGAGCTTGAGGTTTGATTGTGGGCCGAACAGTTTCACTGTGATGTCTGCAAGCGTAAGCAAGCATGCCCCTGCAATGGCACTTGGCAGCAGAAGGCGTTGCGGCTCTCCGCCCACCATTTTGCGTAGCAGATGAGGTACAATCAGACCGATGAAACCGATTGTTCCAGTCACAGCTGTCACAGCACCAACACTGGCCGCGGTTCCCGCAATGGCACAAAATCGCAGATGAGGTAGAGACACACCCATAGTATGAGCAGTTTCCTCACCCAGAGACAACGCATTGAGGCCTTTGCCCGTGATGAGCAAGAGGCTCCAGCCGATCACGATGAACGGCGCAATGATGTAAAGGTGTTGCATGGACCGGTCGTTTAATGAACCCAGCATCCAGAACACGATTTCCATGGCTGCAAACGGGTTAGGCGACAGGTTGAGTGCCAATGACGTGAGCGCAGTCGCTATGCTTGAGATCGCAACGCCTGCAAGGATCAGTGTCAGCGTCTGCCCTCGCCCGCCTGCCAGCATGGGCAGCAAAACTGCTGCAATCGCTGCGCCGAGCAATGCAAACGCTGGCAGTGCGAAGGGCATGGTAATTGTCAGTCCTGTGTAAATAGCTATGACTGCGCCCAGACTTGCGGAGGAGCTGACGCCGATCAAACCAGGTTCCGCCAACGGATTGCGCAGGAGGCCCTGCAATACAGCACCGGACAGGCCTAGTGTTGCACCCGTGATTAAGCCCAGAAGGGCGCGCGGCACGCGGATTTCCCAAAAGACGATGGAAACGGGTGTTTTTTCTGCGGCGAATGCTGCTTTAATCAGCTGCATGAATGTTAAATCAGCAGCGCCGATCATGAGCGAGGTTACAAACAAGACAGCAGCGATCAGGCATAGTGTCATAATCAACGGAGCATCCGGATGCTTTGTCATTCGGCTTGCGCTCCTAATTTGGTGGCTTGGTTGGCCAGTTTACCAATAGCTTGCGTCACAAACGGCAGACCACAAATGGTGTATTTGTCTTCAACCATGACGCGGCCACTGTTGCCGAGTGTTCGCTTCAATGCCGGGTGAGCGAGGAGTTCAAAAGCCAGTGCTGGTTTATCTGAGAACTGAGTGCCCTCAACAAGCAACTGTGGGTCTTCGAGGATCAGCAGCTCCAGAGGCAGTTTACTTGTGCCCTTCAAGCCCAGATTATTGGCAATATTCTGCAGGCCTGCCGTTGTGATCAACTCATTGACGAGGCTACCATCTCCCGCCGTGTACCCATTGGCGTAGTAGACCCCTGCCCGTGCCTGTTCATCTGGCTGGACGTCGATTAACTGTTGGATTTCGGAGGTGAACTGCTGTGCAAGCGCTTCAGCTTGTTGTTCACGTCCCAATACCTTACCGAGACGTCGTAGCTCTTTGGCGATGTCTGAGATCGTGCGAACGGGCGGCACTTGAACCACCGTTATTCCGAGACCGCGCAGCATCTGGACTGTGGTTTGGTTTGTGTATGTCCCTGCGATCACCAGATCAGGGTTCATCAGATAGATTTCTTCCGCCCCGCCGAAGTTGACCGGATAGGCCTTTGCCTCTTTACTCATGACGGAGAGCGTTGGGTCAGATGCTAATTTGGAGACTGATACAAGTTGTTCTTTGCCTGCGAGCAGCATGGAAAACTGGTCGGTGCACAGGTTCATGGAGACAACTCGCCGGGGTGCCTTCGCCTCGCTCTGGTCCGCTCGTGCAACAACCGGACTGAACGCCAGAGCCATCAGAAACGCCATTTGCATGATCTTTTTGATCTTATTTCGCATTTCGACCTTTTGAGAGGCGTACAGACATGGAAAGGCAGCCCGAGCAGAGCCATCCCCTGCAAGATGCCGCTCAGCTTTCACCGAGCGGCATACTTAATCAGAAACTGGCAGTAAGACCAGCGTAAACAGAAAGACCCGGTGTCTGATAGCCGTTAATTAGCTCATAATCCTGATCTAATAGGTTCTCACCGCGAACATATAACTCTACCTCTTTGGTCACATCATATGAGGCTTTGGCACCTAACAGGAACACATCTTCCATAGCTACGATGTTGGGCCAATCAGATCCAAGATTTTCACCAAGATAGGTACCATTCACATTCAGCGAAATGTCGTCTGTAAAACCATAGTTCATTGCCACACTCAGATCATGAAGAGGAACATGAGCTAAACGTTTCTTATCTGGACCAACAGAGTAGGTGTATGTATAGCCTGCGGTCAAAACCAAGCGATCGGTTGGCTTATAACTAACTTCCAACTCTACACCTTGACTGCGCGACGTCCCTTTTATCTGATTATATTTGCTGATCGAATTATCATAATCAATCAAGTCGTCAGTCAAAATATTGAAATAAGTAGCGGAGGTTGAAAGCTGCCCATCCAGCCATTTCTTATCTACGCCGACATCGAAGCTAAGGCTTTCTTCTCGCTCAAGCTCATGATTGCCATAGCTAGGGTGATTAAGTTCGTAAAGCGAGGGAGCTCTAAACCCATTCCCAACACTGGTTCGAACTCTCAAATCTTCATTAACTTCATAAGAAGCAGTCAATCGTTTCGAAACAAAACTGCCAAATTCACTATGTTGATCAAAACGCACTGAACTAGCCAAATTCAACCCACTGAGTGGTTCAATCATAAGCTGAAGGAAAGCTCCACCAATGGAACTGCTGTCGTCGATCGGGTCATTTGTTTTTGAGAACTCTTGGGACCAATCTCCCCCAAAATTGAGCTTTGTCTTTTCGTTAACTTCGTACTCACCAAGGTAGTCGAATTTAACTCTCCTCCCCTCAAAAACAGATTTTTCTTTGGCCGCGTCTGCAAAATCCTGTTCACGCTTGATATCTGTAACCTGAACCGAAAAATCAGAATAAAACCGATCTTCAAACGCCAAGTAGTTCGCGCCTACCTTTACTGAAATCTGCCGATAATGCATGTCATCTTTGACGTTCGGCTTCCCTGAGGCATCAAGCTCAGTAGTGCCCTTTGTTCCTCTTGCTGCAAAGTAAAGGTTAAGATTCTCTGTTAGGTCAAAGGATCCTTTTGCTGACACCGTTGTATTTTCATAACCATCATCATCAGCGGGCTTACCCTTTGGTGAAACTGCACTAAACCCATTTGTACGAAAATGCTCGATACCTAACGCAATATCAGCACGATCTGACGCTCCTCGAACACCATATGAAACATTCTTTGTATCGTAAGAACCGACTTCAACCCGTGCAGATTGCTCAACTATTCCTGCTGGAGCACGCTTAGTTATAATATTGATTACACCTGCGATCGCCTGTCCTCCATAAAGAGCACTTTGTGAGCCTTTGAGTATTTCAATACGCTCTACATCCGCGAGCAACATATGCTGAAACGCCGTCGATGGTCGTGCACGTGTTGGATCTGTTAGATCCAAACCATCAACTATAACTTTAATGTATCTACCATTTTGACCTCTCATGCGAAGAGTAGACAATGTACCTGCCCCTCCATTCTGAGTGAGGGAGATGCCCGGGAGCTGCGCGAGGTAATCCTGAACAAACGTAGCGCCGTCGTTCTTTAGGTCTTCTTCGGTGACAACGTGGGTAGTGGAGCCGACTTTGCCGGCTTCGGTTTCCGTTCTGTTGGCGATGACGATGATTTCGTCGAGCTCGGTCTCGTTTGCGGAGGAGATTAGAGTTGAGCTGAGGAGAGCTGAGAGAGCTACGCCAGATTTGAGGGTAGCTGCGATCCAAGATGTGTTACGCACGAGTTTGGTCCATCATTCACAGCATCCATGACGGATGCCATGCTGTTGATTGCATTGTGCGTCTTTGAAGAAACCTGGTTCTAACCTTTTGAAATAAAGTCAGATTCATTGCCGCTCAGACGCACTGTGAATGTCACCTGAACGGAATACCGCCCCTTAGCACGCCCCGTGCCGTGGGTGAGTGACTGCATCTGGCAGGTCTCCTGGCTTGCGCGTCCTTACTGTTGCTCCGCCTTCCCAACACTGCTTTAAACAGCTGCGTCAGTGGCATGTGTGAGCAACAACTCTACGCTTACAGTTGCGGGGGCAGCCACGGCTTTTCCAATCGGACCGTGTTCCCTTTTCATTTTTATCTAATCGACAAAAATACCAAATGCCCGGCTATTGATCAGATTTCAGGGGCTTTCGTCAACTGGCTGAATAGCGAACTTGATAAAATTCGACCAATTGCCTGCAAAACTCACAGAAATTGCTGATGCGGCCACACTACCAGATCTTGCGGTGCGGCCACTTAAGGTCGCACCTGCTTGTGGTACTTAGGCAGCATGGTTGCATATCGTCTGTTTAACTCATGAAAATCAAAGCACAGCCGAGAATGACGAGGAGTGCACCAATCCATGCCCCAATGGCAGGAAACTCTTTGGTTTGCCACCACAGGACAGGCAGCATCATCGCTGGAGTGGTTGCAGACAGGGTAGAAACGATGCCCACCTCTCCGCCACTCAGCGCATAGAGGATCAACGTCATGCCGATACCCATGCCAAGCATGCCGGACAAGGAGGCCAGTGCGACAATCTCTTTGTTGATTGGGTTCGCCAGTCTGAAAGGACGGCCCGGCAGGTAAAAGAGCACCAGCAAACCAAAGGCTGCAATGGTGCAGCGCATAAGCGAGATGGCGACGGGATCTGCTCCACTTTCCATAACGGGACGAATGATGATTGACCCGACTGATTGGGAAAGTGCGGCCAACGTGCCAAAGAGGACACCAATGGAAACAGGACCTCTAATCGCCTCCCATTTATGAAGCTGGTCTTTGCGCTTTCCAAACGCAATGGCGAGGATAACGCCGACCAGAACGAATGAGATACCAACAAGTGCCTGAAATGACAGTTCCTCTGACAGAAACAGCCACCCAAGAAGCGCTGACATGGGTGCGTTCATGGAAAACAGGATGGCTGTGCGGCGCGGTCCCATACGGTTGAGCGTGAGGAACAACAAAGTGTCCCCCATGAAGATGCCGACAAAGCCAGAGAGAAAGATGAGAGAAGCGTGGCTTGAATCAACCGTATTCCATGTGCCTGTTGCAATGACATAGATACCCAGAAACACCACAACAAACCACATGCGCACGCAGTTGAAGCCAATGGCTCCAAGGTGTGCTGCAGGTTTTGCTGAAATGAGACCACCAATAGCCCAGGTGGCAGCGGCACCGAGCGCGGCAACTTCAAATAAAAACATGGGGTGACCTAACCGACGAAACTACGGCGCGGCGCAGTTTGTTTATAAAAGCCAACCAGCTCTACTGCTCTTGGATTTGCCGCGCAAGCGCAGTCTGGTGAATTTTAGAACAGACCAACAGCTATTCAGGCAATAATATTTCACATCTCAGCAAAAACACAGATGAGCACCGTTAACTAAGTTAGTTTCAAGTGCCCTACCTCAATCTTGAACTTTGCAGGTGCATTCGGTAGAGATTCTACGTAGAGATTACATTGCTGTTCCTGCCTGATTTGCGTTTTTGACGCTCTCTCCGGCTCATTTTATTACACGTTCTAATCTGGAGATTTTCCATGAAAGATATTGAAATTGCCCGCGCAGCAGACATGAAACCCATTGCGCGCATCGCTCAAAATCTGAAGATCCCGGAGGACGCTCTTGAACCTTATGGCCGGTTTAAAGCCAAGGTTAATCTGGATGAGATGCCAGAGCTGAGCAGCAATCCATATGGCAAACTCATACTTGTGACAGCTGTTTCCCCAACCCCAGCGGGAGAAGGCAAGACTACGACAACTGTGGGCCTTGGTGATGCGCTCAACCGCATTGGGCTAAAAACAACTATCTGCCTGCGAGAACCTTCTCTTGGCCCGTGCTTTGGCATGAAGGGGGGAGCAGCAGGCGGCGGGTACGCACAAGTGGTACCCATGGAGGACATCAATCTCCACTTCACAGGCGATCTGCATGCAATCACTACCGCACATAACTTGCTGTCTGCTATGATTGATAACCACATTTATTGGGGCAATGCGGAGAGTATTGATCAACGCCGCGTTGTCTGGCGCCGGGTTGTTGACATCAATGACCGTTCATTGCGCTCCGTTACCACTGGTCTTGGCGGCGTAAGCAATGGGTTCCCGAGTGAATCTGGCTTTGACATTACCGTGGCTTCTGAAGTGATGGCCGTGCTTTGCCTTGCTGAAAACCTACAGGACCTTCAGGGCCGTTTGGGCCGCCTGTTGATTGGGTATCGTAAAGACAAGACACCCGTTTACTGCCGGGATATCAAAGCCGATGGTGCTATGACTGCGCTGCTTAAAGATGCCTTCTGCCCCAATCTGGTTCAAACGCTTGAGAACAATCCTGCCTTTATTCATGGCGGCCCGTTTGCCAACATCGCGCATGGCTGCAACTCGGTGATTGCGACGAAAACAGCACTGCGCCTTTCTGATTATGTGGTGACAGAAGCAGGTTTTGGTGCCGACCTTGGAGCAGAAAAATTCTTCAACATCAAATGCCGTCAAGCTGGTTTGACACCGAATGCCGTTGTTGTTGTGGCCACTGTTCGTGCACTCAAGATGCATGGCGGTGTTGCCAAGAATGATCTGACAGTGGAGAACATCCCTGCGCTTGAAAAAGGTATGAGCAATCTGGAACGTCACGTGAAAAACTGTCAGCGCTATGGTGTTCCTGTCATTGTGGCCATCAACCGGTACGGTCCTGATACAGATCAGGAAATTGACGTGATCATGACTCGGATGGAGAATCTTGGCGTTAAAGCCGTGCCCTGCACGCATTGGGCTAATGGCTCAGCAGGCACTGAGGAGCTGGCGACTTCTGTCTCTGAAATTCTCCAGACAACACAGTCAGACTTCAAACATCTTTATGAAGATGATCTGGCCCTTTGGAAGAAAATTCGCAGGATTTGTAAAAAAGTCTACGGCGCCTCCAAAGTCACCTGCGAGCCGGCTGTCAAAGATCAACTCAAATCCTATGAGGAACAGGGGTACGGTCATCTCTCGGTTTGCATGGCCAAGACGCCTTATTCCTTCTCGACCGATCCGGCTTTGCTTGGGGCACCATCTGACTACAGCATCCATGTGCGTGCGGTTCGACTTTCCGCAGGGGCTGGATTTATTGTTGCACTGACTGGCGATATTATGGTGATGCCGGGCCTGCCGCGCCACCCGGCAGCAGAGACCATCGGGCTTGATGAAAACAGCCAGATTGAAGGCTTGTTCTAGTCTACATCAGACCGGTGTGGGCCGCGGCGAAAGCGGTCCAGATACACTGTCGACTGTAAGTCATCGCGATCATAATCCCGGTAATGCCCGAACTTGAAGTATTGGGTTTTACCGGCAAACTCATCATTACCAATGTAACCAGTAACGCGTGCGATGAACCTGTTGTTGGCCCAAATCTCGATGATCCCCTGCCCAACACGGCTTCCTTTGACGCGATAACGCATATCAACCCATCCGGTTGTTGGATCCGGCAGTACCGGGTCATCTGAGAGTTCGATCTGAATACCTGGATAATCTGAGTAGGTTTGTGGGTCCGCCAGAAATGGGAACTTGGAGGTATCCTGTGCTTCAATCGCTTTTTTCAGCTCAGGAATTGAAAGGCCACTGCCAAGGAACTCGTCTGAGGTGCGGCTTGCATCATTTCTGTTGCGAAAACCTTGCCGATCCAAACTCAGCATTTGCTGTAGCTCCTGCGAGAACCCCTTAAAGTCTTGCTGATAGCTGCCTTCTGCCTGCGCAACCAGTTTGCGAATGTCATTATGCTGGACAGTGATGTGAAAAACGCCGTTGTCAAACCGTTGCGCCAGAAATGGGCTGCCGCCAGAGTCTTCCTTCCATTGACCAATGACCCAGCGGGTCGATCCGGCAGGCCAGACGGTTCCATCAATTTTAAAGCTGAATGAGTACCAAACCTCATCGCCAAAATTACAACGTTTTTGACGGGCCTCCCAAAGTTCATTTTTCAGGTTTCCCTCTGCGTCCAACTCATCATCGCCGAACACTGTGATCGCCAGCGAGTGTCCACCATCGCGCACAACATCGCTTTCAATCTGGAAGTTTTCTGGCTTGTTCATGCGGTGAATATCCCAGTCGCTTGCACTTGGGTATTCATCAAAGTCATCAATCATGACGGCACACCTTGACTGACGCATTTCATTGATGTGAACACCTCCGTCCTGTTGGGGTGTCACGATGACATCAGTTTTGTCAGAGGGTTCGTCTTTTGGAGTTAGGTCGTCGGCAACTGAGAGCTGAGGACTCACCAACAGGCATAGACCTGCAAGCACAGGGATGAGCAGACCGTATCTTCTGAAAGTATCGCGTAGATCTGAATCCGGCATCTTTTCTCCCAAAGGCACGGTGCTGGATTGATTGCAGATCACGCCAATCTAGAGAAGATTTATTGCTGCACACCCAAGAGACTTTCGGGATTTTTCATAGGATTTGAAGAAAAGCTTCAGGAAACAGGCCCATAGATGATGTCTTCAGCCTCTTCCAAGGTCATATCAATGATCTTTTGAGCGAGCGAAAAGGGGAAGCCTGCGCGGATCAAACTGCTAAGCTCTTTATCCCGCCGCTCTTCTTTAGGTTTTGTCCGCCACGGCCCAAGGCGCCTGCGTTTGGCATAGGCAATCGCTGCACGTTGGTCGTCATGGTTTTCATCGTCAAAAGCTGTCTGAATATCGTCTCCAGACACACCTTTGGCATTCAGTTCCAGCTTTATTCGGGAGCTGGACTTGCCTTTGAGTGTCGCCGATCTGATTTTGCTTTGCGCAAATTGAAGATCATCGACAAACTTGTGATCACGGCAAAACGTGACCACAGGTTCAATCAGCTCATAGAACTCGTGGGGATCTTCATCTGCCTCTCTGGCCCGTTTGTCTACTTTACGCTTCAAAACCCGTCGTAGACTGTCTTCCGATGCACTGTATCTGTTTAGATAATGCAACGCTGCCCGGCGCAGATATTCAGATGAAACTTTCTTGCCCACGTGACCTCATCTCCAATGCAATAGAGATGAGCTATCACATAATGCACTGTGGTTTAGCCCACGAACGCACGTTCAACAACAAAATCACCTGGATTGTTGTTGGCACCCTCGGTGAAACCGCGTTGTTCCAGCAATGCCTTGGTATCGGCAATCATGTGCATGGAGCCACAGATCATGGCCCGGTCTTCTGCGACGTCTAAGACTGGAACTGACAGATCGTCAAAGAGCTTACCACTTTCAATTAGATGCGTGATGCGCCCTTCCCGCTTAAAGCGTTCGCGGGTGACGGAGTTATAAAGATGTAGTTTGCCAGCAGCAACTTCGCCAATCAGCGGATCATTGCTGATGTCGGCCACCAACTCTTCCCCATAGCGTAGCTCAGAGATTTCGCGTGTGGTGTGGGTCAGGATCACCTCATCGAATTTCTCATAGGTCTCTGGGTCACGGATCAGGCTGGCAAATGGAGCGATGCCGGTTCCAGATGAGAACATATAAAGACGTTTTGCAGGAGACAGAGCGTCAAGCACAAGTGTCCCGGTAGACTTCTTCTTCAGAAGGATATGGTCGCCTTCTTTGATCTTCTGCAAGTGCTGAGTCAATGGGCCGTCAGGAACTTTAATCGAGAAGAACTCCAGTTCTTCATCCCAGGAAGGGCTGGCAATGGAATAGGCGCGGAAAAGCGGTTTTCCGTCGATCATCAAACCGATCATGACGAACTCACCAGAGCGGAATCTGAAGCTTGAAGGACGCGTGATTTTGAACCGGAAAAGGCGGTCCGTGAAATGGGTCACTTCCGTTACTGTTTCTACAAAGACATTTGCAGGAACTGCGCTCTCCAATTCCGCACCCTTTATGATCTGGTTCATCGTTCGCCTTGCTCCGATTAATGAGGTTGGCAAAGGCTAACCCAAGCTGAAGGCTGTGCTGAGGCACACGCAGCTAATAAACCGCGTGCGAGTGAATATTTCTTTTCCAGTTGCTTCTTTCCGTAGAATACTGTCTTTCGCCTCTCATTCCTAAGCTTTTTGGAGATCGCCAAGGCTGCTGGAAAGTACGGTGAAGCAGGTTACCAAATATGCGCTACATATAATTATGGAATATATTAATATTATTCAATGTGACACGATAAGTTATGCGCATGGCGGCATGATTTATGCCCGTCGGTGGGCATTGATCTGAGCCGTGTTGAAATAGAGGTAAGTTGGGTTAGTCGACGTTGTTTTGAGAAACGATCTGATCCAGCGCTTCATCAGAAGCTTGCTTCTTTTCTTCAAGCACCTTCACCGGATTACGTCTATCTGTGAAGATATCCTCCGCAAACTCAAGGTATTTGCGGGCTGGCAATGGTTTGGAGAAGATGTACCCCTGCGCAGAAGACACTCCGAGCTCGCGCAGAAGTACAATTTGCTCATACTTCTCTACACCCTCTGCGATGATGCCCATGTTCATCGTGTCTGCGAGTTCGGCTATGGCATCGACCAGACGGAAGGCATTCTCTTCGCTGCCTAGTGGGTCGATGAACATCTTATCGATCTTGACGATGTCCATACCCAGCTTTTGCAAGTAAGCCAGACCACCATGACCTGTTCCCACATCATCAAGAGCGACACGAATGCCATGGGCTTGTAGCTCTGCGATGATCTTTCTCGCCAGGTCGATATCTTCAAGAGGCTGACGCTCTGTCACCTCCATGACCACCTGATTGAGCGCAATTGGAGAGTCTTCGTAGATATCCAGCAGATCGTCAACGATAGACCGGTCATTGAAGTGGCCTGCGAAGAGGTTGACCGAGAGCTTCAGTTCCGGATGTTGAGAATAGAGCTCTCCCAAATCATCAATGGATTGGCGCATGATGCTGCGGGTCATTTCGAAAATATGGCCCGATGTTTCAGCATAGGTCATAAACTGACCTGGAGAGACCATTTTACCGTTGGGGAGTTGCCATCTCATCAGCATTTCACAGCCCTGTAGCTCCCCAGTTACGATGTCCACGACAGGCTGATAGTACGGTATGAACTCGTTGTTACGGATGGAGGCAACAAAGTCGTCTTCCGCATCTTTTTCAGGCTTCCAGGAGAGCCAGACGCCCAAGGCAATCAGGAAAATAGCAATGCCTGAACAGGCGATCACAGCCACGATCTTGAGTTCGCCTACCAGACTCATGACCGCATTGCGATCGCTTCGGATCCGCACATTAATCGGGTAGATTGTTGACGCTGCAAACTCTTCAATGAAGTTGCTGCCCATGATGACGGGAAGGTTGCTGTTGTTTGTCGGATTGACCCAAACATGATCACGCCCTAACCGGACTTCGATTTCAGAAGCATGGCGCAGATAATCTGGGCCCGGTTCAATCGCGAGTACGGTTGGAGAAATATTGGCAACCAGACGCCAGCCATTTCTAAGCTTCCAGGAGACCAGCGCCGTGCGGATACCCTGATACTCCATCCAGGACATACCAATTCCAACGCGCGGGGCATCTGGCTTGAGTGCAGGGAGAATACTGTTACCGCGGCGAACCTGAGCCGGCACGTAACACATGGGGACACCACGGTGATCCACGATCCCTATTGCGTTTATGATGACGTTTTCTGAGAGGGTCTTTTCAAATTCACCCTGATTTTGGCGTGTACAGGATGTCAGCCCTTTCACCTGCATCTGGCGCAGTATTTCTACCGCACCGGAAATCGCGGCCTCGCTTCTTGAGATGTAACGATCTGCGATCGCGTTCATTTCGTTCCGCGCCTGGTGCATCGCGAAGTTCTCAAGGATCATATTGCCAATGAGCAATGGCAAGAGCGCCAATCCCAAAGCAACCAAAATTGCGCGGACAAATACGAAATAATGGCGAGACACAACCACGACCTTAAAAATGCAAAATACGGCTACCTATTTCTATGATTAAGGCTTACTTAAAACTGTAAAAATCATCCAAACACCCTAAACGATCCCCAGATGCTTTCCAAAATGGCTGTGAAATGCAGGGTTTCACCATATTTTCTCTCAGAGTGGTTTGACTTTTCCCAGTGATATACACGCGCCCCTAACTCTCAATATGCCAGCTTAGCACCCAAATACCTCTTAGCGGTCAATCTGGAGCCGAGCTATGCGCAGTTCTGAGTTACGTCGCCATCGTACCTTCCTGGTATTCTTCTTTGCCCTCCTCTTCAGCAGCTGCCTTGCTCTTGCAGCGTCAGCACAGATCAATACTGATAATGCAGTCGCAAAGGCCTTTCTTCAGAACCTTCAGGATCGCGGGTTGACCTTGACGCACGTAGGACCGGTTACTGTCGATAATGACGTGCTTTCTATTGGCGGTATTGAAGGTTATCCGAATGTAGATCAGACAAAGCGTTTCAAGATTGGCGATCTGGCGCTGGCTCAGGCATTCGTGGAAAGTGACGGGCGGATCTTTGTCGGGGCATTCGCAGCTTCGAAGTTCGAGGTTGACGAACCAGACTTCAACTTCACGGCAGATAAGATCGCGATTACGGATCTCTATCTTCCCAATGCCAATGATCTAAATAATCCAGCATCAAACCTCCCCATGTCACTCTATTCCACTGCAGAGATCATGGGACTGCTGTTTCAGGATCGTTCAACGGGCCAATCTATGCCTATTGAGCGGGTCAGTATCGACTTTGACGTCAACAATGGCGGCTTCCCTATCATTGCCAGTGTTCAGGTTGCTCATATCGTTTTGAGCCGATCCATGTTTGCACCACCACAACAGCAAATGCTTGATGAGTTGGGCCTGACTCAAGTGGATGCAGATATCGACTTTGAAGGTGAGTGGAATGGCGACACGGGCGAAGTCAATATTCCGAGTGCAGCTGTTGTGCTGAAAGATCTATTCTCTGTACAGGTCTCCCTGAAACTGGAAGGCCTTACAGATACAGTTGTTGAGCAGATCACCGAGCTTGCCACTAAGGATAACGTCATTGCACTGGATTTATTACAGAGCGCAGCCATCTCCAGTTTCAATCTCTCACTCGTCGATGAAGGCAGTCTGGATGACATGCTTGAACGTCAAGCTCACCGACACGGACAATCGCGTTCTGCCTATACACAGCAATTGACGGAGAAAGCAGAAAAGCAGTTTGCGAAAATTCCTGATCGCGCAAAGCAGCTGGAGTTTACGGAAGCGATTTATAGTTTCTTGCAAAATCCGCAGAGTATCACGCTGAGTGCTACCCCTAAGGCACCGACAAGCGTAACACAAATTCTTGGGGTATCTGCGATTTCCCCCGCTTCCATCATTTCTTTGCTTGGCATCGCCCTTCAAGCAAATGTAAACTAGCGGGGAACCCTCCTACTAGCCATAAAAGGTTTATTTAATGCCTTTCCAAAATTTCAAACGGCAGGGATTTTTTGCTGTTTCAATCACTGTATTAGGTTTATCCGCCCAGCCTGCCCTTTCCAGTCCTGCATCAGACCTCATTGATAAGTACAATGACTGGTTCCTTGCAAATGGCGCAGAAACTGCAACATATGCGAAGGCGGTAGAAGACGGATCAAAGACCGAAATTCTTGATCATAAAATCGAAGGAATGTTCACTCTTTCCCTCGATGAAGACAAGCCTAACCTTGGCGTCTACTACATCATCAAGACGCCAAAGGCGATTTATGATGGCTCTTCGCGTGACGGTGACACCTTCAGCTTCCAAAACGTAACCACCGATGAGATGCAGCTTGAGCTCGGCTTTTTTGAGAAAGCAGAGAATTTCAAAAATGTTGCAGAGGCTCAAGCCTCTGACGATGTCATCAAAGTTATCGCTGACGCCAAAGATTATGTCATTTCCGGTTATTCTGTGAACTGGGTTGACCTGCCTGTTCTGTCAGATGGTGTTACCGCAGAAGAGTTTCAGCAGTTGCTCGCCGCCGCAACCAGTGTTTCTTATGACCGCAGCAGCTTTGCTGAAGTTGTCGCTGATATGGCAATGGCAGATGCACTTACAGGGACATACACCATTAAGAACGGCGTTTACTCCGGCGCGGAAAATGGTGTTGTGGCTTTGGCCTCAATTGAAGAAATTGAATATAAAACAACAACTTCAATGACGACAGATGGCCGAGAGGTCTCAACGGTTTCTGAAACGGTATACAACGACTTTTCAGTCAAAGATCAAGACGTACGCCCGCTTCTGGCGCTTCTTGGTGCAGCCAAGGCACCTTCTGATAGGCTGCTGAGCGAGTACCGGGTTGGAAGCTTCTCAAGTACAATAAAAACTGAAGGTGCCAGCGCCTCTGAACCATTCGGTTTTCTAGAAGTGAGCGCTGGTGAATCTACCACCAAAGATGTGCGCATGTCAGGTGGTGATGCTGCCAAGCTTTGGGCTGCGTTTGAGAGCCTCAAAGACAAGCCAGAGGAAGAAGAGGCTGTTGATCAGATTTTCGGCATGCTTGATGCGCTCGGCTCATATTCCGTCGCATATTCAGACATAAACGACATGGTCATCAAAGCGTGGGACCCAATCCGCGCTCGCATGAAAGACACCAAAACACCAAGTTTTGAAGCATCACTGAAACACGCCTCAACAACGGACCTGACAACGAATAGCCTGGGTTTGGTTAAGCTTGAAGGCCTGCATGGTGCGGTCGAAGGCAACGATACAGTGTTTGATCTGGACAGCTTTGAACTTGCAAATATTGCATGGCCAAGTTTACGCACCATGATCGAAAGCACTCTTACGGCAGAAGCTGATCCTGCTGCAGCGATGAAGGCCATTCCAACTATCGGACGCATTTCTCTTGCTGGCCTAAACATGCAGGCAAAAGATCTGCCAACACCAGTCTCCCTTGGTGAGCTTACTATTGAGATGGGCAATCACATCGGGCCGATTCCAACAAACCTGTCTGAAGTTATTGGTGGTCTGAGCTTTGATGCTGCCCTCCTTCAAGAGCCGATGGTTCTGGGTGTACTTGACCGTCTTGGCATTGAGCGTGTTAACCTCACACAGGACTTCAAGATTGCGTGGGATGAGAACACTCAGGACCTGACGCTGGAAAAATTCGAGTTTGAGCTTGAAAACGGCATCAAACTGCGTGCTGACATTCAGCTTGGCGGAATTCCACGTTCTCTCTTTGAAAACCCACAGGAGGCAGAAGCTGTAGTGGCTCTGGCGACCTTCAAAGGTGCACAGATCGAAGTGATGGATTCTCCGCTTATCAGTGAACTTCTTGCAACTCAGGCAGAGCAAGCAGGTCTTCCTGCTGAATTGCTGGCTTCAATGATGATTGATGGCACGCTCCAGCAGGCTGGTCCACTGGCTGAAACCGAATTTGCTCTGGAACTGGCACAAGCAGCTAAGAGCTTTGCTGCCAAGCCAACCAACATCCGCGTGACACTTGCTCCGCAGACAGCAGTTCCAATCATGCAGCTTGGAGGTATTGCGGCTCTTGCACCTCAACAGCTCCCTGAGATGCTGGGCGCAACTGTGAGCTACACCGAGTAAGCTCAGACAGGATGAAATCAAAAAGGCCGCTGTGATAGGTGATATCACAGCGGCCTTTTTGTAATCTGGAAGAGCCTTGCAAAAGCTCGACGGCGCTTCAAGTCGGCCTTATCAAGCGTCCGGAGACGCTTTTTGAGTTACTTGATTGCTATTGGTGAACTGGAGTTCACACAGGTGTCTGTAATAACCATCCATCTCATACAACTGATCGTGCGTGCCGCTCTCTAAGAGTTTGCCATGCGACAACACATGGATCGTATCTGCATCACGAACGGTTGAAAGGCGGTGCGCAATCACGAGTGTGGTACGCCCCCTCATCAGCCGAGCAAGCGCGGTTTGTACTTTGTTTTCGGACTCAGCATCCAAAGCAGACGTCGCTTCATCCAGCAATAGAATGGGTGCGTCAGAAAGCATTGCCCGTGCGATCGCCAAGCGCTGACGCTGGCCGCCGGAAAGGCGTGTACCACCCTCGCCTGCATTGCTTTCGTAGCCCTTTTCCATCTTCTCGATGAACTCGTGGGCATTCGCATTCTTTGCAGCCTCAATCACTTCCTCATCCGTGGCGCCAGGACGGCCGATAAGGATGTTCTCTCTGATCGTACGATCAAACAGGAACGTATCCTGTGTCACGATTGCGATATTGCTGCGCAGACTTTCCATGTTGAAGTCACGAATGTCTTGATCATCAATCAGAACTCCGCCCTCATCAATTTCATAGAAACGCTCAATCAACGAGAAGACTGTTGATTTACCTGCTCCAGATGCACCAACAAGGGCAGTCACCTCACCTGAGTTTGCAACCATACTCAGGCCATTCAGAGCTTTCGTCTCACCATAATCGAACTCGACTTGTTTGAACTCGATCCGTCCTTTGGTGACCTTCATATCAGGCTTGTCTAAGGTTCTCTGATTTTCCTCTGGCATATCCAGAAGCTCGTACATCAGGCGCACACCAACAAGCTTTGTATTCAGATTAACCTGAAAGCGAGCGAGGCGTTTAATTGGCTCATATGCAAGCAAAAGTGCTGTGATGAAGGCAAAGAATGCTCCCGGATCCTGATCCAAGGCGATCACACTATAACCGCCATAGAGGATAATAATCCCAATCGCAATACCGCCCAGAGTTTCCATCAATGGCGATGTTCTGGCAGTCAACTTCGCGATCTTGTTAGACTGTTGCTCGACGCTGGAGACCGCGCTGTCCATCGCCGAATGCATGTTTGCTTCGTAGTTGAAGGACTTCACGACGCGAATGCCCAGTGCCATTTCCTTTACCAAGGAAAGAATGATTGTCTGAGAAACAAACTGGCTCTTTGCAATCTTCTTCACACGGCGAACAAGCTTGGAAACAGCATAGACAGCTGGAGGCATGATGCCCAGAGAGATGAGTGAGAGCAGCGGATTCTGCCAGACCATGACAGTGACCAGACCGATTACCGACATAACATCCCGTCCAGCGGAAAGGATGATCAGCTCCATAACACCGCGTGCAGCGCCTGTGTTGTGTCCAAATCGTGTAGCCAGATCACCAAATGTCGTGTGGTCGAAATATCTGACCCCCAATCGGGTCACTTTTTCAAACATGTCACGCTGGAGCTTGGCGACAATCGAGTTACCGATCCTGCTCAGCACAACAGTCTGACCATAGGTCGCTATGCCTTTGGTCAGGAAGATGGTCATCACCGCGCCGGAGATGATGTAGACCATGGTGATATCACGGTCGATAAAGACCTGATTGATCACGTTTTTCATGATGGCTGCACTGCCAGCACCTGCACCGGCAGCTACAATCATGAAGCCAAACGCAATCATGTATTGGAATTTGTAATGCCCGAAATTTTCTCGGAGAAGGCGGCGAATAAGGCTGGGAGCGCCCTCTTCATCCGCAAACAGCTTTTTGCTTATGGCGTCGAACACCTAAAACCCTCAGCTTTTCCAGCGAAATTAAGTATGACGACTTAATTTGCTACCGGTAGAAGATGAAAAGGCGACCGTAGATCTACGACCGCCCTTCCATGAGATTTATAACATTATGACGTGAACCGCCATACCTGCTTTTCTGCCAGCGGCTCTTATGCTTCTGGCAAGTTCAGGCGGATATGAAGATCGCGCAGCTGTGCCGGGAACACATCGCCCGGAGCACCCATCATCAAATCCTGTGCCTGCTGGTTCATTGGGAACAAGGTCACCTCACGCAGGTTCTTTGCACCAACAAGCAGCATAACGATACGATCAACGCCAGCAGCCATGCCGCCGTGTGGAGGCGCGCCGTACTGGAATGCGCGGAACATGCCACCGAATTTCTCTTCGAGCAAGCTTTCATCGTAACCAGCAATTTCGAAGGCTTTCTTCATGACTTCGACCTGATGGTTACGGATCGCGCCTGAGCCAATTTCATAACCGTTACAGACAACGTCATACTGGTAGGCGTTCAGTTCAAGAGGCTCAACATTGTTGAGGCCGTCCATTCCACCTTCCGGCATGGAGAATGGGTTATGACAGAAGTCAACTTTCTTGTTTTCTTCGTCCCATTCGTACATCGGGAAGTCAACAATCCAACACAGTGCGAACTGGTCTTCATCGATCAGGTTTAGCTCTTCAGCTGCGCGAGTACGCGCTTTACCAGCAAAATCTGCGAACTTTTTAGGATCGCCAGCTGCAAAGAACACCGCATCGCCTTCATCCAGACCAAGCTGGGTGCGGACTGCTTCAGTGCGCTCTGCACCTATGTTTTTTGCAATTGGACCAGCACCGGCGATTACATCTTCTTCTTTACGGAAGAAGATGTAACCGAGACCTGGCTGACCTTCGCTCTGTGCCCATGAGTTCATGCGGTCACAGAATGCGCGGGAACCGCCTTTTGGAGCTGGGATTGCCCAGACCTGAACCTTTGGATCGCTCTCGATCATACGTGCAAACACTTTAAAGCCGGAGCCTGCGAAGTGTTCAGTTACGTCCTGCATTTCGATCGGGTTACGCAGATCCGGCTTATCGGAGCCGTATTTGCGGATCGCTTCTGCGTAAGGAATGCGTGGGAATTCTTTGGTAACTGGCTTACCTTCAGCGAATTCATCAAACACACCACGGATAACTGGTTCCATGGTGGTCAGCACGTCTTCCTGAGTAACAAAGCTCATTTCCACGTCGAGCTGGTAGAACTCGCCTGGCAGACGGTCCGCGCGTGGATCTTCATCACGGAAGCAAGGTGCGATCTGGAAGTATTTATCAAAGCCAGACATCATAAGCAGCTGTTTGAACTGCTGAGGAGCCTGTGGCAATGCGTAAAATTTACCAGGGTGAATACGGGAAGGCACCAAGAAATCGCGTGCGCCCTCAGGAGAAGAAGCTGTCAGAATTGGTGTCTGGAATTCGTTGAACTCAGCATCATTCATGCGACGACGCATGGAGTTGATGATCTTGGTCCGTGTCATCAGGTTTGCGTGCAGAGTATCGCGGCGCAGATCGAGGAAACGGTACTTCAGACGAATATCTTCTGGGTATTCCAACTCACCGAATACTGGCAGTGGCAGCTCTTGAGAGTCGCCCAAAACTTCCATATCACGGATGAAAATTTCGATTCCGCCGGTGCCAAGCCCCTTGTTGACGGTATCATCAGAGCGCTTCTTAATGTCACCATCGATGCGGATGCACCATTCGGAACGTACGGTTTCAGCCAGTTTAAATGCTGGGGAGTCCGGATCAACAACACACTGCGTGAGACCGTAATGGTCACGCAAGTCGATGAACAGCAGGCCGCCGTGATCGCGTACACGGTGCACCCAGCCAGAAAGGCGAGTGGTTTCACCTACATTATTCGCCCGCAGCTCTCCGCAGGTATGGCTTCGATAACGATGCATAGCGTCCTCAGTGGTAATCTAGTGAATCATAAAATTCAGAAACTGGTTGACCTCGTCAAAAGGTCATCCGGCTGGAAAAGACATGTCAGCATCCTAAAGTCAAGTAAGTCTGTAACTTTGGCGCTGTTTCTTGCGGACATTTCCCGAGTTTCCTCTACCTACGTGGTTTTCGCGAGGCTCTGGCTGCGACCCTTTGGTTCATAGAGAGCAAAAATCGACATTTACAACCACTTGATGAGAAAACGAGAAACTTAGATAGGGACAAGCCCGTTCGCTTACGCTATAGACTTTGACACCATGAAGATGATCACAACTACAGAAGAGCTTGCGCAAGCGTGTGCCAAGCTTGCTAATTCAGATTTCGTAACAGTTGATACCGAGTTTTTGCGGGAAACGACCTTCTGGCCAAAACTCTGCGTCATTCAGATTGCCAATCCAGATAATGCTGTGTTGGTTGATGCTCTGGCTGAAGATCTGGATCTTGAACCTTTTTTTGCATTGATGCGCAATACGGACATCGTGAAGGTGTTCCATGCTGCACGGCAAGATATTGAAATAATCTACCATCTGGGTGGCTTTGTGCCCTCACCTCTCTTCGACAGTCAGGTTGCAGCCATGGTTTGCGGCTTTGGGGATTCAGTTTCCTACGACCAACTTGTTTCGAAAGTGACGGGTGAGCGGATCGACAAATCATCCCGGTTTACAGATTGGTCACGGCGACCTTTGACGAACAAACAGCTTGCTTATGCACTGGCTGATGTGACCCACTTGCGCGACGTCTACCAGTTCCTGAAAGAGCAACTGGAACAGAAGGGCCGCAACCACTGGGTTGAAGATGAGATGGCAACGCTGTCTTCCATCGACACCTACCGCAGTGATCCTGCGAAGGCCTGGCAGCGCATGAAGTTGCGCGTCCGCAAACCACGCGATCTGGCTGTCTTAAAGGAACTGGCCTTCTGGCGTGAACAGGAAGCGCAAAAGCGTGACATTCCTCGTAGCCGCGTTATCAAAGATGATGCGATTTTTGAGGTTGCAACGCAGAAGCCTCAGACATCTGAAGCTTTGGGGCACTTGCGCACAATTCCACGTGGTTTTGAACGCTCCAGACATGCTGAGGACATTCTCAACGCGGTTAAACGCGCCATGGAGATTTCCGAGGACGATCTGCCAGAAGTTCCAAAAGGGCGGCCTTCTCCGGACGGAGCGTCTGCAGCTGTTGATTTGCTGAAGGTGCTTTTGAAGATGAAGAGCGAGAGCTTTGGTGTGGCACCAAAAGTTATCGCGACGGTCGATGATCTGGACAAGATTGCATCAAGTGGTGATGCGCAGGTTCAGGCTCTTTCCGGCTGGCGCCGAGAGCTTTTTGGTGAAGATGCGCTACGCTTGAAAAAAGGCGAAATCGGCCTTGCTTTTAATGGCCGTCAGGTCGTCATTTGCGAACAAGGTGAACCGGTTGAGCGTGTTGAAAACAGTTCTCGCCGTCGTGGTGGCAACAAGAATAACAAGCCAAAGCCTGATTAAGAATTTGAAACCACTACTCATCATAACTTACTGATAAATAAGAAAGCCCCGGCAAAACTTGTCGGGGCTTTCTTGCATCTGTCTCAGATTTCCTAGAGCACTCTGACTTCGGCTTCCAGATCCATAACGCGCCCTAGTTGGTTCAAGCGCTTTGTCAAACGATCCCCTTGCATGTCTGCAAGTTCTGCAGGGAGAGCCAGCACGAGTTTGTCGTTCACCAGCGACAGCTTGCTCTTGAGCAACACGCCATTCATGGAGGCGCTGATCAATGCTGCAACACGCAGCGTCGCGCCAAGCATACGTGCCAGCTTCATGAGGCGTGGATTACTCAGACTGCGAATGGCAGGCGAAAGCGCATCATCCATCAGGCCTTCGTAGCGATAGAACACTGTCAGCGCCAGATATGCCCTGCCCGCATGATCAATGCCTACAAAGCCACCATTAGAAATAATGTTCAGTGATTGCTGACCACGGTAATCCGGATGAGCACGCCAGCCGATATCCGTTAGCTGACAGGCTGCGATGCGCAGGCGGCGTTCGCCTTCGCTTTCGTCTACACCAGCCACACGCATGGCCTGCTCGCTCCACTCAACCACTTCGGCTGAATATGAGGGATCACGGGCACGCAGCACACCCAACTCGTGGGCTGCTGTGAGCAAAGGATCTTGCTTTTTACCGTCTTCATCAAGCTGATCATACAAGTACCCTTCCCGCACGCCGAGTGCAGAAAAGACGACCTGATCTGCCTGACAATGCAACAAGGTCTGCCGCATCACCGTTGCACCATATGGCAACAATCCACGACGCGCTTTTGAGATCACCTGAATGCTTGGCTCGTTGCTCAGATCATCCCGCATGAGCTGCTCGCAGAAATCAATCATGACTTCAGCAGGCACTGTGTAGTCATGCATCACATGCAGCGGGTAGCCTTGTTGATACAGATGTAAACGGCCAAGTGAACGCCACGTTCCGCCAATCGCATAGAAATTGCGGTCTTTAGCCTTGCCGAGCCAGTCGGCTTTTTCCAGCTCTTCACGGGCGATCTCATTGGCCAGTGCCAGATCTTTTTCTGAGGATTCCTGCAGCCGAATTCCGCCAAGCGGGAATGTGCGCCCGTCACCGATGCCATGCGCACTGATGTCGACCAGCTCTAATGATCCGCCGCCCAAATCTCCGACAAGGCCATCTGCCCGCCAGAAACCAGAGAAAACCCCCATTGCTGAGTAGAATGCCTCATCGCGGCCAGACAGGATCTGAACGTTGGCACGGCAGATGTTTTCTACTTTTGCAATGAACTCTGCGCCATTTTCAGCTTCGCGAGCTGCTGCTGTTGCCAGAATGTGCAGTTTGATGACACCGACATGATCGCAGACACGGCGAAACCGCACCAAAGCACGTAGTGCGGTGGCAACATTTTCTTCGCCCAGACGACCAGTCGCGCCTACGCCGCGCCCCAGTCCTGCCAGGATTTTTTCATTGAACAACGCTGTCGGGTTACGCGCCAGTCTTTCATAAATTACAAGACGGACAGAGTTGGAACCAATATCAATGATTGCTATTGGTCCCGGGTCTGTAAATCGTCCTCGAGGCTCATCACTCGTCGAGATATCTGTCACTATTCGGCCGTTCTACAAAAAGTTTTGGGCTATCGCCCTGTAGCGAGCTACCACGACCAGACAGAGATGGGTTCGTCATAAAGAACTTGTGTGCGTTGAACGGATCTTCGTCTGGTTCTGCAACAATGCGCTCATGACTACCGTCTGGAAGCAGACGCCAGCTTTGTTGATTATCTTCTAGATTTGCAACCATGATCTGATCAAGAATCTGCTTGTGTACTGTTGGCGTTTTAACAGGAACAAGGGTCTCGACCCGACGATCCAGATTGCGCGGCATCATATCCGCTGATGAGATATAGACATGGGCTTCATCAGAGGGCAACCCGTGACCATTGCCAAAGCAGAAGATACGGCTGTGCTCAAGAAATCTTCCCACAATTGATTTCGCGCGGATGTTGTCAGAGAGCCCTGGAACGCCTGCCCGCAAGCAGCAAATACCGCGCACGACCAGATCAATTTGTACCCCTGCCTGACTGGCGCGGTACAATGCATCAATGACACCAGGATCTACCAGAGAGTTCATCTTCATCCAGATCTGACCCGGACGGCCTGCCTTGGTGTGGGCAATCTCTTCTTCTGTGTGCTGAATGATGCGCTTGCGCAGGCTCATTGGAGAAACGGCCAGTCGCTCCAGCTCGCCCGGCTCTGCGTAACCTGTGATGTAATTGAACACCTTAGCAGCATCACGTGCCATTGCTGGCTCTGCGGTAAAGTAGGACAGATCGGTATAAATGCGTGCTGTGATTGGGTGATAATTGCCGGTGCCGAAGTGGCAGTAGGTTCTCAAACCACCCTGCTCACGGCGGACAACCATGGAGACTTTCGCATGAGTTTTCAGCTCAAGGAAGCCGAAGACGACCTGTACTCCAGCGCGCTCCAAATCTCGCGCCCAACGGATGTTAGCTTCTTCGTCAAAGCGGGCTTTGAGTTCGACAAGCGCGGTGACGGATTTGCCAGCTTCTGCAGCTTCTGCAAGGGCTTTGACGATCGGGGAGTTGTTGGATGTACGGTACAGCGTTTGCTTGATTGCGACGACATCCGGGTCCTGAGCGGCTTGGCGGAGGAACTGGACGACAACATCGAAGCTCTCGTAGGGATGGTGGATGAGAATGTCTTTTTGTTGGATAGCCGCAAAACAATCCCCGCCGTGTTCGCGGATACGTTCCGGATAACGCGGAGTGTATGGCGGGAACTTGAGGTCGTCGCGTTTGACGTTCACAGCCTGAGACAGGTCATTCAGCGCCAAAAGACCGTTGGCAAGGAAGGTTTCCTCTTCGGTGACTTCAAGCTCATTTGCAACGAAGGCACGCAGACTTTCTGGTGTGCTTTCTTCGATTTCCATGCGGATCACAGACCCGCGGCGGCGGCGCTTTAGGGCGGTTTCAAAAACGCGCACCAAGTCTTCCGCTTCTTCCTCGATTTCCAAGTCGGAGTCGCGCAAGACGCGGAACGCGCCTTTGCCGCAAACTTCATATCCGGGGAAGAGATTGCCGATGAACAACGAGATGATCGTCTCAATTGGAATGAAACGAGTTGCTTTTGGCCCGGCATCACGCGGTGTTGGCAGGACAACAAAGCGGCCAATCTGGCTTGGCATACGCAGCAGCGCAGTCATACCTGCGCCTCCATCCACCGGACGCAGATCCAGGATCAGCGAAAAGCCCAGATTTGGGATGAACGGGAAAGGATGCGCCGGATCAATAGCCAACGGGGTCAGAACCGGGAAAATATGCTGAAGGAAGTAGTCTTCCAGCCAATCCGTTTCAGACTGGCTCATGTTCTGCGCCTCAACGATGAAGATACCTTCATCAGCCAGCTCAGAGCGCAGTTGACGGAAGCGGGCTTGCTGCTCACTTTGAAGCTTGCTTACCTCAACAGAGATTTGCTCCAGCTGTTCGGTCGAGGTCAGACCATCATCAGAAATGGTCGTCACATCCGCTCGCTGCTGACCGCGCAGGCCAGCAACACGCACCATGAAGAACTCATCCAAGTTGTTGGCAGAAATGGACAGGAACCGGAGCCGCTCCAAAAGCGGATGGCTCGGGTTCATGGATTCTTCCAGAACACGGCGGTTGAACTGCAACCACGAGAGTTCACGGTTTACAAAGCGCTCTGGTTTTTGCATCAGAGCCAGCCCTGCACTCACCTCAAAATCTGCGGTGTCAGTGGTCTCGTCTTCCAAAGCGTTCATTTCCGTAAACTCATTCATTCCATGTACCTCCGCAGCCCGTGGACCGGGTCACCTGTATGGGCGCACCTCGCCCTTAGAATATCTGACGATTGCGCTGTCCGTTGTATGATTCTGGTCATTTAGACCATACATTTTTGACGGGAAAATAAAGCTTAGAGCATGTTGCAGTGCAGCAGCAAGCTCTCAGCATTATTTACAAGCGTATCTGGAGCCGATAACCGGCAACCACTTCTCGGAGATACGCCCTGGTTCCTACTCGCCCATGCTCTCCAGAATTTTGGAGGCCATGACGCGGGAGATCTTTCGACCCTTCGCCAATGCATGTCTGTCCAGCATGTCTACAACGTTGCGTGCTGCATCCAGTGACCGTTCAATTCTTATCACGAGGTAATCTATCACACTGGAGTCAACAGTTACCTGACGATCTGAAAAATGTTTGGTCATGACCATTGCGAGCAGCATGTCGTCTGGCTCTTCCACCTGCACCGGGGTCGCCGCCCGAAAACGGGACGCCAGATCCTTGGTTTTAAGGTCAAACGTGTTTGGCCACTCGCGGGTGGTCATCAACATATTGCCACCGGACAGGCGTACTGCGTTGAACAGATGGAACAAAGATGCTTCATCAAAACCTGCGTGCAGGTCTTCAACCGCGACTGGTCCGGCTTCTGCCAATGCCGTCAGGTCGAGAAATTCCAGTTCATCCCCGCCCACGATCTGAGCTCCGCTGAGCTCCTGCCATGCGTTGACCAGATGTGTTTTACCCGATCCGATCGGCCCTTGCAGGGTCACGATCGGAGATGGCCACTCCGGCCAATTGGTAATCAGATTGAATGCAGCCTGATTTGACGTTGAAACCAGATAATCATCAACCCCCAAAGCCTCCTCATGGGGCAAGACCAAAGGCAATTGTTGTGGCCCTGTCGATCCTGTCATTCCAGTCCTTCCGTCTTATTGGTATTTTTGTAGTGACCTGCATATAGCGAACTTGCAAGATATTGCCTGAGAGCAAATCTTGCTAGTACCCCAACCACTGCTGCAGCTGGAATTGCTATCAACATCCCCACAAATCCCATTAAAGAACCAAAAGCGAACAGTGCAAACATGAGCCAGACAGGGTGAAGACCGACACTTCCACCTAAAAGTTTGGGCTGAAGGACGTTTCCCTCCAGGAACTGACCAACAACAAACACGCCCAGCACCGCTCCGATCATGAAATAATCAGGCCAGAACTGTACCAAAGCAACACCAATTGACAGACCGAAGCCGACAATCGCGCCGACATAAGGAATGAAACTGATCAAGCCAGCTGTGAGACCGATCAACAGGCCAAATTTCAGGCCAACAAGTAACAGAGCGACAGCGTAGAAGGTGCCCAATATCAGGCACATCATCACCTGCCCGCGAACGAACCCAGCCACTACTGAATCCATGTCGCTTGCCAGTGCGCGGATGGTTTGCTGGTAGTCACGTGGCAGCCAGCTGTCGATGCGTTCGATCATGTTGTCCCAGTCGAGCAGGAGATAGAACGCGACAACTGGTGTTACGACGGCAAGACCGATGATAGAAATAAGTGCTTGCCCGCCGCTCCAGATGGACGACAGCAGCCCGCCAACGAAGTTTGCGGCCTGCCCGACGAAGGCACCCCAGTCGATTTTGTTGGTTTGGCCTGACAGGTTTGCAAGTCTGTCCATTTGTGGCCCAAGGCTTTCACGCAGCAAATTTTCAAGATTTCCGGCCAGTTCAGGCAGGTAGTCCAGAAATGCGATCAGCTGTTTGCCAAGAATTGGCAGGAGGATCAGCAGTGCTGCAGTGAAAACAATCAGGAATATCAGCAGGATCGTAACAGTTGCCCAGATGCGCCCGAACCCGTGGGTTTCCAGATAATCCGCAATTGGATCGAGAAGATAGGCCAAGGCCATACCTGCGACAAACGGTAGAAGGATGCTTTGAAACACCGACAAGAACAGGATGAAGGCTATAAAAGCCAGCAACCAGAAGAATAACCGTTTGTTTGTACTCATAAACTATCTCCAGGTGGAGGCATGGAGCCCATCAGCTTGCCTGTTATCCGGCAGCGCGGTCGCTCACAGAGGCATCTTTAAAATTTAAGATGGTTGTAGTTTCCATAGGTTGATTACGTCAAGTCGCAGCATCAGGTTTGCCAGAGTAGCTACTCCACCTTTTCGCCCGCTTAATTTCGGAGCATCTTTGAGAGGGGTGAAAAACTTTCCCCTAAATGAAGAGTTTTTCAAAGCTCCATTAATTTGCAAAAGCTTAGCTGGTTCTGCACAGATCTGCGTTTTTCTGAGATACCAGCGTGGTTTCCTTCCCCTTTCGGCCTTGCAATTCCCTACAGTTTTGTTTTTATGCCGCCAAATTACATAGGCGGTCATGCCGCTATACTCTTGATGATGCGGAGCAGTATCCATGAGCCAGGACCAGAACGGTAATAACGGCCTTACCTATTCACAAGCGGGGGTCGATATCGACGCCGGGAACGCACTGGTCAAACGGATCAGCCCATTGGTTAAAGCAACGCGTCGCCCGGGTGCTGACAGTGACATTGGCGGCTTTGGCGGTCTTTTTGATCTGAAAGGCGCCGGGTTTAAAGACCCTGTTCTTGTGGCGGCCAATGATGGCGTGGGCACCAAGCTGAAAATTGCTATCGACACCAACGTGCATAGCGGCGTGGGGATAGATCTGGTTGCCATGTGTGTGAACGACCTTGTGGTGCAAGGTGCTGAGCCGCTGTTCTTCCTTGATTATTTTGCCACTGGTGCGCTGGACGTGGACATGGCGACCGATGTTGTGGCGGGGATTGCAGAGGGCTGTAAAATCTCCGGCGCCGCGCTGATCGGTGGTGAAACGGCTGAAATGCCAGGCATGTACGCGGCTGGTGATTATGATCTGGCTGGATTTTCCGTTGGCGCGGCTGAACGCGGAACGCTGCTGCCGTCCAAGGATATTGGCGAAGGCGACGTTCTTCTCGGTCTGGCTTCCTCCGGTGTGCATTCCAACGGCTTCTCTCTGGTTCGCAAGATCGTTGAAGTTTCCGGCCTGACATGGGCTGACAAAGCGCCGTTTGATGCTGACAAGACGCTTGGCGAAGCGCTGATGGAGCCGACCCGCATTTATGTGAAGCCGTTGCTGGCCGCGATTAAAGAAACCAATGGCATCAAAGCCTTGGCTCACATCACTGGTGGTGGTCTTCCTGAGAACCTGCCGCGTGTTCTGCCTGACGGGCTTGCTGCACGGATCGATCTTTCTGCTATTTCCTCTCCTGCTGTGTTTGGCTGGCTCTCAAAAGCTGGCGGCATTGAACAGTTTGAAATGCTGCGTACCTTCAACTGCGGTGTTGGCATGGTGGTCGCGGTTGCGGCAGACAAAGCGGATGCTGTTCGCGACGTGCTTGAGCGTGAAGGTGAAACTGTTGTGACGCTTGGCAAACTGGAAGCTGCGCAGGATGGAGCTGAGCAGGTTGTGTTTGACGGCTCGCTGGGTTTTGCTAAATGAGCACGCAGCCTAAAAAACGCGTAGGTGTTTTGATTTCAGGGCGTGGCTCCAACATGCTGTCTCTTATTGAGGCAGCAAAAACCCCTGATTATCCAGCGGAAATCGTTGTGGTGGGTTCTAACCGGCCAGACGCAAAAGGGCTGGAGCGCGCTGCTGACGAGGGTTTTGCCACCTTTGCGTTGGACCACAAACTTTATGGCAAAGACCGTGAGGCATTTGAGCGTGATCTGAATGCGATGCTTGAACAGCACAACATAGATCTGCTTGTTCTGGCTGGCTTTTTACGTTTGCTAACACCGTGGTTCGTAAGCCAGTGGCAAGGCCGGATGATCAACATCCACCCTGCTCTCTTACCAAGCTTTCCGGGTCTGCATACGCATGAGCGAGCGTTGAAGGAAGGCGTTCGCATTCATGGGGCGACTGTGCATTTTGTAACAGCGGAAATGGATGTGGGTCCGATCATCGCGCAGGGAGCTGTCCCCGTTCTGGACGGGGATAACCCGGATGATCTGGCAGCGCGTGTGCTGGCGGTTGAGCATGAGATCTATCCGAAGGCCTTGGAGGCTGTGGCCAGTGGCAGAGCTTCCGTTGATGGCTTTCGCGTGAAGATTGAAGGTGCTAAGCAGGACGATAAAAGCCTTATTTGTTAATGAGATAAGGTTCTCATAAAGAGACACAAAAAAGGCCGTAGGCGCTCTCGCCTCCGGCCTTTTTTCGTTTGCGTTACTATGTGCGTTCGTTTGCGCGATTTACGTTTTTTCTGCGTTGAAAGCGGAGTTGGTCCTACGCTACCACCTGTGAGACTTGTCAGATCCGAAGTTCACCCTTTTGCAGCACCAAGTCATCCAATTTCACAAACTGAGATTGCGTCGCAGTGCTCCGCTCAGTCTGAGCTTCAGGCTGTTCGATACCGTCTTCATCAGGTGCGATCTGCATATCAGCATAGGTGACAGTTGGTTCCACTGGCGGTGTCACCTGCTGGGATGCGTGAGCGACCGGCCTGTTGAACTGAGCGAAATATGACTCAAACGTTTTGAACTCGCCTGATGTCTGCAGTTGAGCCATATAGCCATCGATGTAGGCTTCCTTCCCTTCCATGAAATTATTTAGTTCGTCCAGGCTTTGGAAGTTAGTTCCCAAATTACCATTCGTGATTTCCAGAGTCCGCCGCACGGAGTAGCTTTCGGTGTTCTCACCCAAGTTCTGTGCTTCCACGTTCTGGTAGACAGTCCCTGTGTTCAACTGCGCATATGTTGGCGCCACTGTCGTCTTTGGCTCCAGATGATCGTATGGGTGTTGTGGCCGCGGGGTATCATACTGATGCGGTTGTGGGCGCGGAGTATCGTATAGAGGTTGTGGTGGCTGGCGTGGAACATCATAAAGAGGCGATTGCTGCACTCCAGAGACTTCAGCGCTTCGGGTGCTGCTTGCATACCCCAATATTCGGCTCTGGGCACTGGAGACTGCAGCGTCCAAGGCTTTCAAGCTGCGGATATCGACTTTGGCGGCATCCCCCAGTGTGCGATGAGATCCGTCGTGCTCGTTGAACTCAGTCCTGTCAAAAACGCTTGCTTGAATACCGACCATCATCGCTTTCAGATCGACGAGACGCTCGGTCCCGGATGAGGCGTGCTTTATTGTGTCTGCAATCGTCTGCTCTGCAAGTTCCAGAAACGGGGCCCAGTTTTCTTTTGCTTGTTCCGGAGCACTTTGGGTTCGTCCCAGAAGGTTCCCGATGTTTTTTGTCGCGTCGGAGAGAGATTGCTTCACATTGGCAAGGCGGCCATGCGACAACGCACTTGCTGCAGATTTAAGATTATCTCCCAAACCGCGCTTGTGCTGCGGCGTGTCAACCACAACGGAGTAAATCCGTTCCCCTGTCTGCGGGTTGCCTTGTTTACTGCCAATAGAAACGATCAAGTCATCAGTATTTAGATTTAACGAGGTTGCATGCTCGACACGAGCCTGATTTACCAGATTTTCAACAGCACCGTGAAAATTACTAGAGTTACCAATAGTTAATCCGCTCATTGCACACCCTTTATTATTTTGAATTTGACGCAGAGTTATCAAATTCAGTCAGAACTCGCTAAGTGGAACTACTTTACGATTCCTGGCGGAGTTAAGAGTGTCGCTTAGTACTATGAGGGCTCTTTTTCGTTCACATATGCGTTCAATTTTTGTGAACTGAGGAAAATCATCACTTTTGTCGTCCATGCCTACTGAAGGAGCGGTATCGTCCCCTTCAATAGACCAAGGATATCTGCCTTACGCTTTGCGCACCGCCACGTGGATGTCGTGAAAGGCAGCGCCGCCGAACGGAGCTGTCTGGTCGGCGCTGGTGAGGGTATTGATGCCGTTTCCACCTTCGTGTGCTGCATTGGGCCAGATGCCTTCTGCGATGAGTGTGCCCTTTTGAGGACGGTCGCCCACGGAGGCGTGCAGGATGACTTCGCCGCGGTGGTTGGAGAGGATGATCTTGTCGCCCTCCTCCACGCCCAGCGCGGCAGCGTCGTCAGCATGCAGCATGGCTGTTGGGCGGCCTTCCTTCTTCACAGAGCTTGGTGTCTCGTTGAACGTGGAGTTCAGGAACGAGCGTGAGGGAGATGTGGCGAGGCGGAATGGATAGTCCCTGGTCGGCAACTCATTGATGTCCCAATGATCAGGCAGGGTTGGCATTTGTTGCCATGGGCCCATTGGACCGTTGTTTGGTGCAGGCACCTTTGCCCAGTCCGGCTTGAAGCGAAACTTGCCGTCCTCATAGCCAAAGCCATTTATGTAGTGGGCTTCATTGAAGTCCGGCTGACAATCGATCCAGCGGTTTTCTTCCAGCTCGCTCAAGCCACCCGGATACTTGGAGTTCTTGAGCATCCAGTCGATGTGCTCGCGGGAGGTCATCTGGTGCGCTTCGTGGTCTTCCCCGCCGAGGCGTTCAATCAGCTCGTTCAGCACATAGAGGTTCGGTTTGGCTTCGCCCGGGGCGTCGACCAGTTTTGGACCGAACAGGAGGTTCTGATGTCCGCCGCCTTTGTAGATGTCGTCATGTTCCAGAAACTGGGTTGCTGGCAGGACGATGTCAGCCATGAGGGCAGTTTCAGTCATGAACTGCTCGTGGACCACGGTGAACAGGTCTTCTCGGGCAAAGCCTTCTTTTACGAGGGTTTGCTCAGGAGCTACAGACACCGGGTTGGTGTTCTGGATCAGCATGGCGGTGACTGGTGGGCCGTCCATGAGCGCTTCGCTGTCGCCTGTAAGAACCCGACCTACCTGAGACATATCGAGTTTGCGGATGGAGCTGTCGTGGAGCGAGTGGGCTTCGACCATGGTCATGTTGAGACCGTAGATGGCGCCGTTGTTGTGAAACGCGCCACCGCCCTCATATTGGTAGTGACCGCCAACAACCGCGATACAGCTGGCGGCATGCATGGAGACCACGCCGTTACGCTGGCGGGTGAAGCCGTAGCCTAGGCGGAAGTAGGTTTTCTTTGTTTCGCCAACCAACTTTGCGAGTTCTTCGATCTGCTTTGCGGAAAGACCTGTGATCTCGCTGGCCCACTCAGGGCTGCGGGTCTTCAGGTGTTCTTCCAGTTCGGCAGGTGCGTCGGCGTACTTTTCCATGTAGGCGCGGTCGGCATAGCCATCGCGGAACAAAACATGCATGACAGCGCAAGCGAGCGCGGCGTCGGAGCCCGGCTTCAGGACAAGGCCGATGTCTGCCTGTTTCATGGTCTCGGTCTTATAGACATCGATGACAACGATCCTGGCTTTACGGGTCTTACGGGCTTTGATGGCGTGGGTCATGACGTTGACCTGCGTCGCTACCGGGTTGGTGCCCCAGATCACAACAGCGTCGGCAAGAGCCATTTCGCGCGGGTCCGGCCCAGCGAGCTTGCCGGTGCCAGCGATGTAGCCAGTCCACGCCATGTTGGTGCAGAAGGTCTGGTACATGCCGGAATAACTTTTGGCGTTGCGCAGGCGGTTGATGCTGTCGCGCTGAACAAGCCCCATGGTGCCGGCGAAGAAGTATGGCCAGACGGTTTGCGGGCCGTGTTTCTTCTCAGCCTCCAGGAATTTCTCAGAGACTTCCTGGAGTGCCTCTTCCCAGCTGATCTCTTCGAACTGGCCGGAGCCTTTCGGCCCTGTGCGGCGCAAAGGTTTGGTCAGGCGGTCAGGATGATGCAAGCGCTCAGAATAGCGAGCGACCTTGGCGCAGATGACGCCAGCGGTATAGTCGTTGTCACGGGTGCCATGAATACGGCCTACACGCCCATCTGCATGTACTTCGACCTCGATTGCGCAGGTGGACGGGCAATCGTGTGGACATGCGGAGGCAAACCTTTGTGGTTTTTCGGGCTTAGACATGCGTGGCGTACTCAATAAAACTGGTGTTCTAGACTTGTTCTCGTTGCACAGACAGATCGCGGGTAACACTCAAATTGTCAAGAAAGCGCAGGCAAAAAATTCTTGAATTGACGATTTCTTGAGGTCCTGCGCGGTCTTTGCGGTGTTCCTATATTTCCTAATGCTTGCAAGAGGTGCCTGTTCTGGTCTTTCATAGGGAATGGTTTGAAGCTTGAGGCAGTCCATGTTGCAGGATATCGACGTAATTGCGTGGGATTTTGACGGGGTTCTCAATCGTAACATTATCAATGACCGCTTTATCTGGGTACAGCAGTTTGAAGAGGATCTCGGCATCTCATGGCACACCTTTGCTCAGGAGATGTTTACGGATGACTTCAACGAGGTTCTGGTTGGGCATGAGGATCTCAGAGACCTTCTCTCCCGTTGGGCGGATAAGACCGGCTATCCCGGTGACCTTGATCATTTCCTGCTGTACTGGTTTGAAAAGGACGCCCACCCGGACTTTGATCTGCTGGCCTTAATGCGCAAGCTTACCAAGACCCATGTCCGCCAGGTGATTGCGACCAACAACGGGGCGCGGCGTACGCGCTATATCGAAGAGCAGATGGGTTACAAGGATCGTGTGGAGACGGTGTTTGCCTCCGGGCGTATGGGTGTGGCCAAGCCCAGCGCCGAGTTTTTCATACATGTTACCAAGGCCCTTAAGGTTCCTGCCAACCGGATGCTTTTGATTGATGACCGGGAAGAGAACATTATGTCCGCGTTGGATATGGGGTGGCGGGCGCTGCATTTTACTCCCAACACCCGCGAGCAGATCATCAAGGTGCTGGGGTCGTTTTAGTGCATCTTAGTGGGTCTCTTACTTCCTCACCGCTTCCCATGCCATCTTCACCAGAAACTGCCTGTCTTTATCACAGACAACCCGCTCAGTGCTTAAGAGCGTATAGGCCGGGCCTACGATGAGCGCGGAGGCAACGGACCAGGGGATAGGTTTTACAGCTCCCAGCACTTGCCAGGTGGCATAGAGTGCCTCTCCCTGCAAATGAACGTTCTCCATCTGTTGCTTGATGGTTTCGAACTCATCTTCCGTCTGGGCTTTGACCTTCAGCTCCTCAAAGAGGCGAAACAGATCAGGATTGGCACTGCCCCACCGCAGCAAGCCATTGACGGAGGCTTTGATGGTGTCTTCAGCGCTAGCGGTTTGAGGCGTGTTGCGTGTCTCTCTGGTCCAACCGGCGACCGCCTGATCCCATAGCGCGACGGCAATATCCGGTTTTCCCTTGAAGAAGTGATAGATGCTGCCGGTCGTCGCGCCGCTTTTGTTGCGTATTTGTGCAATCGAGGTGCTTGTGTAGCCCTGTTTTAAAAACAGCTCCAGCGCCGCATCCAGTATGGATTGATATCTGTTGTTTTCATTGGCCACTAGAACACCATTCCAACCCTGACGAGAGTACCGCTCTATCTCAAGTTAGAACGCCATTCTAATATATGAGCGCAGTGTCAGGTCTGCAAAGAAGAACCGTGGCAGTGCAAAGAGACCTTTAAAAGCAATGGAAGGATTTGAACCTGATGCGTCGTGTTTTTGAGTTTACAGGTCTTGCGTGTCTTCACCTGAGAAGCAGCCATCATTCTACGGAGAAACGTCTTCAGAAATTGATGCCTTTTTTCAAATGGTTGGCTAGCACTTCCAGGCTTAGATTTGCCATTTTGTAAAGGTCTTCATGGGACATGCCGTGCTGTACCATGATGGAAAGGCCCTCAAAGATCGTTGCGTAGAACTTGGCCAGTGATGTGGCTTCGTCATCAGTTTGAAGCTCGCCTTTGCACTGGGTGAATTTGTAGATGAAGTGCTCCATGCCTTCGAGCTTCATCTTGCGCAACTCCTCCGACAATTCCGGGTCCAGCTCTGCGATGTCCATGAGGGTATGGAACCGCATGGCAGTGCCAGCATCATATTGCTCTCGGGAGAGTTCAATAAACTCGTAAAGCACAGCTTCAACTGCCGGGTACAGTTCTGAGTGGAGCGCGAGCACAGACCGGAGCTGGCGATAGAATTTGGAGAAATACCAGTGCATGGCAGCTGCACAAAACTGCTCTTTGGTGGCAAAATGCTTCTCGATAAAGTCTCTTGAGCTTCCGCTTGCAACAGCAAGGTCTTCCAATGTGGAATGCTGGAACCCTTGCAGCATAAAAACCTTCACGCAGGAATCTAAGGCGGTTTCGAGTTCAGGTGACAATTCACCATCGCGTATGGGATCTAATGAGGACATGGCGCCAGTATACGTTTTGGGTGGGAGGCAGCAATCTCGTTCTCCCGCTATGGGAAATGAGTACAGAAGAGGTCTCTCCCGTCTTGGTGGATTTCTTTCATCTTCTGTAAAGAGCTAAGGCAATGGGCGGTGAGAAGGCAGAGGCACTCACTTTGATCTCTTCTTGGAGCCCTTCTTTTTCTTGGGCTGGCCGGTCTTCATATGCGCTTCCAGAACGCCGAGACTCACAACTGCAACCTTGTACATCAGATCACACGGGGTTCCGTATTTGATCAGCTCATAAAGACCTTCAATCACTGTCAGGAAGTAGTGTGCCAACACCTCGATGTCGGCGTCGTCCTTGAGCTCCAGCTTGCACTGCTTGAACTTGTCGAGAACCTGATGTTCCCAGTCATCCTGCAGTTCCTCGAAGGAGTTTTTGACGAACTCATCAACGTTGGAAATGTCAATGAACGTGCGGACAAATAACCCTTTGTTGGCGTGGACCTGATCGCAGCTGATTTCGATGAAAGCAAACAGTACCGCTTCCATGGCCGAATAGATGTCCTGGTGCATGGCCATTTCGGTGCGCATGTGGCGGCTGTACTTGATGTAGTACCAGCGCATGGCTTCAGCTGCGAGTTCCTGCTTGGACGTGAAGTGTTCCTTCACACAGTCTCCCGAGCATCCGGCGGCTTTACCTATATCATCCAGAGTGCAAGTTTCGTAGCCCTTGAGGAGAAAGACTTTGACGCACTGGTCGAAGAGCCTTTCGATTTTGGGAGTTACGTTTCCGGCCTCTATCATATCGCACGGTCTCATGGCCGCGAGTATATGGTGTCGGAGGGTCTCCTCAACGCTGTTTTGGTCACATGGAAAACAACAGTGCAAAGACATAGGGCTTACTGCACCTATAACTTTCACCTTCTGTAAAGGATTTGAAACGACTGCGATTGAGTATTCTTTTGAAGTATCCTTACACGCCTCAAAATTCTCATGTTCACTTTATGTTCCGGATCTTATATCGACAGAGAACATAAAGATAACCTTTTAATTGATGCGGTAGGAATCCAGGACTTTCATGCTCATATCAACCACGCGATAGAGCTGTTCTTTTTTGGCGCCATCCTTACATTGACTGGCCAGTCCCTGCAGGGTTGCTGCATAAAAGCGGGCGAGCGTTTCGATATCAGTACCGGTCTTGAGGCTTTCTTTGCAATCAGTAAGCTTGCGCGTGATCGCAACCACCATGGTGTTGCGCAGATCGGTGATCTCTCTGGTCAGAATACTGTCCTGGGTGGAGATCTCCAGTAAGCCAGATGACAGAAGGCATCCGTCTGACTCTGTTTTATCGCAGAGCACATCGACACATTCGTAAAGGGCGACACGAATGGCATCACAGCAGTTGGAATGCATAGCAAAGCCAGAAAGCAGCCTGCGGCCATAGTTTTGCAGGTACCACCTTGTGGCTGCTGCATAGAGTTCTTCCTTATTGGAAAATGCCCCTTCTACAAATTCATGAGGAACGCCCATGGCGTCCACGACATCATCTAGGGAAGTGGCATCATAGCCGCGCTTCCAAAACATTTTGACCGAGGCTTCCAACATGGCCTCTATGTCCGGAGATATTGTTTCCACGTGCATTTCATCCTTTATAGGCATAAGTACATATTACGCGGCCATGGATAAAGAACAACCGATTATTAATGCTAGGAAAATTACGATTAAGGCCTGATAGACAAGATCCGGACAAATTGAGTATTTCGCCTTTTCGCAGCCTCATTTCGCGCCGGATTTGAGCGTTTTATTTCACAAAAAAGCGGACTGACACTGAGGGCTGCCAGTCCGCTTGTTCTGATCGTTTTTGCTCACATGCACTAGTGTATGACAGGCTGGTTCTCCAATCTTTCAAGGCTGGCATCAGCGAGATTATACAGGTCGGTGCGATCTACCCCATCACAAGCCTGCTTAATGAGGATCGCCATGACTTCGGTATAGAACTCAGCAAGCTCATTGGGTCTAAAACCCGAGGTGAAGCGCTGTTTGCAGTTCTCCAGTTTTTGATAGATGCGTCCGTGGACCTGCTCTTTGAGGTGCGCCATTTCTTTGGCGATGACGCCGTCGGTATCAGAAATCTCCATAAGCTCAACAGAGAGCAAACTGCCATGTGGGCAGTCATCTTCGCAAAACAGTTCAATGCATTCGTAAAGGGCAATACGGATGGCTTCGACAGGGTTGGAATGCATGGCAAAGCCGGAAAGGATCTGATGCTCGTATCTGGTCAGATACCATTTGACCACATTTGAGAACAGATTGGCCGTGTCATGAAAGGTCTTGGATAAACGCTCTGTTGGAACGCCCGTCGCTGTACTGATTTGCCCAAGCGACGTTGCTTCCACCCCAAAATTTGAGAACTCGTGGATGGAGGCTTCGAAGGTTTTTGTCAAACTGATCGGGGTCGGTCGGTTCGTCTTAACGGTCTCGATTTGCATCGAAAATCTCCCGTATCTTTATTGAACGAGCATTCAATCTTAGGCCCATTTACGTATGCAGCAACTTACCCTCAGGCGAACGAAATCTATCCTTAACAAAGAGGAGCGGTTTGCCTCAGCTTTAGTGAAAAATGATGTAACCAACTGTTGTGGTGTTATATTATTACGATTTATTTTATCGATTCTTTGTTCTGCTAAAGGAGTATGACCTAACGTCTGCTGTCTTCGATTGTGGCAAGATTTCGATGGTTTGTCGCAGCGAAATAGAAGCCTGTTACAAAGTCAATCAGGGCAATTGAGTGTCCAGATTAAAGCGGCAGGCTGAGACGAGCCATGATTGCCTGCCCCAAAGCCTCAGTTCAAAAAGCCTTTTGAAAAAATACAACTCAAGGGGGGGCAAAAGTTGACAGGCACCCTCACCTAAAAAAAGAGCCTGACAGATGTTCATTTCTGTCAGGCTCTTCGGTCGAAATGTGCTGGGCGTACTCATTTTCGGTAGGCTTCCAGCAGCTCCAGGCTTAAATCTGCCACGCGGTAGAGCTCATCGCTTGGGATGCCGTCTGCTGCCTGACTGGCGAGGCCTCTGAGCGTTGTGATGTAGAAGCGCGCCAGCACGGGTATGTCTGCAGTGTCCTTCAAGTGGGTCTTGTTGCTGTTCAGCTTCATCAAGATGGTGGCGTAGACCTTACGGCGCAGAGACAGCAGCTCCGAGATCAGGATCCGGTCACTGTTGTTGACGGCTGCCAGAGCGTAGGACAACAGCTTGGCGTGCTCACACTGCTTGTTGCAGAACAGTCCGATGCATTCGTAAAGCGCACCGCGCAGGGCTTCCGTGGGATTGGAGTGAAGCGCAAACTCTGACAGGAGCTGTCTTCCATACTGATCCAGGTACCACATCACTGCAGTGCGATAGAGATGTTCTTTACTCTCAAAGTTCTCATTGAGGAAATGATAGGAAACACCTGACTGGCGGCACACATCATCAATGGACGTGCGATGCACACCGAGGCGCCAGAATACTTTGAGGGATGCTTTGAGTGCTTCCTGCATTGACTGTGGGAACGTCTCGGTGAAGTTAATGGTTTCACTATCCATCGTCAGCCTCCCTTGGTGTTGGGCAATCCATACCAAAAGCATAGGTGACAGGAGGCTTGGAACAACAAACTCAAGAGTGCATGGGAAATACCCTTAACAGTATCATTCACGATACTCTGATATATTATGTAAATGACATTCTTTAGTTTGCGTAATATTGCAAAATAAAAAAGGCGTGATTGCGTAATTTTATTAGCAATTCACGCCTAATAACGCAATTTTTGCGCCATTTCCTTTATCAGAAACGACGAGATGCCTGCAGTACGCTCAAACTGTGTTCTGCGATTTTATGCAGTTCTGTCGGGCAGTTAACGTCTCTTGCCTGAACAGCCATGCCTTGAATTGTGGCGCCAAAGAAGCTGGCAAGGGCCGGAAGGTCAGTTCCTTCGACAAACTGGGTTTCACAGGCTTTAAACTTATCTGCGATGATCTTGATGGTTTGCTGGCGTAAATCAGCCAATTTACGTGCCAATGCGCCTTGAGCATTAGAACTTTCGACCAATCCGGTAGCGATCATACAACCAGAAGGATGGTCTCCACCGACGAAAACCTCCACACATTCATAAAGAACGGTCCGGATTGCTTCATAAACACAGGAATGCAGAGCAAGGCCAGACAGCATTTGCCGGCCATAGCTTGCCGAATACCTGTCGATTGCAGCCAGGTACAGTTCCTCCTTGGAGGAATACGCTGCATACAGACTTGGTGGTGTAATACCCATGGCAGTGACTAGCTCATTTATCGAAGTCGCCTCATAGCCCTGTTGCCAGAACAGGACACTTGCGATCTCCAGTATTTTTTCTTTATCCAACCGACGGGGTCGACCGCGGGGGGCTTTTTCCATTTCCATAGCGATCACTATATATATTGATTGAAATTTTAATCAATCATAGTTTTACCAAGGGTCTTCCTTGGGTTTCTGGCATTATATCACCTCCTTCACCCACACATTACTGATGCATATCAAACTGTTATGCAAAAACCCGTAGCCGATTTCGCCGCGTTTTGGTGCCTGTCTCTCCGGCTAAGGTATAATGACAGATTGTCGCAGCCCCTTGCGATTTGCTGGGGTGTTCCCCAATACCCCAGCGGTAACGAGGTCCAATGTTCAGCTTCCTCTTTCACGTATGGGATTAGGGTGTCTCTTTCTTTGCCCCACAAAAAAGAGCGGCTCTGAGGCCGCTCTTGATGTTGCGTTTGCTTTGAGGTGTGGCGGTGGTTACGCCTTAACGGCTGCAGACAAGCCCAGCAGGCTTTTGGAGTCGAGCACGTTGTCCAGGTTGGCCTGAACTTTAAACATTCCGCCTTCACCAACCTTATAGCCAGCCACACCGGTGCAGGCTTTTTGCACCGTCTTACCGCCCATCACCTCAGAAGACAGGCTCATCAGAGCGTTTTGCGCTTCTGTGCGCTGTCCGTAGATCTGTGGCACAATCGACTTATCATTTTGCGGACGACCTGCATTCAGGCTTTCCACTTCCATGAGACGCGCTTTGACGGCTGCATCCAGATAGCCTGTACGATCCTTGCCGGACATGCAGTTGATTGCAGGAACAGCTCCGGTTTCATTGGCAATCAGGTTGACCAGAACGGCAACTCCATACGCATTGCCTGCGGAACGGCGCTGCTTGCCATCATTGACCGCCTCATGCAGCTGGGTGCTGTAACTCTCAAGACGGGCAACTTTACCTGGATCGTTGGCCCCTATTGCATCGGCTTTGGCCTGCTCCACCATTTCGTCCAGTTTACCAATGAGCGGTTCGTTGTGGTTGTCAGCCCATTTCCAGCCGGTGAGACGATCCCCCAGATGTTTGCCGATGGAGCCAGAGAACAATCCCAGTTTCGCAAAGCCGTTGACGCCCATGCTGAACGGCAGCACTTCGACCTCTACATTGACTTCAGTTATGCCTTCACCCGGCAAGTCTACCGTGATGGTTTGCTCGCCCTGTGCGCGGCCCCATGCTTCCTGCTGGCCGGTTTCATAGGTCTTTGCCTTGGATGCTGCGGTCAGCAGTGAGGTTGAAACAATTTTCAGCGGGAAAGGCTCTCCCGGGTGATCTGTGCGCCATGCTACAATGTCAGCTGCTTTGGTGGATGCTGCTGCTGTTACCACTTCCTGGGTTCGGGTGTCTGCGCCCTTTGTGGCCAGCTCAGCATCATGTTTGACGCCGAACGGGAAGTTCACGCCATGACGGACTGCTGCGTAGGAGGTGGTTTCGCCTTTCAGCTCGCTGACCCACAGGTTTACCGCGTGATCTGTTTCAGAGGTTGCCGTTGAGCTGATGCCGTGTTTCTCATCGGCCTGATAGCCCCCTGCCAAAACTTCCAGTTTTGCTGCTGGTGTAGTGGTGGCTGTGAAGGAGCGCTCTGTCAGCGCAGCATCGCCAGAGGCACCCAGTTCTCTTTGCGTTGCCACATCCAGCTTGACGGTCTCAGTCGTGGTCTGCCAGTTGGCCTCAGTCTTGTTCAATGACTGGGTTATGTGAGCGGACATGTGCTGCTGAAACTCTTTCTTCAGCGTTTTGATATCACTCTTGGAGAGTGTTGTTCCCTCAGCAGAAGCTGCCAGTTTGTAAGCTGAGATGACTTCCTTCTGGATGTCTTTGTTCAGTGCTTTGGAAGCCTTGGCGACACCTTTGATATCATCAGGATTTTCTGCAATCTTTGCATCCAACCGATCAAACGCTTCGTTGATGCCCACTTCTGCTTTGATCTCGAAGACATCACCGTTTCCACAAACACCAGCACTCAGCAATTCTTTAACAGCGTGGTGTGCGGCTGGTCTTACATGGGTTTCGGCCCGTTCCTTGATGTTTTCGACAGATGTCGCAAGGCTCTTGTTGTTTTCGGTAAACTGAGCTGTTTTTGTGTTCACCAACTGTTTAGTGGCACCCGCTGCAGCCGGAGCGGTTTCCGCTTGGGATGCACGTGAACTGCCCGTGAAGAACGCCTTGATGCGGGTGAGGACGCTCTGGGTCTCTCTGCCCTCTGCTGGCGTGTTTACACGTGCTGCCAAGCTGTGATGGGAAGAGCCTGAGATTTTTTCTCTAACATATGCAACAATTTTAAACAGGCCACCATCCTGGCTCCGCACTTCAGTTGATTTTACGGCTGTGTTTTCAGCGGTATTGGTGTTTGCCTGATTTACAGATGTAGTTTCAATAGGTTGGACAGTTGTCGATGCAGCGACCGTCGGAATTCCCATGCCTAGTTCCCTTAGTTTTGTCTTTTAGCGGCGCTTTGAGCGCGTTCTTGAGACAAAGCATATGGAAAGCTGAGAGGCGTGATGTGCCCTTTGGCACGCCTGTGGGTTGATTGTCTCTGTTAGACAGAGTTCAAATCAAACATCCCGTTTAAAGGAGCACCCGTGTCGAACTTTCAAACAGCCGCTAATGAATTCCTTGAAAGCATTGATTTAAGCCCGATGCTGGAGGATGACCTCGACGGCGAACTCGTGCTTGAAATTAATCAGAATTTCTCTCTGGTATTCGGCTTTGATCAGACCACAGAAACGTGCGTGCTCCGCATTCTCTTCAATGACTTGCCAACTGATACCCGTGTTCTCACGGAACTGCTGCAAAACAGCAATACGCTGGATGTGGCGGGTTACAACCTGACCTTTGGCCTTGAGGTTGCCTATTCCTCAGCCTATGGCGAAATCCGCATTCCAGACAGCGACATCGACGTCACGCATCTGAAGCAGGTTTTCCCGGTCTTCCTTCAGGTCTCAGAATGGTATGCAGAAGTGAAAGCCGGTGCGGCCCCTGAGTTGTCGGGGCAGGACCACCCGCAAATGTGGATGTAACTCCTGAAGCTGGCCTCGTGCCTTTGAGACAGAGATAGCGCAAAAACAAAGCCAGCTCCGCACAAACGGAACTGGCTTTGCTAAATTCACTCGGTTTGCTGAGATCAGCGCATGGCTTCTACAGCTGCCTTTGCGCAGGCAGCGTCATTTTCCATGGAGCTGCCCGCAACACCGATGCCGCCTACCAGAGCACTTTCACCCACAATGATTGGCAGGCCGCCTGCAATACCCAGAATACCCGGGAACTGTTTGAAGACCGGTGCCTTCTCCAGAACCTCGTTCACCTGCTCTGTTGGCATGCCCCAGGACAAAGATGTGTTTGCCTTGAGCGTTGCGCCTTTGTAGCTGGCAGGCAGAGCCTCATCCATGCGTGCAGACGCCACAACATCCTCTCCCCGATCCAGAATAACGATGGACATGTTCCAACCGTTTTCCTTTGCCAGAGCCACACAGGCGCTTACGCCTTTGCCTGCAGCATCAAGGCTCAAGTAAGGACGGGTATGGTCCTGAGCGGTTGCCGCGCTTGCCACCAGTGCCAGAGATGCCCCTAAAAGAAGCGATTTTGCATTAATATTCATGAATTTATCTCGCGTTCCGTTTTCCCACGTGCGCGCGGACTTAATTTTAAAATTGTGTCCGAAGCAAGGGTGCCCAGCGCAAACCTGAGTTTATCCAGTAACTTTTATGAACTGCCTGACGATACGATGGAATTTTTGACAAGAAAAGACCCGCCTGACGCAATCAAGCATCAAGCGGGTCTCTTTTGAATTCAGCAGACAGCTGAAATCACTGAGCTAAATTAGCCTACGACTTCGGTGCCGGAGAACCAGTAAGCGATTTCTTCAGCAGCTGTTTCAGGAGCGTCAGAACCGTGTACGGAGTTTTCGCCGATGGACAGAGCGAATTCCTTACGGATGGTGCCTTCAGCAGCATCTGCAGGGTTGGTAGCGCCCATGACTTCACGGTTCTTCGCGATTGCGTTTTCGCCTTCCAGAACCTGAACGATGGTTGGAGCGGAAGACATGAATTCTGTCAGTTCACCAAAGAAAGGACGCTCTTTGTGTACTGCATAGAAACCTTCGGCTTCACGCAGGGACATCCAAACGCGCTTGGATGCAACAACGCGGAGGCCAGCTTCTTCGAGCTTAGCGGTGATAGCACCGGTCAGGTTGCGCTTGGTTGCGTCCGGCTTGATCATGGAAAACGTGCGTTCAATCGCCATCGTTATTACCTGCAGTTTGTCACGAGCTTGCGAAGGGCAGCTCTCATTAAAAATCTTTTTCCTGTAGCGCCTTAACAAAGCGCCACAAAGGTTCGCGCGAGATATACTTAAACTCTCCCTTAAAAAGCAAGAGGGTATATCCGTATTCCCACGTTGTCCTGCGTGAAAACTGCAGAAAACAGGCGATTATGACTCATTGATGACGGTTGTAATGCTGTTATCAGCCCTGCTCCGAGGCACCCCTCCCGTCTCTTCCTTATGGCCCCCTTTGATTTTAAGGGGAGGTTTTCCCAAGGAGGCAATGTCGCGAATGCAGGCTTTTGGCGAAAAGAGTTGAGGTTCCAACAGGTTCTGGCGCTGCATGGACAACTACGTCTTTCGGGTTGCGACTACACGTCTCCCCCTACGGCTGATTTTGTTTGAGATGGGTCAATTTATAGAGGTTCAAAGGCGTGCATTGTTCTTGCAACAGACATAGCAAGAGGACACCCCTATGAAAGCAGCATTTGTAATGTATGCCTCCTATAACAAGTGGGCTAACGATCTATTGCTTCAGGAATGCGACCAGATCACTGCGGAAGAGTACCACCGTGATCTTGGCGTTTATTTCAATTCCATTCATGGCACCATGGATCACCAGTATGTGGCAGATAAAGTCTGGCTTTACCGCTTTACCGGCCAGGGCGACCCGATTGACAGCCTTGACGAACAGTTGACCGGCGACCTTGCAACCTTGCAGGAAAAGCGCCGTCTGTTGGACGATCGTATCTGCTCGGTAATTGATCAGATGCAGGAGAAAGACTTCCTGCGCACCATGATCTATCGCACTGTGCGCAAGCCACTGGTGATGCAGCAGCCCCTTGGCGCTGCGCTGTTCCACTTCTTCAACCACCAGACCCACCACCGCGGACAGGTGCATGCCATGCTGACCCAGCTGGGCCGGACGCCTGCGGCGCTGGACATGATCTACTTCCAGCGTGAGACCGGGCAATGGATGGCAAAAGAAGAGGACATGATTACCGCCTGACGAAAGGCAGCTGATTTCGCCTGATAATCAGGCGTGTGCTCTTGTTTCTCCCTGAAGAGGTCAATTATGATCTGGTATTGATCATGATCTTTTCAGGGATGCATTTATGGAGCGTGTTACAAAGCCCGGCAAACAGTCCGCTCAGGCGCCCTTGCCTGATGACGTTGCGGCGGTGTTTGCCGCTTACCCTGAGGACAAACGCGTCCGCCTGCTGGACCTGCGCTCGCTTATCCTGGACTGCGCCCAGCGCTTACATGGCCCTTCCTCTTTGACAGAGACCCTGAAGTGGGGTGAGCCTTCCTATCGCCCTTTGCCAAAACATGGCGGCACCACGGTGCGCCTTCACTGGAAACCCAAGTTTGGCAATCGGGTCGGGCTGTTCGTGCACTGCCAGACAACGCTCATCGCCGACATGCGCACGCTTTATGGCGATGTGCTCTCATTTGAGGGAAACCGGTGTTTGTGGGTGCCTTCCGATGGCGATTATCCGCGTGATGCGGTTGAGCATTTTGTGGCTGAGGCGTTCAGGTATGGGAAGAGGTAGGCTTAGCGGCTATTAAAAATGCGCAGAAACCTGTGATTTGCCTGCATCTGTAGAAATTTATTCGATCACGCCTCCTCTCAAGACTTGCCAAGCGTATCTTAAGGGGGCAAACAGCGTGGCATGCTTCAGGTTTCTAATCTTACATATCGCATTGCCGGGCGTCTTTTGATCGACAATGCCTCCGTTACTATTCCAAGTGGTGCGAAAACCGGTCTTGTCGGGCGCAATGGCGTTGGCAAGTCTACGCTGTTCAAACTGCTGTGCGGTGAGCTGTCCGTTGAGAGCGGCAGTGTGCACATGCCGCAAAAGGCCCGCGTGGGTCAGGTGGCTCAGGAAGCGCCGGGCACGCAGGAAACGCTTTTGGAAGTGGTTCTGGCGGCTGATACGGAACGCACCGCTCTTTTGGCTGAGGCCGAAACGGCTGAAGATGCGCACCGGATTGCGGAGATCCATACGCGACTTGTCGATATTGAGAGCCACAGCGCTGAAGCGCGGGCCTCTGCGATCCTGAGCGGACTGGGCTTTTCTTATGACGAACAGCAGCAGCCGTGTGCCAACTTCTCCGGTGGTTGGCGTATGCGTGTTGCGCTTGCAGCCTTGTTGTTTTCCAAGCCAGACCTGATGCTGCTTGATGAGCCGACCAACTACCTCGACCTTGAGGGTACGATGTGGCTGGAGAACTTCATTGCGCGTTATCCGTATCAGGTTGTTCTGATCAGCCATGATCGCGACCTTTTGAACAATGCGGTCGACAGCATCGTGCATATGGATGGGGGCAAGCTCACCTTCTATCGCGGTGGTTATGACAGTTTTGACCGTCAGCGCCGTGAAACCATTTTGCTGCAGAAGAAGGCGGCTGATAAGCAGGAAAAGGCACGCAAGCACATTCAAAGCTTCGTTGACCGTTTCCGCGCGAAGGCTACCAAAGCGAAACAGGCGCAGTCTCGTATCAAGATGCTTGAGAAGATGCAGCCAATTTCCGTGCTGGATGAAGGTTCAGGACTGGAGCTGCACATTCCGCAGCCTGAGGCCAAGCTTTCTCCGCCGATCATCAAGCTGGAACAGGCTTCTGTTGGCTATGATGACACGGTGATCCTGAAGAACCTGACGCTGAACATTGACCATGACGACCGCATTGCTCTTCTTGGTGCCAATGGTAACGGTAAATCGACCTTCGCCAAGCTGATTGCCGGGCGCCTTGGATTGATGTCTGGTGATATGACTAAGGCCACCAAGCTGAGCACTGCGTTTTTTGCGCAGCATCAGCTGGATGACCTGATGCCGGAGAGCAATCCGATTGAGCATGTGCGTCCGCTAATGCCGGGTGCGTTGGAATCCAAAATCCGCGCGCGTGTGGACCGGTTTGGTTTGCCGACAGACCGGATGCTGACCCCTGCCAAGGATCTTTCCGGTGGTGAGAAAGCCCGGTTGCTGCTGGGCCTTGCCACGTTCCACGGACCGAACCTTGTTATCCTCGATGAGCCGACCAACCACCTTGATATCGACAGCCGCGAAGCCCTTGTGCATGCGATCAACGATTATGACGGTGCGGTCATTCTCATCAGCCATGACAGGCATCTGGTAGAGGCCTGTGCAGACCGGTTGTGGCTGGTTGCCGATGGTGGTGTAAGAAACTTCGACGGCGACATGGCGGAGTACCGCAAGCTGATCCTGAAGGGCGACAGTGGCTCCAAGTCCAAAGTCGCGGTTGAGGAGGACAGCGAGAAAGCGAATGCGCAGGCGCGCCGTAAGGAAGCTGCTGAGCGCCGTGCCAAAACTGCACCGCTGAAAAAGAACATTGAAGCTGCGGAAAAAGAGATCTCCAAGTACCAGAAGTACATCAAAAAGCTAGATGCCCTGCTGGCTGATCCGCGCATCTACACCGAGGCACCGGACAAAGCAAAACAACACGCCATCCGCCGTGCCGCCTATGTGAAGGTGCTGGAAGAGACCGAAGAGAACTGGCTGAAGATGTCCGCTGAACTGGAAGAGCTGACAGGCGGCTAGGCTTATCGCTTTCGAGAGATTGTTATGCCCGGGACTGGAAGCAGTGCCGGGTTTTTTATTGCTACGTGTAGAGCGCCTTATGCATCCCTGTCGGACATACCTATGTCGGTAGCTTCCCCCAACGGGAAGGACCGGCGTAGCCCAAATTTCATGGCAAAGGCCAGGATCAAAGCAGTCAAGACTAACATGAGTGTTGCGAAGTAAGCGTCACTTGGCTGGTTGGTGCAGACACTTCCCTTGCAATGCATTGCGACCAGAGATGGCTCGCGCCTGTCGCCCTGCAACTTAAGCAGTTTTAAATGTGTGCGCTCGCTGAGGATATGGCTTTTGTCGCGCTCGTTCATAACCACGATCGCTTTGCCCGCAACCTCGAGACTGAGCTTTGCAAATTCAACAGCGCGCTTTTGAGCATCTTGCTTGTAGGAACTTGAATATCTGAGCGCAGGCCACCAAGCCTGCATAGGGACGAAAGTGTGCAAGAGAATTGGCAAACACACCAACAGCCCAAGCTTCACCAGCGGTTGCGTCATCAGGCCTCTTCCAATTCAATAAGTTAGTTATAACAATCGGTTAACTTAATTTTCTAATATACAGATTCACCGGCTTCACAAACTGATTCAAGTGAACGGCTCACACCATGTTAGGCCTTAGAAACCAGTTTTGACAGGGCTTTCATTCGGTCGCTTTTCGAACCTGTCAGCTCCACCGTTTCGGGCAGGACATCCAGCAATCCGAGCGTGTCATCGCGAAGAATTTGCTTCAGACGGGTGTCGGTTTGTTTCCGCAGTTTGGGGTATTCGATGGTGGTGGTGATCTCATCAGGTGAGATAAGCGGAAGGAAGATGATCAGGTCCAGTGTGGTGAGGGCTTGTTCGATCTGCCTCAGGAGCTGACCTGACGGCTCCCATTCATCGTCGTCTTGTTCACTCAGCACTTCCAAATAAGCCATGAAATCCAGCGGGCAGCGATCGAAGATTATGTTTTGCTCTGCACCGGAAGTGAGGATCGTTTTCAGGTTGTGGCTCAGCTGCTCTGTGAAGCTTTCGATGGAGGGCTCATCTGAGAGTGCAACGCCCTGCTCTGCCAGGTCCCAATAAGGCTCCTGAGTGGCTTCATAGTTCAGGTGTTGATCGGCGAAGTCCTCTATGAGTGTTGTTTTGCCGCTGCCGTGGGTTCCAGTGATTGCAATCCTCATGCTGCCCCCTGAAGATAAAACGTCTCTCTCCGTGCTCGAAGTGAGGCGCTTGATTGTTCTCTACTGACACTCGGCTCTAACCCTTGCGTTTCAGCTCCAGCCAGATGTGGGGGATGTTGCGGCCATCGTCTTTGTGTTGAACGAAGGTTGTTCTTGAAGCCTCTTCGAAGCCATCACCGTAATACTCTGCGATCTCTTCATCCGTCAGTGGCCATGGCGGGCCAGAGCGGTCGCCGGTGCCATCATAGTACCGCCCAAGGATGATCAGCGAGCCGCCGGGGGCGACGAGGCTTTTGAGAGGTTTGACCACATCACCACGCATTTCGATGCCGATGGCCTGCAGGGTAAAGCATTCGTAGACCAGATCGAACTTGCCAACCCAATCTGCTGGCGGGTTGAACAGATCTGCACAACGGAACTCGATTTCACCAGATGGGAAGCGCTTTTGCGCCCATTCGATAGCTGTGGGCGCTACATCAAAGGCGGAGGTTTTCCAACCAGCCTCATGAAGCGCATTGGCGTTGTCGCCCAGCCCGCAGCCCACATCCAGCGCGGTGCGCCCCTCACCCTTGTTGTGTTCCAGCCATTCCACCAATGGCGCTTTTGGCTTCAGCTCGGCCCACGGGATCTCGTTGGTGTCGCCATCGGCAGTGGTGTAGACTTGCTCAAACCAGCTTTTGCGGTTTTCCCAGCCACCACCATTTGCACCTTCCAGCGTATCCAGACGCGCACGCAGTTGTTTGCGATGATCTATGTCGTCAGTGGTCATGCTTTCCGGTCCCACCCGCCATTGTCGGTCTGCGCCCAGTATGTGAGTTCGTGGTCGCCGTTTTTGACCTCAAGCCAGCGCTGCCGGGCTTCTTGCAAGGCATCCTGATCGTTGCCGTCGAACATATAAACAACGCGCTTGTACTGCGCCGGATCGGGCAACGGTGCGCGGTCCACCAAAAAACGGACGATTGCCTCATTGGGGTTGTCGTTTTCCGTTGTCAGGTAGATGGGCTGAAATTCCGGATGGCCTTCTTTTTTGGTGCCGTGAGGCAGGAAACCATCATCAGAATAGGTCCAGAGGTAAGAATCAATGGCATCACACCGTGCTTCCGTTCCAAACTGGATGGTCACAACCCATTCTCTCTCCAAGCACTTTTCAAGGAGAGTGGGCAAGGCCCGTTCCAGCGGAAATTTAGAGAGCTGGTAGAACAGCACTTCACTCATATTCTGGTTTCCCGTTTATCCGGCAGGCTTTTTGCGTCCTGCAGCCCAATACGCCGTGCGACGCATGCTGCATCAGGCTGCGCATGGAATATGTAAAGCCCAAATCACTGTGTTTCTCAATTGACCACATTTTATCCTAAAAATTGTCGTGAATGATCCCAATTACATCGGGATATTCATAGGAATCGTTGATAAACCCAACCCAGACGCTTTAAAGGGCTAGACTTGACCGCATTCCTGGGGAATTTCGGTGTGGTGTTAAGCTTAGCGAAACCGACGCCAAATTATGGAGAGTGAAATGCTCTCATCTCTGTGGTGTTGTGGGACCGCAGGCATTGTATATTTAGGAAACGACCAAATGGCAGCGCGTATTGTATTGTTCTTTGCTCTTGTATCCGGTCTTGTTGGCGTAACAGCTGCAGTGGGTGCAATGCTTCCAGAAGCCTCCAGCTCCTGTACTCATTATCAGACCTGCTGATTGACTGGAAAGCCAACTAATTCTTTCAAATATAAAATTTTCTTTGAATATAGCGCTTAGCGCATTGAACTCTTTTAAGATCAAGAATGCCCCTCTTCAGTTTGAAGTGGGGTTCTTTTTTTGCCGTCATCGAGAAGTCTCTGTTGTCTCAGTGATGAGCAGCAAAAAAGGCCAGCCACAGCTTCTGTGACCGGCCTTTTTTCATTTAATTTAGCGCAGGCATTTTGTTGCCTGATGCAAGGCTTAGCCTTCGTAATGATCTTTGATCAAGCGGTTCAGTGCGCGCACGCCGAAACCGGATGCCCAGCCCTGAGAGATTGCGTTTTTCTTGGAGCCCATTGCAGTGCCGGCCACATCGATGTGTGCCCACTTGGCCTCATTGGTGTGACGCTGCAGATAAACAGCTGCAGTGCTTGCACCACCCCAACGGCTGCCACCGGTGTTACGCATATCGGCATTTGGGGTGTCGACCATCTTGTCGTACTCATCCCCCAAAGGCAGACGCCACATTTTTTCTGCAGTGGTTTCACCAGCTTCGCAGATCTGCGCAGCCAGCTCATCATCAGCAGAGAAGACACCTGCGCGATGGCCGCCCAGTGCAACCAGACAAGCGCCTGTCAGTGTTGCAAGGTCTACCATGAACTTCGGCTCAAAACGGCTTTGTGTGTACCAAAGCGCATCACCCAGCACCAAGCGGCCTTCCGCATCGGTGTTGAGGATCTCAACGGTCTGACCAGACATTGTTTTGACGATATCGCCCGGACGGATCGCGTTACCATCCGGCATGTTTTCTACCAGACCCAGCACGCAGATTGCATTGACTGCAGCTTTACGGCCTGCAAGAGCTTTCATGAGGCCGATGACAGCTGCTGCGCCGCCCATATCGCCCTTCATGTCTTCCATGCCAGCGCCCGGCTTCAGGGAGATACCACCGGTATCAAAAACAACGCCTTTACCAACGAATGCGATTGGAGCTTCGCCTTCCTTGCCACCATGCCATTTCATGATTGCCAAACGGGAAGGACGAACTGACCCCTGACCAACGGCCAGCAGTGCATTCATGCCCAGTTCCTGCATCTCTGCTTCATCGAGGATTTCAACTTCCACACCGAACTCAGAGAGCTGCTGAGCTTTTGCAGCGAACTCAACCGGGCCAAGCGTGTTGGCAGGCTCATCAACAAGAGTACGTGCGAGAAGTGTGCCTTCTGCCACAGCCTCAGCTTCTGCCCAAAGTGGCTCAGCGGCTGCTGCATCCTGCACCTTCAGCGTGATTTCGCAGGCCTTGTCGCCGTCTGTTTCTTTCTTAACAGTGCGGTAGGTGTCGAACTTGTAACCACGCAGCAAAGCACCCTGCGCAAAATCAGCTACCTGCTGAGCTGTTGCGGCAGCTGGGAAGGTCACTTCTGCACCTTCCGCTTTGAGCGCGAGCAATTTGCCAGCAACTTCACCGCCCAGGTTAACCCAGTCCTGCTCTTTCAGATCGTCAACTTTGCCAAGGCCTGCAACGATCAAACGGTCTGCATCCATACCTTCTGGAGCGAGCAAGTGCATGATACCGGACTTCTTACCTGTGAAATCAGCAGTTTTAGCGGCGCGCTCAACAGTTTTTCCAGCGGAGCCCATCACACCCTCAGCTTCTGCTGCAAAGCTGAGTTCTTCACCTGCAAAGACGACCTGAACGGGTGCTGTTGCATCAGAATACTGCGCGATCTTAATGGATGTGAATTGCGTCATTATGTCGTTTCTTTCCTCGGGATGACCTGCGATAGGCAATTTCTAGCAGAATATGCTAGCAACCACAGGCGGACGTGTGGTCCAGCTACTCTTAAAATTCATGGCAGAACATGGCGCGATAATGGTCCCGTTTCAAGGCTATGTGAAGAAACTTGCGAGTTTATTCATTAAAAGATCCGGTGATCCGGCTTTCTGCCGTATTCCGTGTTATTGAGTGGACTTGAATCATTTTGCGGCTTGGCCTCCCCCATAACGAACAAGAAAAGGTTCTGTTGCACGGCACAATGAAAACTATTGAACGCTACATCGTCAAACGCAGCTTTACCGCCTTTATTGTGACACTGGCCGCCATGACTGGCGTCGTCTGGTCCACCCAAGCGCTGCGCCAGCTGGATCTGGTCACCTCAAAAGGCCAGACCCTTTTGCAGTTTGGTTACATCACTGCATTGGCTCTGCCTTTCCTCATCCTGATCGTTGCCCCCTTCGCAATGATGCTGGCGTTTATAATCGTGCTTAACAGCATGTCCCGCGACAGTGAGCTTATTGTCATCAACGCTTCGGGCGCTTCCAAGTTGCTTGTTCTCCGGCCAATCATGGTGTTTTCACTCACGATCACAGCCCTGATGTATTTCCTGTCCATGTATCTGTCCCCGACAGGCTTGGCGGAATTGCGCAGTGAGTTGACGCGCGTGCGTGTTGATTTGGTTGCCAACATCATCAAGCCTGGACGTTTCATTCCGATCGAAGAGAATCTGACCTTCCATATCCGCAACAGAAGCGGTGATGGGATCCTTGAAGGTCTCTTACTGGATGATGCCCGCGATCCAGAAACCTCATTCACCTATACGGCTGAGACTGGTCGGATTATCGAGGCTGCGGACAAAACACTACTTGTCATGCTTGATGGAACGATCCAACGCCGCCCGAAAGGTGGGCAGGATATGTCCATCGTCAGCTTTGAGAGTTATGGCTTCGATTTGTCCTCGATGATTCCCGAAGCTCGCGAGCCAACATTCAAGGCAAGTGAGCGTCCAACCTTCGAATTGCTGAGTGCAAGCCCTGATGATTCTTACGCTGCAAAGCATTGGGACAAGCTAGTTGTGGAATTCCACGACCGTTTAAGTGTCCCGCTTTACCCCATTGCCTTTGGTCTGATCATCTATGCTTTCCTGGGTTCTCCCAAGACCACTCGTCAGGACCAAGGCCTTGCAATAACAACAACAATCGCAGTTGCGACCCTGCTGAGAACAGCAGGTTTTGGCGCAACGCTCATCGTGAGTTCGGCTCCTGATATGTTCCCATTGCTCTACGCAATCCCAATAATCGCAATTGCGCTTGCTGCGTGGTCCATTAGCCTGAACAGAAGACCTTGGTTTGTTCAGCGTCTGGTCGATGGAACACAAAGCCTCTTTAATGGCATTGGTCGTGTGTTCTCCAAACTGGTAGGCCGCAAGAACCAAGGGACAGCAGGACTGTAATGACCGGAAGAACGCTTAGTCTTTACATATCCAAACGGTTTATGAAGTCAATTCTGGCCCTCTTTCTGTTTGCTGCCGTTTTGATCTTGCTGTTTGACGTGCTTGAGCTTGTTCGCCGTGGTGGCGATCGTGAAGGGTTTTCTCTTCTGCGTATTGCTGCGATTTCTGCCTTGCGCGTTCCACTTTTGCTTGAACAGGTTATTCCGTTTGCCGTCCTTTTTGGCTCCATCTGGGCGTTTGTTACGCTCTCCAGAAGCCTTGAGCTGGTGGTCGCACGTGCGGCTGGTATTTCGGTCTGGCAGTTTACTGCCCCTGCTCTTCTGACTGGCCTGTTCATAGGCGTTGCTGCTGTGATTGGTTACAATCCTGGTGCTGTATATCTGCAGCAAAAATCAGATGAGGTGGCAGAGGGCTTGTTCAGTGTGGAGCAAACCTATTTGCTCGAAGGGTCTGGAGAGGTTTGGCTCAGGCAGAACGGCACCGATGGTGAGTCAGTTCTTCATGCACGCCACACCAGCGGGCAAGGTGCGTCACTCAATGGTGTCACGATCTTCTCTTTTGATCGCCAAGGCCAGTTCTCAGAGAGAATCGAAGCACGGCGCGCCGTCCTAGCTGAGGGCATGTGGCGGCTAACTGATGCTGTTGTCTATGCTGTAGACACTGATCCACAGCATTATGGGAACTACTCTGTCAGTACTTTTTTGACCCCGACGGAGGTCAAGGAGAGCATAGGTTCGCCGGAATCTATTAGTTTTTGGAGTCTTCCACGCTTTATTGAGTTATCCCAAAGGGCTGGACTACCCGCGTATAGGTATTCTTTACAATATCAGACTCTTCTAGCCAAACCCCTGTTACTTGTGGCAATGATTGTCATTGCTGCTGCTGTTTCGCTGCGTGTATCGCGTTTTGGGGGGATTGGCCGCTTGATCGTTTGGGGCATTATTGCTGGTTTCGTGCTTTATGCCGTTTCCGAAGTCTCAAAGGATCTGGGCGGTGCTGGAATCGTTCCCACAACGGTTGCAGCATGGGCACCTGGCGTATTTGGGGTTCTTATGGGTTTTACAATTCTGTTGAATCAGGAGGATGGTTGATGGGTTCGGCCTTGATCCTGAAACAGAAAATCAAGCGAGTTGGTGCTGGCTGCGTATCGCCAGAATACCTTCGCACTGTCTCTGCAGTTGCTCTGCTGTGCGGCGCTGGCCTTGCGGTCCTCAGCGCGCCTGCAGTTGCGCAGATCGACCTTTCACAGTCTGCCCAGCAGGCTGTCGACACATCTCAACCAATGTTGCTTGAAGCTAAAGAGCTTCGCTATGATTTTGACAATGACGTCATTATCGCGACGGGTAGTGTTGAGATCTATTTTGACAACTACACATTGCTCGCAGATCGTGTGACTTATAATCGTAAGGACGGCAAATTTTCTGCGCACGGCAATGTGGAAATGACAGAGCCTGATGGCAATCTCATACTCGCAGACAATCTGACTTTGAGTGATGACTTCTCTGAGGGTTTCGTCAATGCTTTGCAGATTGACACTCCTCAGTTTACGCATTTCGTTGCCGAGAGCGCTGAGCGCTCTAATGACAACGTTACCACACTGAGGAATGGCACTTATTCTGTCTATAAGAAGGCTCCCAAGCCACCGTTATGGCGGATCAAATCAACAACAATCATTCACAATCAGCAAAAGCAACGCATCTATTTTGAGGGTGCTTCCATTGAGCTGTTCGGAAATACGATCGCCAAGATCCCTTACTTCTCAATCGCAGATCCATCAGTCGGCCGTAAATCTGGCTTCCTACTTCCGCGCTTTGTTACCAAGAATCGCCTCGGTTTTGGTGCCGCGATTCCGTATTACTGGTCCCTTTCGCCAACATACGATCTAACCGTGACACTCACGCCGCTCACGCAGCAGGGTGTATTGGGCCAGCTGGATTGGCGGCAACAGTTTGATACTGGTTCCTACAATGTTTCACTTGGCGGGATCTCTCAAGCAGACCCAAGTGCCTTTAATGGCTCCAGCGGCGATGTACGTGGTCGCTTCATTGTCAACACGGACGGAAGCTTCGATCTGAGTCAACGCTGGGAAGCCGGTTGGGACATTACTTATGCAACAGATCGGGCATTCCGCGAGGACTATGGGTTTGCACGATTTGGTAGCGCTCAGGAAGTTTCCAAGCTTTTCTTGAATGGTCAAACAAAGCGGAATCTCTTTGACGCAAATGCATATGCCTTCCAGATTTCGCAGGAAGACAACCCAAGCCCAACGCAGCCGATGAATCCAATTGGGCCATTCTCTCAGGTCAATGCAGACCTTCAAGAGAAGCAGCCTTTTGTTCATCCTGTCATAGACAATGCCATTTATTTTGAGAAGTCTGTCGTTGGTGGACAACTAAACTACGATGGCAACCTCACAAGTCTGACACGCCAGACAACTGACGCCTTCTCTGTGAATGGCCAAAACCGCTTCCGTGGTGTTGAAGGTACGTTTAGTCGTCTAAGCGCAAACCTGACTTGGCAGCGCACACTTATCGATCCGATTGGTCAGGTGTTCACGCCGTTTGCCTATGCAAAGACCAACCTGTATTTCCTCGCTAATGCTGACCATGATGTCACCGCACTTTCCGATGAAGCAGTTGTCTTCCGCGGAATGCCTGCGATTGGCTTGGAATATCGTTATCCATTCCTTGCAACATTCAAAGGTGGCAATCAGGTAATTGAGCCGATTGCGCAGATCATTGTTCGTCCAAACGAGGCGGAAATTGGGGAATTGCCAAACGAAGATGCACAATCCATCGTGTTTGACGCTTCCACACTGTTTGAGTGGGATAAATTCTCAGGCTTCGATCGTAACGAGGGTGGCACTCGTGCAAACTTAGGTTTGCAGTATAAGCTTCAGTTCGACAAAGGGTCGTTCATCAGTGGTTTGTTTGGTCGTTCTTTCCAGCTTGCAGGACGGAATTCTTATTCAGTCCCAGGCATTCTAGATTCAACTGGCGACTCTGGCCTGCAGACCACAGGTTCTGACTACGTTACGAGCCTATATTTCGACACCAATACTGGCTTCCGCGTCGGCGGCAATGCACGCTTTAGCGAACATGACTTCGGTGTAGAACGTGCAGAAGTCAGCGCGAGTGGTCGTTATGGTCCAGCTTCGACAGTTCTGTCCTATGCCTATTTGGCAGAGCGTCCAGACGCTGGGATTGATGAACAGCGCTCTGAACTTGTTGGTGCCTTAAATCTGAACTTGCAGGAAAACTGGCGTGTCTTCGGTTCACTGCGTTATGACATGATCAACGAGAACATTGTTCAGGACACTGTTGGTCTTGGTTATGACGACGAAGGTTTCTCTGCTTCACTCTCCTACGGCGAGGACAGAAGTCGGAACAATGGTGAGCCCGTAGAGCGGATCTTCTTCTTCCGATTCGGTCTCAGAACCATTGGTGATACCAGCCTTTCGACCTCAACTTCTGACTCATCCCCAAATGATTGAGTAAGTATATAAGCTTAAACCTCTGGCTGTGCACAGGAAATAGCCAGAGGCATGACAGAATGTCGCCTACATTTGTTATTATTAGTTTGAATAAATTTTTCCGGGCTGCACCCTTCTAATTTGAGTCAAGCTGTGCCAAATATGCACCAGTGCTATCTAGGGAGCGTCCATTGAGGGCAATCGCCTTTGGGACGGAGAGCTTAACAAAATGAAACTTACTCGCTTCTGTGCTTCGCTTGTTGTCGCTGCCAGCATGCTGGCGCCACTTGGTCCGATGCTTACTTCTGCGGAAGCCGCAAGTAAAATCGTTGCTGTCGTCAATGGCCGTCCGATTACCAGTTATGAACTGCAACAGCGGTCAAAGCTTATCACGCTCACCACACGGGCACCGTCCAGCGTTGCCAAAAGGAAAGCTAAGGATGAGCTGATTGATGAAGCGCTGAAGCTTGAGGAAGCAAAACGGGTCGGAGTTTCAATCGCTGACAAGAAAGTTGATGATGCTTTTGCAACAATCGCACAGCGTGTTAAACTCTCGCCTTCTCAATTCAAGCAAGCGCTTTCTCAAAGCGGCGTTAATCCTCGCACACTGAAAAATCGCCTTCGTGCTGAAATTTCCTGGTCTGAAGTTGTCATGCAGCGATTTCGCGCGACCGTTCGGATTAATGAGTCAGACGTGATTGCTGCGCTTCAGGGCAAAGAAAACAAAGATGACAATGGCGCGACCAGCGTTGAATACGATCTGCAGCGCATCATTTTTGTCGTCCCGAAGAAGTCCAGCAAGTCCTTCAAAAACAAGCGCGTCACTGAAATGAAGAAGCTTCGAGCCCGCTTCACATCTTGTGAAGAAGGAACGCGCATTGCATCCGGTTTGAATGAAGTCATCGTGCGTCCAATCGGCAAACGCCTTGAAACTGATCTGCCAGCAGCCTTCGTGCAAAAGCTGAATAAAATCTCTATCGGCCGCGTCACAGCGCCTACCCCTGTAGACTCCGGATTTGAGATGATTGCTCTTTGTGGTAAAGAGACAATCAACAGTGATGCGACTGCGCGAAGCACTATCGAGGGCGAGTTGCGGAATAAAAAAGGGCAACAGCTTTCTCGCCGTTACCTTCGTGACCTGCGCTCCAATGCTGTAATCGAGCAGCGTTGATCGCCTGATCAGCAGCAGGAGATGTTTTTTTATTATGCGCAGAGTGAAATTGGCGCTCGCCCTGACAATGGGCGAGCCTGCAGGTATTGGACCTGATATTACGCTTAAAACGTGGAAAGTTCGCTTTGAACAAGCTGTTCAGCCGTTCTACGTCCTATGCGATCCAGAGCTCCTCAAAGCCCGCGCAAAGCATCTCGGATTGAAAATCCCAATTAAAGTGGTGGAACCAGAAGCCGCATGTGACTGTTTTGATGAGGCTCTTCCGGTGGTTCCTCTCTCTGGCCCGGTCCAGGTTAGTCCCGGCGCTCCTTCTGGCACAAATGCTGCTCTTGTCATCGAATCCATCGAGACTGCGGTACGGCATGTGAAGGATGGCAGGGCTTCAGCGGTTGTCACCAACCCTATCTCCAAGAAAATCCTTTATGACGCTGGTTTTCATCATCCGGGTCACACCGAATTTCTTGGCGATCTGGCGAAAACCTACTGGGACAAGGACGTGGAACCAATCATGTTGTTGGCTGGTCCTGAGCTGATGGCTGTTCCGCTTACGGTCCATGTTCCAATAGTGGACGTACCAAAGCTGGTGACGAAGGATCTCATCGTCGACCGTTGCCGGGCCATCAACAAAGACATGATCGAACGGTTTGGCATTGCCTCACCACGTATCGCGATTGCAGGTCTCAACCCTCATGCAGGTGAAGGTGGCGCTATGGGGACGGAAGAGATCGAAACAATTTCTCCAGCTATTGCCCAACTGCGCAGTGAAGGCATAGATGCTCGTGGTCCTTTGCCCGCTGACACCATGTTCCACAGTGAAGCGCTGGATACCTATGATGTGGCTGTAGCCATGTATCATGATCAGGCGCTCATTCCTGTCAAAACTCTGGCCTTTGATGAAGCTGTGAATGTGACACTCGGCCTCCCCTATGTGCGCACATCACCTGATCACGGAACCGCATTTTCCATTGCGGGAACGAATAAGGCCTCTCCAAACAGCTTGATGGCTTCCCTGCGCCTTGCAGCAGCCCTCGCACAACCTGAGCTCGTTTAATGGCACAAATTGATGATCTGCCACCTCTGCGTGAGGTGATTGCAGAGCATGGGCTCGATGCCCGCAAATCCCTTGGTCAGAATTTTCTTCTGGACCTCAACCTTACCTCGCGCATCGCCCGCAGTGCCGGGGATCTGAGCAACTGCACCGTTGTTGAAGTTGGCCCAGGCCCCGGTGGTTTGACACGCGCCTTGCTTGCAGCTGGTGCCAAGAAGGTGGTTGCGATTGAGAAAGACACGCGATGCCTGCCTGTGCTTTCTCAGATTTCAGAGCACTACAATGGCAAGCTGGAAGTGATTGAGGGTGATGCCCTCAAGTACAATCCTGCTGAGCTTGCTGACGGCCCGATCAAGATTATCGCTAACCTGCCTTACAATGTGGGTACGCAACTCCTGCTTGGGTGGCTGACAACAGAGGAATGGCCTCCGTTTTGGGACTCTCTAACATTGATGTTCCAGAAAGAAGTCGGACAGCGCATTGTTGCTGAAACAGGCAATAAAGCCTATGGCCGCCTCGGTGTTTTGGCAAACTGGCGGTGTCATACGGATATACTTTTTGATCTGAACCCAAAGGCTTTCACCCCTCCACCAAAGGTGACGTCCGCTGTTGTGCAACTACACCCGCGCGAGAAGCCTCTGGAGTGCCCTTTGAAAGCGTTAGAGCGAGTAACCGCTCATGCCTTTGGTCAGCGCCGTAAAATGCTCAGAGCAAGCTTAAAAGGCCTTAAGCCAGATGCGGAGGATCGTATCGAAGCTGCCGGCCTCAAGCCAACTGCCCGAGCAGAAGAGATCGACGTGACCGGCTTCATTGCCCTGGCACATGCTTTTGACAAGGACTAGAGCAAGCTCGTTCAGTTTCTAACATGATAAAGCCCTGAGATCTTATCCGAGCTCAGGGCTTTTGGGTGTCTTCGCAGAAGTGATTTTACTCCACGCGCATGAAGGCGGTCATGCCGCTTTCCTGGTGTTCTATGATGTGGCAGTGCATGAGCCAGTCGCCTTCGTAGTCCGGGCGCACGGCGACTTGAACGCGTTCGTCTGGCAGCACGAGCGCGGTGTCGGTCCACCATGGGGCGAGCTGGCGTTTGTTGCTCTTGAGGAGCTGGAAGGTCATGCCGTGGATATGGATCGGGTGCGTGTGCGGGGTTCGGTTGATGAACTCGAACACATAAGACTTGTCGCGCTTTAGAACTTGCACCGGATCTAATGGGCCGCGCTCTGCGCCTTGCCATGCCTCTTTGTTGACCGCCCAGAATGAGAATCCCAGTCTTCCGCAGATTGGATTGGCTGGTCGTTTTTCTGCTGTGGCTGAGAACTCCAGCGGGATGTACTCCGCGTTTTTCAGATCAGGCTGCGGGATCGGATTGGCTGGCAACGGTTTGATCTCACGCAGGTCGCGGTTCAAGGATTGCCCGATCGCTCTCAGTGACAGCACCGGCCATGGAGAGGACGAAGAGAAGTTGGTCAGCTCAATTTGCTCCCCTTCTCCATCTGGAATGCGCATTGCGATGTCCGCACGCTGCCCCGGCCCCAATGCCAGCTTGTTGACTGCAAATGGTTCAACCGGATTGCCATCCATGGCGATGATCTTTGCATCCGTGCCTTGTGGGAAGGACAGTTTGTAAATGCGAGTTACATCAGTAACGCACAGGCGCAGGCGGACAAGGGAACCGGCTTTTACATCCATAACTGGCGCAGATTGCCAGTTGGACGTGCGGAGTGTTCCAAATGTCCCTGCTCGCGCGGATTTGCGTGGCTGGAACAGTTTGATGAACTGACCATCACTGCCAAGGCGGAAGTCGCGCAGGTTCACCGGGATGTCATGATCGAACCCCGGATCTTCATCCTCTTCCACGATCATCAGGCCAGTCATGCCGTAAGACAGCTGTTCCAGCGAGTTGCAGTGCGGGTGATACCAGAATGTACCTGCATCATGTGGTGTGAAGCGATAATCGAAATGATCGTCGGTATACACGTAGTGCTGGGTCAGGAATGCCACGCCGTCCATATCATTGGGCAGGCGCATGCCATGCCAATGGATCGTCGTTGGCTCTTGCAGTTTGTTGATGAGGCGACTGTGGAACGGCTGCCCCTGCTTTACGCGCAGGGTTGGTGGCATTGCATCCCCAAAGGTGAACATGTTTTTCGTTGCAGGTGCACCGCTCATCAATTGATGATCGATGTTGCGTGCAATCATGTCATGTCGTTTTGGAACGGCCCAAAGGCTGGAGGCGCCAGCCAAGCCACCAGCAACAGCAGCCCCGCCAAACAAAGCGCCTTTCAGCGCCTGACGTCGTGTGATCATCGCTCTTTGTCCTCAAGTTCAGCCCGTCTCTGTACTTGGCTGGTCAATGGCTATTCACTCACGACGGCTGCTGTTTTGCAGGGCACCTGCTCTTGCAAATAACGCCCTGCTTGTATCTGGCTCATAATTTGATTCAAGTAGCTAATAGTTTGAATCACAAAACCACGTCAACATTCTGAATTTACAAGATTTTGCATTGTTCTTGTCTGATTATTCAGCAATGGTGGACTTCAGGTCGGCAATCATACCTTCCATTTTCCCGGAGAGCTTTGGCAAGCGAACCCGTTTCAGACGTTCACTGGCGATGATTGACTGCACTGTTGCAACGGCTTTATCCAGGTCATCATTTACGATGATATAGTCAAACTCCTGCCAACCGGAGACCTCGTCAATCGCGGTCTTCATGCGGCGCTTGATGGCTGCGTCATCGTCATCTCCACGGCCCGTCAAACGGGCGTGCATTTCTGCGATTGATGGCGGCAAAACGAAGATGGCAACAACGTCTTCTCCGGCCTGTTCCTGCAGCTGGCGTACGCCTGCGATATCAATATCAAACAGGATGTCCTTACCTGCGTTCAGGCTGGCATCAACCGGCTCACGCGGGGTGCCGTAATAGTTGTCGTGGACCTTGGCCCATTCCAGAAGTTCGTTGGCTTTGATCTTGCGTTCGAACTCATCCGTTTCGAGAAAGTAGTAATGAACGCCATGCTCTTCGGCTGCGCGGCGTTGACGGGTCGTTGCTGACACAGAGAGCGCCAGTTTGTCATCATCAGCCAGCAGTTTGTTTGCGATCGTTCCCTTCCCAGCTCCGGAGGGCGCAGCTAACACCAGCATGAAGCCGCGGCGCGCCTCTTCGATATCCTGAGCTGATACGGTTGTCGCATCTGATTTTTTAGAGGTCATATTGATTTTGTCTTCTTTTGCTTATCTGCACTTCAAGCGTTTGTCTTCATGTTCTGCTGCGAAAACCGATCCCTGACTTTCGCAGCACCTCTTCACTCAATGTTTTGAGTTTGTTCGCGGAGCTGGTCGATCACTGTTTTCAGTTCCAGCCCGATTGCAGTCAGCTCTACGCTGTTGGACTTTGAACAAAGTGTGTTTGCTTCGCGGTTAAATTCCTGTGCCAGGAAGTCGAGGCGACGTCCGATGGCTCCACCTTTAACAAGCAAGTCACCGACAGCTTCCACGTGCGCGTAAAGGCGATCCAGTTCTTCACGGATGTCTGCTTTGGTGGCAAGGACGGCTGCTTCCTGATGCAAGCGCTGAGGATCAAGCTGGCTGCTCGCCTGAAGCAGCTCGTTGACCTGAGTTTCAAGACGGGCGCGAATAGCCTCTGGACTGCGGGAGGGTAGTTCTTCAGCTTGCCGGGCCAAAGCCTCAATGGTATCGACCTGGCCCTTCAGCAAAGTGGCAATGGCATTGCCTTCGCTTCTGCGCATTTCGACAAGCTCATTCAGTGCTTCATCAAAGGATGACAGAAGAGCCGCAATCTGAGCGTTCTTTTCATCTTCGCTCTCTTCAGCCTCTTCAAACTCCAAAACGCCTTTATAGCCCAAAATGCCGTCGAGTGTTGGCTCAGGCGCATCTGGCAGGCGGTCCCGCAGAATGGAGATGGCTTTGAGTACTTGCTCAAGAGCGTCTTCATTTACAACCAGCGCTGTATCAGACTGCGAACGTTGCATCTGCAGGCCTACAGAGACGTTGCCGCGTTTCAGCTTCGCAGCAAGGCGCTTACGCACTTCCGCTTCTACTCCGTCCAGCCCCTGAGGCAGGCGCAAGCGGGCATCCATGCCTTTGCCATTGACGGAACGGAGTTCCCACACCCAGCGCGTCTCTTCATAGCTGCTTTCCACGCGCGCAAAGCCGGTCATGCTCGCCAGTGCCATCCCTTGAAACTCCTCATCTGAACACCGCCTGTGTGTTGGCGTTCTCATTCAATATTTGCTGGCCCTGAGCTTACCCGTGAAATCGGTCCATGCCCATGAGGTATGTCGTTGCCCCGGCCTTTGCGCCTAACCTAATCTGAAAACCAGTATGCATCTTTCAGGCATGACGCTTGCTTTCAGCAAAAAAACCTGCCCGGTGTTTCAACTGGGCAGGTTTTTCTCATTTTGTCCTGCAAGGTTTGCAGATCAGTTCTTTTTCTTTTCCGCAGCCTGTCTGGCACGGATCTCTTTTTCAACCTTACGCCAGTTGGCTACATTACGCTGATGCTGTTTATAGCTTTCAGCGAAGGCATGGCCACCCGTTCCGTCGGCAACAAAGTAGAGGTCCTTTGTGCGAGCAGGGTTTGCGACTGCTTCCAGAGCCGCAGCACTCGGGTTGCCGATTGGCCCCGGAGGCAGTGCTTTGATCTGGTAGGTGTTGTAAGGGTTCTTTTCTTTGAGCATGGAGCGCGTGATCGCAGAGCGATCTTTTGTCCAGGCATCGCCACCAAACAAGCCGTAAAGGATCGTTGGATCAGACTGCAACGGCATGCCCTTGCGCAGGCGATTAACGAAGACAGAGGCAACGCGCGGATGCTCATCCACTTTGGACGTTTCCTTCTCTACTATAGAGGCAAGGATCACGAGTTGTTCTGGCGTATCAATCGGCAAACCCTGAGAGCGCTTTTCCCAGATGCGAGCGATGTGATCATTCATCGCCTTTTCCATCTGCTCGATAATGCGCGCCTTCGTGGTTCCGCGGGTGAATGTATAAGTTTCTGGCAGCAGTGAGCCTTCTGCTGGGATTGCAGAGATTTCACCGGTCAGGATCTTGTTTGCATTCAGGCGGTTGATGATCTGAGCGCTACTCCAGCCTTCCGGGAAGGTTACGGAGTGGTACACAGCACGGCCACCGACAAGATCTTCCATGACGGTCTTCATGGAGATCCCTAGTGGAAACTCGTACTCACCTGCTTTGATCTTGTTCTCATTTTTGAACAGGCGGGTGCCAGCTTCAAATACGAGTGAATTGGTAATGACGCCTTCGTCTTCCAGCTTCGCAGCAATCTGCGGCAGGCTCATGCCACTCGCGACAATGAAGATTTTCTCTTCTGTCAGCGGACCGGTGGCGTCAAACTCGCCCTTCCCCCAATAAAGCGCAGCGCCGGCAACGATAATGCCGAGTACAGCTATGGAAAGCAGAAAGTTGATGGTTATGACGACTGGATTGCGTGCATGACGGGAACGCGGCGGAGGTGGTGGTGCAGCTTCTGGCTGAATAGCGCGGCTGGGACTCCGCGGTGCAGATTGCCCACCCGGCTGAATATGAAGATCGGACTGATCTTGAGGCCCATTTGAGTTGTCTTCAGGCGATTGAGCCATTGTAACCCTCTATACGGGAGCACTTACAGCACTCCATTACTAGCGTATCCTTAGCGAAAACCGATGCCCACTTTTCGCAGATACGCTTTAAATACTCATTACAGAGCCTAACCCATTCGGGAGCCGCAATATAAAAGGCCAGATTCCGCCATGCGGAGTCTGGCCCTTTTATTTCTTGATCAAGAAAGCGAGTTATGACTCGACTTTTTTGAGAACCAGAGACGCGTTTGTGCCGCCAAAGCCAAATGAGTTAGACAGAGCATAATTAATCTCCATCTTCTTGGCTTTATTAGGGACCAAGTCAATCTCAGTTTCAACTGATGGATTTTCAAGGTTGATCGTTGGTGGAGCAATCTGATCACGGATCGCCAAAGCGGTGAAGATTGCCTCTACTGCACCAGCGGCACCCAACAGGTGGCCGGTTGCAGATTTGGTGGATGACATGGTCAAAGACCCGGCATCATCACCAGCCAAACGCTCAACTGCACCCAGCTCAATCTCATCACCCAGAGGTGTTGAGGTGCCGTGTGCGTTGACGTAATCAACATCACCGAGAGAAATGCCAGCACGTTTCAGCGCAGCTTTCATACAACGGTACCCACCGTCGCCATCGGATGCCGGTGCCGTGATGTGGTATGCATCACCGGACAGACCGTAACCAACAACTTCAGCGTAGATTTTCGCACCGCGCGCAACAGCGTGCTCGTATTCTTCGAGAACAACAACGCCAGAACCGTCGCCCATGACAAAGCCATCGCGGTCTTTATCGTAGGGACGAGAACCTTTTTCTGGCTCATCGTTGTAACCAGTAGACAGTGCTTTACAGGCGTTAAACCCGGCAATGCCCAAACGGCAGATTGTGCTCTCAGTGCCGCCAGCAACCATAACGTCTGCATCATCCAATGCGATCAGACGGGCAGCATCGCCAATAGCGTGCGCACCAGTGGAACAAGCTGTAACCACTGAGTGGTTCGGGCCTTTGAGTTTATGCTTGATGGACACATAACCGCTTGCAAGGTTGATCAAGCGGCCAGGAATAAAGAACGGACTAACACGACGCGGGCCCTTCTCTTCCATCATAATAGCTGTTTCAGCGATACCCTGAAGACCGCCAATTCCAGACCCAATCAGGGTACCGGAACGGTTCTGCTCTTCTTCGGTTTCTGGATTCCATCCCGAATCTGCAATTGCCTGGTCGGCAGCTGCGACAGCATAAATGATGAAGTCATCTACTTTACGCTGTTCTTTTGGGAGCATGAAATCGTCTGGATTGAAGGTTCCATCGGTTCCATCGCCAAGTGGTACCTGACAGGCGATTTTGGTTTGAAGGTCTTCAATTTCGAAGCCCTCGATGCGCCGTGCACCGCTCTTACCTTCAAGAATTCGCTGCCAAGAGATTTCTGCACTGCTGCCCAGTGGGCTAACCATGCCAATGCCTGTGATAACGACTCGACGCATATTTCCTGCACTTTAATTAGATTGGCGCTGCCAGCCCTTTGTGTCGTACCGGAAGACATAAGCGTCATTCTCTGCGACAGGCATGCAGCTGAAAAGGAAACAGGCGCGGCGAGCGCAAATGACCCACCGCGTGCCTAGCTTTTTGAAACAGGATTAGCCCTGTTTGGATTCGATGAACTTTACAGCATCGCCAACGGACTGAATGGTTTCAGCAGCATCGTCCGGGATTTCAACGCCAAATGCTTCTTCGAAAGCCATTACCAGTTCAACGGTGTCCAGGCTGTCTGCACCAAGATCGTCGATGAAGCTTGCAGATTCAACGACCTTGTCAGCCTCTACGCCGAGGTGTTCGACAACGATCTTCTTTACCTGCTCTGCAACATTGCTCATTTTAAGTCCTCAATTGGTTTTCAAGGTAGTGTTTCGGTCCGCTTCGCGGGGCCTTGTTTCACTCGGCTCCCGTGTTGCATACTCTGGTTCTTTTGAAAAGACGCAACGGCCCATATGTTAAGCCGCTTCCAAAGAAAACCGCAGCTTTTCCGTTCCTCTTTCCAAGAGGTCACTTCTAATCGGCGGGTTCCTAGCACAATTAGCACTGGTTTACCAGCCGCCAGTAGTGATTGCCCCATTTGTAAGAGGATCGGACTGACTGCGTATTTCTTCGTTAAATCATCGCCATACCGCCATTCACGTGCAGTGTCTGACCGGTAACGTACGCTGCTTCATCACTTGCGAGATAAACAGCTGCACCTGCGATTTCTTCAGCAGTACCCAAACGACCAGCTGGAACGTTGCCCAGGATCGATTCGCGCTGCTTTTCGTTCAGCTCGTCGGTCATCGCGGTTGAGATGAAACCTGGAGCAATTGTGTTTACGGTGATCTTACGAGACGCCACTTCCTGCGCCAAAGACTTGGACATGCCAATCATGCCAGCTTTTGCAGCAGAATAGTTCACCTGACCTGCGTTGCCGGTCACACCAACAACAGAGGTAATTCCGATAATGCGGCCCTGACGACGCTTCATCATGCCTTTGATTGCAGCACGGCAGATGCGGAACGTTGCGGACAGGTTCACTTCAAGAACCTGATCCCATTCTTCGTCTTTCATACGCATGAAGATGTTGTCACGGGTGATACCAGCGTTGTTCACGAGGATATCGAGAGCGCCCATCATTTCTTCAGCAGCTGGTACAAGCGCATCAACGCTGTCACGGTCAGACAGGTTCGCAGCCTTAATGTGAACGCGATCGCCCAGATCAGATGCCAGCGCTTCCAGCTTCGCTTCGCGAGTGCCGGACAGAGTTACAGTTGCGCCTTGCGCATGAAGTGCGCGTGCAATCGCTTCACCGATACCACCGGTCGCGCCGGTTACGAGTGCGCTTTTACCTTCTAAATTGAACATGCCGTTGGTCTCCTCGGCTTAAAATCCGTTTGAAGAAAGCTCATAGGGAGGAACCATAGGTTCCGTCTATACGCAGTGCAAAATGCGGTGCCTCTGAGCCTTCAAAATCTGTGTATTAGCTTTCGACGCCTTCAAGACGTGCAACAAGTGCATCAATATCTTCTGCTGTGTTGATCGCAACACCTTCCAGAGACTTGACGATACGGCGCACCATGCCACTGAGAACCTTGCCAGTGCCGATTTCAACGAGCGTGGTCACTCCGTTGTCAGCCATCCAGGTTACAGATTCGCGCCAGCGTACAGTTCCAGTCACTTGCTCGACGAGACGGGCGCGGATTTCTTCCGGATCAGTGATTGGTGCAGCAAGAACGTTTGCAACAAGCGGAACAACCGGTGCTTTAATCTCAACTTCAGCCAGTGCCTTTGCCATTGCGTCTGCAGCAGGCTGCATCAAAGAGCAATGGAACGGTGCAGATACCGGAAGCAGAACAGCACGGCGAGCGCCTTTGCCTTTTGCGATTTCACAAGCGCGCTCAACAGCTGCTTTATGACCAGACACAACAACCTGTCCGGTTGCGTTGTCATTGGCTGCCTGACAAACTTCGCCCTGAGCGGCTTCCTGTGCAACTTCCATCGCCTGATCGAAGTCCAGCCCCAGGAGAGCAGCCATTGCGCCCTCACCCACTGGCACTGCTTTTTGCATTGCATCACCGCGAATGCGCAGCAGACGTGCTGCATCGGCAATGATCAAAGAGCCCGCTGCAGCCAGTGCAGAGTATTCACCAAGAGAATGGCCTGCTACAAAACTTGCAGCTTTGGAGAGGTCAACGCCTTTAGCCTCAAGCACACGCATAGTGGCGAGACTTACAGCCATCAGAGCTGGCTGAGTGTTTGCAGTGAGGGTCAGCTCGTCTGCTGGACCTTCCCACATGATCTTGGTCAGTGACTGACCGAGAGCTGCATCAACTTCCTCAAATACAGCGCGCGCTTCCGGGAACGTGTCGGCAAGTTCTTTACCCATTCCAACCGTCTGGCTGCCCTGTCCGGGAAATGTAAATGCAATAGTCATTTATAAATAGCTCCGTCGCACTCTATATTGCGTCAATGTGGGCCAATCGCCTCAAATGTGGGTGGTCCACTTTGTATTCCAAGATGGGGCGGCTATAAATTCACCAAATACGTGCAAATTATGACCGCCGCCAAAATTAGTAGCACTGCAGATGCCCTATTGGTCAGCTGCTTGCACCTTCAAGAAACCCAAGGAAAACCTTGGTTGCCTGCGTATTCATCGGGGCGACATGAGCCGCCTTGCACGCGCAATGTCAAGACTGCATCTGGAAAAAAGGTCTTTTTCCCCGATAGTACTTGTCTTTTGTAGGGGATTGGCTATAAAGCCCATCTCGTTTCCGGTATTAGGCCGGAGGCTTAAAGGAAGGCAGTCCTTATAGGGTTGTAGGAGTTGAAAGATATCCGTCTTCCCGTGTCTCCGCTCTTGTGTAAACATCTTCTGGGCCTTTTTCTGAGGGCCGTTCGAAGGGGCTTTGCGCCAATATCCGGAATTGTTTAACTCAGAAAGGCAATCCACATGGCGCTCTATGAGCACGTGTTCCTGGCTCGTCAGGACATTTCTACTCAGCAGGTTGAAGCCCTCGTTGAACAGTTCAAAACTGTTCTCGAAGAAAACGGCGGCAAAGTCGGCAAAATCGAAACTTGGGGTCTGCGTACTCTGACTTACCGTATCAACAAGAACCGTAAGGCTCACTACACTCTGATGAATGTAGATGCTCCACACGCGGCTGTTGCTGAAATGGAACGTCAGATGGGCTTGAGCGAAGACATTCTTCGTTTCATGACCATCCGTGTAGAAGAGCTGGACGAAGAACAGTCCGCTATGATGCAGAAGCGTGATCGCGACGACCGTCGTCGTGGTGACCGTAACGATCGTGGTCCACGTCCGGACCGTGGCGATCGCGGTGATCGTGGCCCACGCCCTGATCGTCGTCCTGAAGCACCTGCAGCGGAGTAATTGAAAATGGCTGAATCTTCTTCCGCAGGACGTCGTCCTTTCTTCCGTCGTCGTAAGACCTGCCCATTCTCCGGTGCGAACGCTCCGAAGATTGACTACAAGGACATCCGTCTTCTGCAGCGCTACATCTCTGAGCGCGGCAAGATCGTTCCTTCCCGTATTACCGCAGTATCTGCGAAGAAACAGCGTGAACTGGCTCGTGCCATCAAACGCGCTCGTTTCCTCGGCCTGCTGCCTTTCGTAATCAAGTAAGTCTTGGTTATTGGGTCAGGGTGTTTTGCACCCTGGCCTTTTTCATGATCCCAACATGTCGGGATCACGGTTGAGAGATTGATCGCGTCAGCGAGAAGCTCTCTCTAACTGCGGATCACACTTTCCGCAGGACAGCAAAGGAGATATTCCATGAAAGTTATCCTTCTTGAGCGTGTGGCTAAACTTGGCCAGATGGGCGAAACCGTAGCTGTTAAAGACGGTTACGCACGTAACTTCCTGCTGCCTCAGGGCAAAGCACTTCGTGCAAACAAAGCTAACCTTGAGCGCTTTGAAAGCGAACGTGTACAGCTTGAAGCTCGTAACCTTGAGCGTAAAACTGAAGCTGAAGCAGTTGGCACAAAGCTGGCTGGCGCAAGCATCGTTGTTATCCGCGCTGCTGGCGAAACTGGTCAGCTCTACGGTTCTGTTGCTACCCGCGATATCGCTGGTGAACTGACCGAAGCAGGCTTCAGCGTTGTTCGCTCCCAGGTTTCCCTGCGCGCGCCAATCAAGACCATCGGTCTGCACGACGTATCCATCGTTCTTCACCCTGAAGTTGAAGTTGAAATCTCTGTTAACGTTGCTCGTTCTGAAGACGAAGCTAACCGTCAGGCAGCAGGCGAAGACCTCACAGGCCGTGAAGAAGACAGCTTTGAATTCGACGAAGATCTCGACGAAGACGAAGAGCTGGAAGATGGCGAAGAAAACGCTGAAGAAGCTTCTGACGAAGAAGAAGCTGAAGGCGAAGAAAAAGAAACCGAAGAATAATTTTTCTTCACTTTTCGATGAAAAAGGCAGGGTCTCCGACTCTGCCTTTTTTTATGCACTGATCTTGGCAGAATCGGCAAAGGCCCCGCTGATTCTATTCCTCAAAAAAGAGTTTGTTAATAATTGTAGTTGGGGCGAAAATCCCTGAATACGGCTGATTTTAAGCAATTATTCTAAGCTTTTCTCGCGTCTAGAGAGTAGCGACTGTCAATTGGCAACCTGCAATTTTCCCCGCTGATTTAATTTTGTTAAAGAACTGGGCTTAAGGTGCGAAGGCCCCCTTTTCCTACCCGCCTTAAAGCTGTAACCAAGTTGCCAAGCGGCACGAGGGGCGGAATGAAGGGCACAGTCCAAAAATTAGAGAAGGCTAGTGAGACCATGAGAGTGGTCCCGCATAATGCCGAGGCAGAGCGCCAGCTTCTTGGTGCCATAATGGTAAACAACGAGACCTATTATCGTGTCTCGGAGTTTTTAGAAGCGCGCCATTTTTTCTTAGCTCCCCACAAGGATATCTATGACAAATGCGGAGCGTTGATTAAGGCAGGCAAGATTGCCTCACCTATTACGCTCAAAACGTTTTTCCCGGCAGATGAGAAGATTGCAGACCTGTCTGCAACTCAGTATCTGCTGCGTCTTGCAGGTGATGCGACTTCTGTGATCAACGCAGAAGACTACGGCAAGACCATTTACGATCTGGCGACTCGCCGTAACCTGATCACCATTGGCGAAGACATGGTGAACATTGCCTATGACGCGCCAATCGACATGCCACCGTCCTCTCAGATTGACGATGCTGAGCGTCGTTTGTTTGAACTGGCGGAGACTGGCCGGTCTGATGGTGGTTTTCAGGACTTTGGCAGTGCACTGACCGAAACTATTGAGATGGCTGCAGCGGCCTTTCAGCGTGAAGGCGCCCTTTCCGGTGTTTCAACAGGTTTGCGTGACCTGGACAAACTCATGGGTGGCTTGCAGTCTTCGGATTTGGTCGTATTGGCTGGTCGTCCTGCGATGGGTAAAACATCGCTGGTTACGAACATCGCTTATAACATTGCTGAAAATTACCAGACTGAAGAGATGCCAGATGGCACTGTTCGGACTGTGAATGGCGGCGTTGTTGGCTTCTTCTCATTGGAAATGAGTGCCGAACAGCTGGCTACTCGTATTATTTCCGAGCAGACAGAGATTTCTTCCTCCAAGATTCGCCGCGGCGACATCAACGAGATTGAATTTGAGAAGCTGGTTGCGGCGACACAGCATATGCAACACGTTCCACTTCATGTGGATCAAACAGGTGGTATTTCCATCGCGTCCCTCGTTTCCAAAGCCCGACGGCTGAAGAGACAAAAGGGGCTGGATATGATCGTGGTCGACTATATTCAGCTGCTCTCTGGTTCTTCCAAGAATCAGGGCAACCGTGTTCAGGAAATTACTGAGATCACCACCAACCTTAAAGCGCTGGCGAAGGAACTTAATGTTCCGATCATCGCGCTGTCCCAGCTCTCTCGTCAGGTTGAAAACCGTGACGACAAACGTCCACAAATGTCTGACCTTCGTGAATCTGGCTCGATCGAGCAGGATGCGGATGTGATCATGTTTGTGTATCGTGAAGAGTATTACATGGGCAAAAAAGAACCGCCTGAAGGCACTCCAGAATACGAAGAATGGAGTAGCAAGATGGAGCAGTTGCGCGGCAAGGCGGAAGTCATTATCGCCAAGCAGCGTCACGGTCCAACTGGCATTGTTGATCTGCAGTTCCAGGGCGAGTTCACTCGCTTCTCCGATCTGGCAGACGACGCCCATATTCCTGACAGAATTATGGAGTAAGTCTGGTTCATCCTACTGAATTAGCGATTGGCCCGGGGTAACGCACATCAGTTGTGCAGTGCTCCGGGTCTTTCTTTTTAAATTCAGATATTTTTTGTAGGTTATTGCGCATTCAAAGAATCTGAGGGCAATCGCGTGACACATTCTGCCGCTCCTACATCTGCCCGCGCAGCTCATTCTGCTGGCGGTGCTGCAAAGCTAACCATCGACCTTACCGCTCTACGCTCGAACTGGTGTTATTTGAATGGCAAGGTGGGTGATGGCTGTACCTGCGCTGTGGTACTCAAGGCCAATGGTTATGGGACTGGTGCTACAGAAGTTGGCAAAACACTTTATCACACCGGAGCCCGTGTCTTTTTTGTTGCGCTTCCTGAAGAAGGAATCGACCTGCGCAAAGAACTGCCACATGCAGAAATCTATGTGCTGAATGGCCTCTTCCGTGGCCGTGAGAAATTCTATTACGATTTCAGTCTCAAACCGGTCTTAAACAGTCTTGAGGAAGCGGCTGAATGGTCCGCTTTTGCACAAGGTCTGGATGAAGAGCTGCCTGCGGCTTTGCACTTTGATACAGGCATGCATCGTTTGGGCATGTCTATTGAAGATGCGCTGAAGACTGGTGAGTCGCCTCATTTCCTTAAGGACATCAAGATCGATCTGATCATGAGCCATCTTGCTTGCGCCGATACGCCTGACCACGAGCTCAACGCAAAGCAACTGGATCGTTTCCAGCGGGTTTGTGAGTTGTTTCCGGGCGCCCGCAAATCCTTGAGCAACTCTGCCGGTATTTTTCTGGGAGCTGATTACCACTTCGACATGGTTCGCCCAGGCATTGCGCTTTATGGAGGAAACCCAGTTCCTGACGACAGCAACCCGATGCTTCCAGTTGCACATGTTCTGGCGGAAATCATCAGTTTGCGTGAGGTTCCCCCTGGCGATCCTGTGGGTTACGGGGCTTCCCGTGTAACACCGCGAAAAAGCCGGATTGCAACCATAAATGCAGGCTATGCGGATGGTCTGCACCGACTGGTTGGCAGCTCTGACGACCAGCCTGATGGCGCACGGGTTTATATCGGCGGGCATTTTGCTCCCATCTTTGGCCGTGTCTCCATGGATATGATTGCAGTTGATGTGACAGATATTCCCGAGGAACATCTGTCACGCGGTGCACCGGTTGAGATTATGGGCGCACATGTAAACGTGGATGAATTGGCAAACTTTGCTCAAACCATCCCATATGAATTGCTGTGTAGCCTCGGAGCACGCTATACACGCCACTATAAACGCTAGCGAGCTAAACACTGGCAGGAACCTGAATTCGATATGGCGAAACGCTCCCTTTCATTTGTCTGTCAGTCTTGTGGGGCAACCACACTCAAATGGGCAGGCCGCTGCGAATCTTGCGGTGAATGGAACACAATTCAGGAAGAGCAAGAGGCCAGCGGCATCGGAGCTGGGCCCAAGACCGCTTCGCGTTCCAAGGGCCGGGTTGTTCCGCTGGTTGGACTTTCGGGTGAAACCAAAGACGCTCCGAGAATTATCACAGGTGTGGCCGAGCTGGACCGTGTGACTGGTGGCGGCTTTGTAAAAGGTTCTGCTCTGCTGGTAGGCGGCGATCCCGGTATCGGCAAGTCCACCCTATTGACGCAGGCCAGCGCACATCTTGCCTATCAAGGGCACAATATCGTTTATATCTCAGGCGAGGAAGCGGTGGATCAGGTGCGTTTGCGTGCAGAGCGTCTTGGTTTGCGCGATGCTCCGGTTCAATTGGCTGCTGAGACAAGTATTGAAGATATTCTTGCAACTCTGGAAGCCAAGAAGGGCGATGAACGTGCTCATCTTGTAATTCTGGACAGTATTCAGACACTGTGGACCGAGATGGCCGATTCTCCTCCGGGAACGGTGACACAGGTCCGCGCCTCTGCGCAGGCTCTGGTCCGCTTTGCCAAGAAAACCGGAACAACGGTTGTTCTTGTTGGTCATGTGACGAAAGACGGCCAGATCGCTGGCCCACGCGTTGTAGAGCACATGGTTGATGCCGTGCTTTATTTTGAAGGTGATAACGCACATCAGTATCGCATTTTGCGTGCCGTGAAGAACCGCTTTGGCCCGACGGATGAAATTGGCGTCTTCGAGATGTCCGACATGGGGCTACGAGAAGTAAAGAATCCCAGTGCTATGTTCCTTAGTGAACGAAGCGCAACTGCTCCAGGTTCAGCCGTGTTTGCCGGGATAGAAGGTACGCGGCCTTTGCTGGTCGAAATGCAAGCACTTGTTGCACCCTCCCCCCTTGGCACACCACGCCGAGCGGTGATCGGGTGGGACAGCGCGCGCCTTTCTATGATTTTGGCCGTGCTTGAAGCACGCTGCGGTGTTAAGTTTGCGCAACATGACGTTTATCTGAATGTCGCTGGTGGACTGAGAATTAATGAGCCAGGAGCTGACCTCGCCGTTGCGGCAGCTTTAATCTCATCGCTTAGTGGGGTTGCTCTTCCCCTCGAATGCGTCTATTTCGGCGAAATCAGTCTGTCTGGTGCAGTTCGACCAGTTGCTCAGGCAGCTTCCCGATTAAAGGAAGCTCAGAAGCTTGGATTCGGTCAGGCGGTTATCGCCGACGGGAATATGAAAGAAGGCTCCAATGCTCTCGGTCACGTTAAAGGACTTGAGGAGCTGGGAGATCTGGTGGCAAATATTGTTGCCAGTGCACAGAAAATGGAAAACGCTTAAGGGTTTAACCTAGGCTGATTTTAACCGGCAGGCATTTTTGTTGGTTTGCCTGCCAGTCAAACAAGGGACTTGTGTCGACAGATGCCGATCACACTCTTAGACGGAATTCTACTGGTTATCATGCTGATCTCTGGCGTTCTTGCTATGATTCGCGGGTTCGTGCGTGAGGTGCTTTCTATTGCATCATGGGTCGCAGCAGCAGTCGCCGCCTATCTTTTTTATGGCAGCCTGAAACCATTTGTGTTGCAGCACGTAACCAATGACACACTGGCAACTGCCATTGCTGCAGGTGCTGTCTTCCTCGTGACATTAATCGTGGTGAGCTACATCACCATGCGCATTTCAGACTTCGTGCTGGACAGCCGAATTGGCGCGCTCGACAGAACCCTCGGTTTTGTTTTTGGCGCAGCCCGCGGCTTCCTTCTTGTTGTCGTTGCGCTGCTGTTCTTTAACTGGTTTGTTCCAGAGCCACGCCAACCAAACTGGATTATGGATGCCAAATCCAGACACCTGTTGGTGACCAGTGGTCAAAGTTTAGTTGCCGCACTGCCGGAAGATCCTGAACGCGCAATTATGGACCAGATTCGTAAGCAGGGCGGCACGACCGGCTCTGCAACAGGCGCATCCAGTGATGAAGAAGCCCGTTACTCCCCAAGTGAGCGGCGCGGACTGGACCAGCTGACGGCCTCCGGCGAAGGCCGGAACTAAGCTTAATTTTGATATTTGGCCCAAGTAAGAACCAAGGAGTGATGCCATGAGCAGTGGCGTATCAAACAATTCTGCCGCTTTGAAAGAGCTACAGGCAGATTTTGACGGCGATACCCTGCACGAGGAATGCGGTGTTTTTGGCATTCTTGGACATGATGATGCAGCAGCACTGACGGCTCTGGGGCTTCATGCGCTTCAGCATCGCGGACAGGAAGCTGCAGGCATTGTGACATTTGATGGCGATCAGTTCCGCTCAGAACGTCATATGGGTCTTGTGGGTGATCATTTCACTCAGCAGGAAACCATCGACAACCTGAAGGGTCCGTACGCAATCGGCCATGTGCGCTACTCCACCACTGGTGAAGCTGCACTGCGCAATGTGCAGCCGCTGTTTGCTGAGCTTGATGGTGGCGGGATTGCGATCTGTCACAACGGTAACTTCACCAATGCGATGACCGTACGCCGTCAGTTGATCAAGGACGGTGCGATTTGCCAGTCTACATCTGACAGTGAAGTGGTTCTGCAGCTGGTTGCCCGTTCTCGCGAGAAAAAGATCGTAGATCGCTTCATCGAGGCCATTAGCCAGATGGAAGGTGCTTATTCCCTTGTCGCACTGACCCGTAAAAAGCTGATTGGTGCGCGTGATCCTTATGGAATTCGCCCATTGGTTCTTGGCGATCTGAATGGTGCTCCGATTTTTGCAAGTGAAACATGTGCGCTGGACATCATTGGTGCTAAGTTCATTCGCGAAGTTGAGAATGGCGAGGTTGTTGTTTGTACGCCGGGTGGTATCGAAAGCTACTTCCCGTTTGGAAAGCGTCCTTCCCGTCCAGATATCTTCGAGTACATTTACTTCTCCCGCCCGGACAGTGTTTTGAATGGTCATTCCGTTTATGACGTTCGTAAGCGTTTTGGACGTGTGCTGGCGCAGGAAAGTGCTGTTGAAGCGGATGTGATTGTCCCGGTTCCAGATTCTGGTGTTCCAGCAGCTCTTGGTTTTGCTGCCGAAAGCGGTGTTCCGTTTGAGCTTGGCATCATCCGCAACCACTATGTGGGCCGCACGTTTATTGAGCCGACACAGCAGATCCGTACGCTTGGTGTTAAGCTCAAACACTCTGCCAACAGAGCGCAGATTGAAGGCAAGCGTGTCGTGCTGGTGGATGACAGCCTTGTACGCGGCACCACCAGTGTGAAAATCGTTCAGATGATTAGAGATGCTGGCGCGAAAGAAGTTCACTTCCGTCTGGCCTCTCCGCCAATCAAATTCTCCGATTACTACGGCATCGATACGCCGGTTCGCGAAAAGCTGCTGGCTGCCAAGTATGATCTTGAAGGCATGCGCAAATACATTGGCGCAGATACCCTTGCCTTCCTGAGCATTGACGGCGTCTACCGTGCCATGGGCCATGAAAATGGCCGTGACAACGAGAACCCGCAGTTCACTGATCACTGCTTTACCGGGGACTATCCGACCCCGCTTACAGATCTGTCTGACGATGTGGACACACGTCAGGCTCCCCGCCTTGTAGAAACTGGTTAAGTTCAATGAGTTCGAAAAGACTTGAAGGTCGTGTTGCTGTTGTCACGGGAGCCTCCCGTGGCATTGGTTATTTTGCTGCAAAAAAGCTTGCTGAAGAAGGTGCGCATATTGTTGCGATCGCACGGACTGTTGGCGGACTGGAAGAACTGGATGACGAGATCCAGAAGGCCGGTAGCTCAGCTACGCTTGTGCCAGTTGACCTGACTGATTTCGACGCGATTGACCGTTTGGGCGCTGCTATCTTTGAACGCTGGAAAAAGCTCGACATTCTTGTCGGTAACGCCGGTATTCTCGGCCCGACTTCTCCATTGGGTCATGTGGACCCGAAGAAGTTCGATGACGTGATGAAAATCAACGTGACTGCGAACTGGCGTCTTATTCGTTCGCTTGATCCACTGCTACGTCAGTCCGATGCGGGCCGCACGGTCTTCCTGACCTCAGGAGCGCCACACAAGTGCCGCGCCTATTGGGGACCATACTCCATGTCAAAAGCGGCTCTGGAGGCGCTTGTACGCACGTATGTGAACGAAACGCAGAAGACCAACGTCCAATCCATGCTCATCAATCCAGGCCCGATGCGGACTGGCATGCGTGCGAAAGCAATGCCGGGCGAAGACCCAAAGACCCTGCCGCATCCTTCTGAGATCTCTGAGGACATCGTGCGCTTCTGCTTGCCAGAAAGCCAGGAGAATGGTCGCCTCTACGATTTCCCGAGCAAAGAACTGAGGGACTTCGTGCAGCTGACCAGCTAAACGGCATAAGCCCACAAATACGAAAAGCCCCGGTGATGAGCCGGGGCTTTTTTGTTGTTCAATCTGAGGTGCTTTAGATGAAGTACTTATCAGTTAGCGCTTTGGTTTGATCAAATACACCCGGGCAAGCAGCAACAACTTTACAGCCGTTCATGACTGCGTTGGCGACGTCAATTTCCTGACATTTCCCACCAGCTTCTTCCAGAAGGAGCAGGCCTGCCATGCAGTCCCAGGAGTTCATGTGCTCTTCGATATAGCCGATGAGACGGCCAGAAGCAGCATATGCCAGCATAAGACCACCGGACGCGTTGCGGAAAAAGATCCCACCTTCATCCAGCAGTGCATCAACCGCGCTTTTGACAGCCTGATTGCGCCCGCGTGCACTGAAGCCCAGACCGATTGACCCATTGGACAATGAATCGCTTGTGGACACTTTCATTGGCGTACCGTTGAGTGTTGCCCCTTTGCCTTTTTCAGCTGCAAACAGTTCATCAGCACACGGATCATAAGTGACGCCAATGTATTTCTCGCCATTTTTGACGCAAGCAATGATCACACACCACTGTGGAATGCCGGAGACAAAGTTCGCCGTACCGTCTATCGGGTCGATGATCCAAGTATACTCAGAAGTACCCGGTTTGGGATCACCCTCTTCTCCCACGATGCTGTCATCTGGAAATGCTTCGACAATGGCTTTGCGGACAAGAATTTCAGTATCGCGATCGGCCTCAGAGACCATGTCCTGATGACCTTTACTCTCAATATTGAGGGTCTCCAAACGCGTAAAATATTCGTGCGCATAGGCACCAGCGCGCTTAACCAGAGCGTTGGCGAACGTAAAACGGTCTTGTGACATGATAATCCTATTAAATGTAGGGAATGCGGAAAGAGAGCGCGATTAAAAGCAGATTCAGGAAGAATTGCAACTTATTAGCGGCACTGACTGATACTTCTAGAGAAAAATTCAAGTACGCGACAGTGGTCAGAACCCTGACAGTTCCTGGTTCTCCGGGACTTGGCAAAATAAAAGGGCAGCTGACTGCTGCCCTTTTATGAAATTAAGTGAAAGCGAAATCACCTTCTCTTCTTGTGGTATGGATTGTCGCCCTTTCTATAGGACAGACGAATGGGCGTTCCTTTGATGTCAAAACGCTCGCGAATACCATTCACAAGATATCGGGTGTAGCTCTCCGGCAGATTGTCTGGCTTGGAGCAGAACACCACGAAATGCGGTGGACGTGTCTTTGGCTGTGTCATGAAACGCAAGCGTACACGACGTCCAGACACTGCTGGCGGCGGATGGTGGATCAGAACACCTTCCAGCCAGCGGTTGAGGCCAGATGTACCAACGCGCTTGTTCCACATCTCGTAAGACCGGAAAACAGCCTGCATGAGCTTATCGAGGCCCTGCCCGTTGATGCCGGACATGGTGACAATCTCAACACCACGTAGCTGATTCAGATAGCGTGCTTGTGAATCCTTGATATGACCCCAAGCATCCTCACGATCCTCAATCAAATCCCACTTATTGAGTGCAATAACGATTGCGCGACCTTCACGGGCACACAGATCGATGATCTGCAAGTCCTGCTTCTCGAAAGAGATGGTGGCATCGAGCGTTACAACAACAACTTCAGCAAACTTGATTGCGCGAAGGGCATCCGCAACGGAGAGCTTTTCCAGCTTTTCCTGCACGCGTGCCTTTTTGCGGATACCTGCAGTGTCGAACACCTTTACATGGTGATCCTGCCATTCCCACTCAACAGAGATACTGTCACGTGTGATGCCAGCTTCTGGTCCGGTCAGAAGACGCTCTTCACCCAACATCTGGTTGATGAGAGTAGACTTGCCTGCGTTTGGACGGCCAACAATTGCCATGCGCAAAGGGCGTTCGAGTGTGCCAACCGGCTCGTCGATCTCTTCGTCCTCTACATCAACATCTGTACGTGCTTCAGTAAATTCGGAAGAACCTTCCATCTCGCCTGCAGCATCTACAATCGGGCGCAGAAAATCATAAAGCTCGGACAGGCCTTCTCCGTGTTCCGCAGAAAGAGGAACAGGATCACCCAACCCAAGCGTGAACGCATCATAGAGACCGCCATCGCCTGCTTTGCCTTCCGCCTTGTTGGCGCAAAGAATTACAGGGGTGTCGGCACGGCGAAGAAGGTTCGCAAAGTGCTCATCAAGTGGCATCAAGCCAGCGCGTGCATCAATAAGGAATAAGCATGCATCCGCATCCCGGATTGCTTCTTCGGTTTGAGCGCGCATACGCCCTTCGAGGCTTGCTGCCTCTGCTTCTTCCAGGCCGGCAGTATCAACGATCTTGAATCGCAGATCGCCCAAGCGTGCATCACCGGACCGACGGTCACGGGTCACACCTGGGGTATCATCAACAAGCGCTAAGCGCTTGCCTACAAGGCGATTGAAGAGCGTCGACTTGCCAACATTAGGTCTGCCAATAATGGCGACTGTCGCAGTCACGCGAATACTCCTCGTCTGGTATGCAGCATTTAGAGTAGTTCGCCTTATGCGCCCTACTCTAAGCTTTTATTTTTTAACGTATCCCAGTTTCGAAAACCGGTATCCACTTTCCGTAGGACACGTTTAGTTCAGCGCTGCAACCGCTCCGTCACTGGTAAGGACGACCATGCGTCCACCAGCAACAATTGGTGATACAAATACGCCACTGGTCACTTTCCGCGATGCGGATGCCTGACCGGTTTTTGCATTCACAGATGCAAGATAACCGTTGCTGGACATGGCGATCAGCTGGCCGTTGGCCAGAATTGGACCTGCCCAGTTGACATTCTTGGCGTCGCTTTCGCCAGTTGGCAACTTGGCACTCCAGATAAGGTTGCCGGTCTTACTTGAGATTGCATGCAACTTATCATCCAAGCCGATCAAGAATACCGTACCACCGGAAACAACCGGAGTATGTACGGCACCAAAATCAGCCTCCCACAAACGCTCGCCATCTTTCAGAGCAATGCCCAGTGTGCGTCCAGCAACGGAGGTTGCAATAACCTTGTTGCCTTCAATGACCGGGCTTGCAGAAACATCTGTCAGGCCAGAGAGCGCGCGTGTACGGAAGGACCGTGCAACGGTATCGATCCATTTAGGCTCACCGCTGTTAATGTCAAGTGCCATAACCTCGCCTGAGGAAAACGGCACAACAACAGTGTTGCCTGAAATTGCCGGATTTGCAGAGGAAAGCAGGCCTGCTTGCTCTGCGATGCCAGCGAATGACCATGCCTGTTCCCCATCTGACTGGTTGAGGCCGATCACTTCATTGTCTTGTGTTACAACGACAACTTTGCCATTGGCCGCTGCTGGCGCACCGCGAACCGGTGTTTCCAGTTGCTTGGTCCAAAGGACGTTACCACCTTTATCAAGTGCATAAACATTGCGGTATGCGGTTGCGACAAAGATCTTGCCACCGTCAAGCACGACACCACCACCTGCGGCAACTTCATTCTCGCCTTCCAGACCCAGGTTCTTTGTGAAGACCTTGGCGCCACCAGTTGTCAGAGCAACGAGGTTGCCATCCGACTTATAGACGTAGATGCGCTGGCCATCAGAAACCGGACGCGCTGCGGTGCGCGGGTTGCTGGAGCCGATACCAAAGAAGCCGGGAGAACGGACCTGACCGATGCTCGACGACCATGCAACACCACCGCTCACATTGATTGCGATGTTGCCCGGATCATTGCTCTTAGGACCAGCAGCGGTTGGCCAGGTTGACCCACCTGTCGCCGCACCGATCTTGGCATCTCCACCTGTTGCAGATGGCTTTAATGCGCCTTGATATAGTGGCTGACGGTCTCCCTCAAGAAACTCATCATCGCCGCCGAATGGATTTAGACTGGAAAGAGAAGAACAACCAGCCAGCGTCAGCGCAAGCGCGCCGGTTCCAATCAAAGCCTTCCAAGACTTTCTTTTGGTCTCGCTCACTTATTCAGTCCCCTTTTCGTCTTTACCCAATGCAGAGGTAATTAGTTCAAGATAAATTTGTGCGCGTCCGGAAACATCTGACGGAGCGGCTGCATCATTCACAATTTCGCTGAAGCGCGTGCGAGCTGCATCCAGATTACCAGCCTTGTACTCAGCTGCACCCAGAATTTCCAAAGCAGAAAAACGCCATGTGTTACCAGCAACAGCTAGTACTTCTGTGTGTTTTTTCACCGCGGCAAGGTCGCCGTTATCCAGCAGCAGATAAGCAGCGCGGATGTTGGCGAGACCCTTGTAAATGATTGGTGTCGCACTGTCAGCGGCGACCGCTTCAAAAGCCTTGATGGCTTCGTCAGGTTTACCTTCCAGCGCCAACTCGGTTCCAATGCGCATCTTGGCCATCATAGGATAACCGCCAATACTGCCTTCCATGGAAACGAAAGCTGCCTGCGCTTCGGTGTAGTTGCCTGCGTCTGAAAGCTTGATAGCCTCCAGAAATTCAGTGCCTGCTGCCTGAGACTGTTTGTTCTGCCAGTACTCATAGCCGCGAAAACCTGCGGTACCTACAACGATAAGACCTGCTGTCAGGTATACAACCGGAGCAAAGCGCTTCCAAAGTTTTGAAAACTGGTCGCTTCTTACTTCTTCATCGACTTCGCGAAAAATGTCGGACATAACTTCAAATGTTCCTGCAGCAACGATTCTTAGGTTCGTGGTATCCCAATGGGCGGCGTCACATTAAAACCAAGAGAGCCGCAGGCAAACCTCTTTCTCTACCTCTTTCAACCGATTAGTGGCTTTATTAGGGCAATGAAAGAGTTTTCCCTGCCAACATTTACAAGTGTAATTGCTGAGAGAGACCACTTTGATGTCTGTCTTGAAACCTTACCCCATGCAAAAGGTCAAGCTATGATCGGTACCCCGATCAAAATTGCATGTAGTTTCCACACGAACAGGCCGTAGAAAATCAAACCGAGGCCTACGGAAATCACATCATTTCGCGTTGCGTTTGGGTAGTCCCGGCTTGGTGGATTGATACGCTCGCGGCGGGCAATGGTAATTCTTACAAGAATTGCCCAGATCAAAAATGAGCCAAACAACAACACAGAGTAAGGTTCACCGTTTGCAAACAAGTGAGCCACAGCCCAAAGCTTTGTTGCGTTGATCAACGGGTGCTTGGTGACGCGTGTGATATTACCCTTCAATTGAGAGGCAAAGAAGAGTGGAAAAACAGGCAGCATCAACAGCATGGTGACGTGACGACCCCAGCTTGGTGCGACATACCATGGCGCATAATCACCATTCCAGGCGGCACCGAAGCCATAGACGATTGCGACCAGAGCACCCAATGAAATGAGCGTGTACAGTCCGCGATATCCGTTGAACGACAGACGTTGAACCAACGTGTCCCGAAGCGCCGAGAACGACGGGATCAAATGCACCGCAAAAAATGCGGTGAGGCCTGAAATCAATAATGCCATAAATTGTTCTCCCCCAAGATCAATTGAGGGCAAAGGTATTTCACAGAGTGCTCAATTGCAAAACAATCTTTGGATCTGTCAAAATACTCAGCCTAAAGCAAAACCGGGTGCGCAACTGATCAGTCACGCACCCGGTTTTGCTGAAACACTCGCGATTTGAGAGTTTGCTTAAGTCAGGATCGGCATACCGATCAGCAGCGCATGTAGTTTCCAAACAAACAAACCGTAGAGGAGCATGCCCAACACAACGCTGATGATGTCATTGCGCAGAGCCTGTGGGAACTCTTCGACTGCAGTGTTTTTGCGATTGAATTTCTTCAAGGAGATCTGCGCCCAGATCGCCCAGACAAGAAAGCCACCGAACAAAGCAACGGAATATGGCTCACCATTGACCAGTAAATGGGAGATTGCCCAGATCTTTACTGCCAGAATAACGGGGTCTTTGGTCCACTTGGCGATGTTACCGCGAATAAACTTCGCAAAAACCAGAATGAAGACTGGTAAGAGCAATGTCATAGCCAGATGACGTAGCCAGAATGGCGTTACGTACAGCGGAAACAGGTCTTCCTCACGCGCCAGAACGAAGCCGTAGATCATGGAGAAAAGGCCTGTCAGCACGATCAGTGAGTAGATCGCCCGGTATGGATTCAGTCCAATGCGCTGAACGACTGAGTCACGAAACCCAGGAAAAGATGGGACGAAGTGAATTCCCAGAAAGATGAATAGCCCAACTAATAACAGCGTCATCGAGTGACCCTTTAGATTTGTATTTTACGTTAAAGCCCTTAGATAGGCTTGTGCACTGTGACCATACGCGGTGAAATATCAATAAGCCTGACCGTCGCTGCGTAAGGTGTTTTATACATTTACCCAATTCTTTTTCGCAGAACCCTTGAGCTCATGCTGCTTTTCTCGCTAAATCAGGGTGAGTTGTTTATCTGCATATATCATAACTTGACTGTTTGACTCCTATATTTGCGCAAGATCTAAGGTTTCACAAACAGAAACAGTGCCTGGAAAGTTCTATGTCCGAAAGTGACAGTGCAACAGAAACTAGTGAACGTCGCCGCGTTCGCCGTCGGCGTACGCTTAAGGAAGGGCGCATTGTTTTCGCGAGCCAGTCGATGGTTTTCGACTGTGTTATTCGAGATTTGTCCGATTTTGGTGCCCGCTTGAAGATGGAAACAACGATCGATATTCCCGATGAGTTTACACTCTATCTGGTTCATCTGCGCCAGCGCGTGCAAACCGAAGTCCGCTGGAGGACAGCGGATACACTGGGTGTAGAGTTTGTGGGCGAAAAAGAAACTGTTTCCAGCCTGATGAAAATCTAGTCCACTCCCTTAAACGCCCACTATGTTGGGCGTTTTGTTTTGCTTGCACAGTTTCTCAATTCGCGCTCATACTTACTACCTGACGGTTTGGGCGGGAGATGATCTGATGACACTGGCTCTCAATGATGCAGAGAAGTTACTTCTTGCACGAAAGGCAGAATTGACAGAACTCACTGCGATCTCTGAGGAAGATCGTGCAACGGTTGCTCTTGACCAACAGTCCGTTGGCCGCCTCTCGCGCATGGACGCTATGCAACGGCAAGCGATGGCTCAAGCCAACGACCGCCAACGCGCCAGAGAACTTCAGCGGATCGATAGCGCCCTGCAGCGGATCAAAGAGGAGGAGTACGGCTTCTGCCTTGAATGCGGAGACGACATTCCCGAAGCCCGACTGCGCGTAGACCCAGCCGCTCTTTATTGCATCAGCTGCGCGAAGTTGTTTGGGTAGCCTTGACGCTCAGACTACCTCTAACGCGCTCGCCAAATTGTACTGACACCCTTCTTATTTTCTCTTGCCCAGACAAGATCAAACTCTGAAGCCATCATTGAGAGGCCGTCTGTCTTACGGCGTAGGTCGAGGTAGATGATGCTCTGTTTTCTGGTAACTTGCTTCAATGTTTCAAAATACGTTGAAATTGGAAAATGCCAACCGTAAGCGAGAAAAGACACAACGACATCAAAAGTACCATCAGGAAACGCGTTATGATCCAAATTGATAAGACTGACGTTTTCAGGTGCAATCCCATTGAGCTGCAAATTTTCGGCTGTGCGCGTCAGGTCGTTGTATATTTCTGCATGAAGCTTAAAACCATATTTGATTTCTGTGTCTTTGCCATCTTTGTCTAAGCCGACGAAACAATGATCCGCCCCATAAAGCTCCTTTAAAACGAGCAGGCCAAATCCGAGGCCGCAGCCGATATCCAGAAAACGCCCTTTCGCAGCAAGACCCGGGACGTGATCCTTCAACATTCGAACAGCTTTGGCAATGTGTTTTCGGTATAGATGGAGGACTGCGTCTTCATCTTTGCCAATCAAATCGGTTCGCTGGCAAAGCAAGAGTTCTCTATGCTGTTCAGTTAGATATAACTCCGCATCAGGTAGATCCATTGACGACTGCCCCCAAATTTCAAAACATCAAACAGTATGAACGAACTTATAAAATTAGAAATCCATGCAAAATTAGAAGCCGAGTTGATCACTAGATAAGAAAAAACCGGGAAAGTTGCCCTCCCCGGTTTCTGTTTAACTTATTCCCACTCAATGGTTCCCGGAGGCTTTGAGGTCACATCATAAACGACGCGGTTAATACCGCGGACTTCGTTGATGATGCGGGTTGCAGCCCGGCCAAGGAATTCCATGTCATAGTGATAGAAATCTGCTGTCATGCCATCAACCGAGGTCACTGCACGCAAGGCACAGACGAACTCGTAGGTGCGACCATCGCCCATAACGCCAACGGTTTGAACTGGCAGCAGAACAGCGAATGCCTGCCAGATGGCGTCGTAGAGACCAGCTTTGCGGATTTCATCCAGATAGATGGCATCTGCCTGACGCAGGATATCCAGTTTCTCACGCGTGATACCGCCCGGACAGCGGATCGCAAGACCCGGACCTGGGAATGGGTGCCGTCCAATGAAGCTGTCTGGCAAACCCAATTCGCGACCAAGGTCACGAACTTCATCTTTGAACAGTTCACGAAGTGGCTCAACCAGCTGCATATTCATGCGCTCTGGCAAGCCGCCCACGTTGTGGTGTGACTTGATGGTCACGGATGGACCGCCCGTGAAGGATACACTCTCAATCACGTCAGGGTACAACGTGCCCTGTGCGAGGAAGTCTGCGCCGCCAAGCTTTTTCGCTTCTTCTTCGAAAACTTCAATGAAGAGCCTGCCGATGGTTTTGCGTTTGACTTCCGGATCGCTCTCGCCTTCCAGCTGACCAATGAACAGATCAGCAGCATCCACATGAACCAGCGGGATGTTGTAGTGATCTCGGAACATGGATAGAACCTGCTCCGTTTCACCCATACGCATCAAACCGTGATCAACATAGATACAAGTGAGCTGGTCGCCGATTGCTTCATGGATCAGCACTGCTGCAACAGAACTGTCAACGCCGCCAGACAGGCCGCAGATGACTTTTTTGTCGCCAACTTGCTGACGAATGCTCTCTATCGCCTGCTGACGATATTCAGCCATTGTCCAGTCGCCTGAGCAACCTGCAATCTTATGAGTGAAGTTCTCGATGAGCTTCGCACCATCGGGAGTGTGAACCACTTCTGGGTGGAACATAACACCATATTGCTTTTTGGCTTCATTTGCATAAGCAGCAAATGGTGCACCTTCAGAGGTTGCAATTGCCTCAAAACCTTCGGGCAGCTCCACAACACGGTCACCATGGCTCATCCAAACCTGATGTTTGGAGCCAATTTCGTCCCAAACCCCATCAAATAGTGGGCTTTTCCCTTTAATTTCAAGGAAGGCGCGGCCAAACTCGCGATGATCAGAGCCTTCCGCTTTGCCGCCATTTTGGACACAAAGGGTCATCTGACCATAACAGATTCCGAGAACAGGAATGCCTGCCTCGAATACGATCTGGGGTGCTCGTGGGCTCCCCATTTCAGTCGTGGATGCCGGACCACCTGACAGGATCACCGCCTTTGGATTCATCTCCTTAAAAGCAGCTTCTGCAGACTGGAACGGAACGATCTCGGAGTACACACCAGACTCGCGCACACGGCGCGCGATCAGCTGAGTGACCTGAGAACCAAAATCAATAATGAGGATGCGGTCTGTCATGCGCAGCTTCTACTCTGTGCGCATTGATTTGGAAAGGTCTTTTACGCGGAAAAATCGTGGTTCCGTTAAGGGCAGATGATGTTTTTCTGTGTGCTTTGTCCGAAGGTCCAGTCAGCTACAATATCGACTGCTCGTGTTCTTCGATACGGCTCATCATTTGCCCCAATCTGATGCGCTCCTGCACGTCTAACTGCGGCAGCAGATTCTTCTCCAGCTGTTCGAGTTGGGCCTCTAGAGCTCGCAAAACAACGCGTCCATCTTCTGCCAGGTTCAAACGGACAAGGCGACGGTCTCGAGGGTGCTCATGTTTTTTGATAAGATTTGCTTCTGACAGGCGCTTTACAGCACGCGATACAGCCACCGTATCCAATCCAATAACTGGCCCCAACTCCCGTACAGACACAGCACCCATCCGCTCCAGCGCACTCAGCACGAGCCACGAGGGAAGCGATAAACCATATTGCTTCTGTAAATGCTCGGAAAGCCGGCGCTCAATAAAGCGGCCAGTCGCGATGATGCGCAGAGGCAAATAGTTCAACAACTCGACGTTATGTTCGTCTTCAAACAAACTTGCCTGTGTCGTTATTTTCGCACGGTATTTCTCCGCCATAACCCTTTGCCCTGCGTCGGATGCTTTGCTTCATTCCATTGACCGATAAGAAAACGGAAAATGGTTAAGCTGTCTTGAATATTGGTGATTTTTCCCAGGCACTAGCCCCTGAATGTGGTTTTGATGCGTTCAATATCATCTATCCACGCCTTCCTTCAGGATCAACCCGTTCCACCTTTGACGCTGATTTGCCAACCGCTTAGGCTTCATCGTGCATAGATACGAATTTGATTCGCAGAATTGCCTGTCAGCAGATCCATCCGAATGGATCTACGGGCGGCACTGCCCAACGAGGGGGTCCGTAAAAGATGACAGAGACACTGCGCGGTACACCGGACACTAACGCCCGGCAAGAAAAAATCAATGCTGCACTTGATGCTATTGCCTACTTGGAACAGGACGAGCGCTTTGATGAAGTGATCCCAGTCTATCAGGATCTTGTTGGACGCTACCCTGATGATGTCGAGCTTCTTTTCAAGATGGCAACGATTATGTTGCGCAATGGAGATTTGAGGGAATCCGTCGCCCATTTGCGTAAAGTATTGTTCATGAAGCCAGAACACTTGGCTGCACGCTCCAACATGGGTAATGCGCTGCTTTTGCTGGGGTACCTGGAACAAGCTAAAGAAGCCTTTGATGCGGTGGTGGAAGCTGAGCCGGAGAACCGGAATGCGCTTTATGGGCTCGCAACCATTTTGATCAAGATGCATGGGCATGCAGAAGCAGAACCATATGCCCGACGCCTTGTTCAACTGATCCCAAACAGCGCCCCTGCTCTTTCACTTCTTGGCGATGCTTTGAGTGCGGAGACCAAGGCGGAAGCGGCAACCCTGAACTATCGGGCTGCGCTCAGAATTGACACGCAATATGTTCCTGCTCTGGTTGGCCTCGCGAAGCTACTCATCATTCGTAAAAAGAGTGAGGAGGCACTGGCGCATCTGGACAAGGCCCATGACCTGCAGCCTCGCAATGTTGAAGTGCTTGTCGCAATGGGGCACGCGTACTTGCTGGAAGAAAACACCTCCAGTGCTGTAGAAAGCTTTGAGCTGGCTCATGCGTGTGAGCCTGAGAACGCGGCTGCGCTCGTTCATCTGAGCATTGGCAAGCGCAAACTTGGTCTTGTTTATGCCGGAGTTTATCACGCGGCTGCCGCATGGCGGCTTGCACCAGGCAATAAGCAAGTCAGCAACGCACTTGGCGCAGCTCTTGCAGCAGCTGGTGCCACTGATGCCGCTCGCGATGTCTTGACCTCTTCATCCAGAAACAGTCAGTTTTTAGAGGCGACTGAAGCTGCGATCAAAGAGGTCGAGTATCTTGCTGAGCAAGGTTATGAGCGGCCTGTACGCGAGGAGAAAGTTATACCCGAGCCTTCAGAGCACAGCAAAAGCATAGAAGCCAGAGCTTTGGAAGAGGCCGGTGAAAGCATATTTGAGGCACAGAGTGAAGATGCCGCTTCTGAAGAGCTGGCGGAAGATGTCGTCAAGGGTAAATCTGAGGTACCTGATGAGCTTGAAGAGAAAGCCTCCAGCTAATCACATGGTTTATTTGCCGTTTCGAAACATGTCGCATTTCATATGCGACATGTTTTTTTATTAAAGCCAAGGTACTGATATCAAATACGTTCCATCATCGCGATGAAGAAGCCATCAGTACCGGTATGATAAGGCGTCAGAGTGATCATACCGCCATCCTTAAACAGTGGACGACGGGATGCTATTGCACCAAAATGCTCTTCCCAAACCGGCGCTAGATCAACAAGCTTGAAGTCAGCGTGCTTTTCAAGGAACGCTTTGACTTGCAGCTGATTTTCCGCTGGCACCAAAGAGCAAGTTGCATAAATCAGCTTGCCACCTGAACGCACAAAGCGTGTCGCAGTCTCCAGAACCTGCGCCTGATCTTCAACACGTCCATTCAGAGCGTTTTCGGTTACACGCCACTTGGTATCTGGACGACGACGCCATACACCAGTGCCTGAACAAGGAGCATCCACGAACACGCGATCCATCTTGCCTTCGCAGATATCAAGAGAACCGGTTTGCGGATCAATCGTCTGGATATTTCGCACCCCTGCGCGGGCCATGCGGTCATAAAGTGGTGCTAGACGCGTCTTATGGGCATCATAAGCGTAGATCTGTCCTTTGTTCTGCATTTGCGCAGCTAAAGCGAGGCTTTTACCGCCCCCACCTGCGCATAGATCCAGAACCTGTTCACCCGGTTGAGCGCCTGACAGGATGGACGCGATCTGAGAGGCCTCATCCTGCAATTCAAACCAGCCTTTGCGAAAGCTTTCTTCAGCCTGAACGTGAGGTGATTTGCGTGGCCCAATTACAGGTTCAAGACGAACGCCGACGGGAGACAATCCACTTACTTCTGGATGAAGGTGAGACAAACGCTTGAGGACTTTTTCCTGCGAGCTTTTGACAGTGTTCACGCGCATATCAATCGGCGCACGTTCAGAAAGAGAACGCCCAACGGCCAGCGTCTCGTCACCAAAGTTATCCTGAAAGTGCGGCCAGAGCCATTCTGGAACATTTGCTGAAATCTGGTCGTCATCGCCGACTTGCTTGTTTTCAATCAATGCGTCACGTTCAGCGTCGGAAAGCGCTTCTGGTGCGTGACGGTCTTCTTCCATCACCTGCTCCAACTTTTCCACCTGATTGCCCCAGCCCCAGATGTAGGTTGCCAAAACAAGCGCGCGCGCACTGTCAGATCCCATCGCCTGAGCATGGGAGAGTTTGTGGCGCAGCGCATCAAACACCAGATTGCCGATAGCAACCCGATCACCGGATCCTGCAAACCTATGCTTGTTGCCCCAGTCCTTCAGGGCTTCCTGCACAGGACGGCGGCGCTCATTAATCTCTGTCAGCACTTCAATTGCAGCCGCAATTCGTCCACCGTCGCGCATGAATGATCCTTAATTCCGTGAATTCTATTTTACGATTTATTTGTTTGGCTTTGCAGCGTGTATGCCAATACTCAAGGCTTTTCAATAGTGCATAGCATGTGTGAGGCAAACCTCACATCAACTCATTCAACAATTTCTTGGGTGTTGCATAACTCATATATGCTGAATTTAGCAGATAACAGTAAAAATACAGATATTTACGGCCTGCTTCCGCTACCTCATGACACATAGCGCATTTTAATAAAAACGTAGATCCTGCCTCGCAACTCATCAGATCACTGTAAACAATGCGTGTTGCGTTTCATGTTTTATCAGGTCTCCATCTTTCTGCTTGGCAATGCAATATTGTATTTCCTGAAAGCAGACCTCATCGGTGCTTCGATTGCATCCAACTCATCAGTTGGTTTGAAGCAGAACCATTACGTGTTTGCAGCAGGCGCATTTACTATGGATGCGTTGCTCTCTTCGGTTCTGACACTGGGATGCCTTGCTCTTCTGGAACTAGCATTTTCTGTCTCAGCAACATGGTATTACTCAGTGGTGTGCCTTTTGACATATTTAAGCATCCTGAGCTTCTTCACTCTCAGAATTCACCGATAACTGCGACATAAAAAATGGCTCACCCGAAACCAGAATGAGCCATCTAATTATTAGCATTTGATTGTTATCAGGCGCTTTTTACATTGCGCAAGAAGCTTGCAATGTTGTCCCGCAACAGGTCTGCTTGCTTATTCAGGATCTGAGAGGATGACAGTACCTGACTTGCAGTTGCGCTGGTTTCTGATGCGGCAGATGATACACCCGCCATGCCTTCAGCAACATTTTGAGTGCCTACAGCTGCTTGCTGCACGTTCTCACTAATCTCAGTGGTTGCGGCCCCCTGCTGCTCAACAGCAGCTGCGATAGTTGCTGTGATATCATTGACGTCAGACATGGTTTTGGTGATCGCGCTGATTGCACCAACGGCTTCCTGAGACGAATTCTGAATGCCTACAATTTGGCTGGAGATTTCTTCGGTCGCCTTTGAGGTCTGATTGGCCAACTCTTTCACTTCAGCTGCAACAACAGCAAAGCCCTTGCCAGCTTCGCCGGCACGAGCTGCCTCAATGGTCGCATTCAGAGCCAACAAGTTGGTTTGCTCTGCGATCGCTTGGATGAGTGTGACCACTTCGCCAATACGCTGCGCAGCACTATCCAGACTGGAGACTTTATCATTTGTGACCTGGGCCGTAGATGTAGCATCTGCGACGACTTTCTGAGTCTGACCGACCTGGCGACTAATCTCATCAATGGATGCGGCCAGCTCTTCTGCTGCCGACGCTACCGTTTGTACATTGGTAGACGCTTCCTCAGAAGAGGCGGCAGCCGTTGTTGATTGCTCAGTGGCATGCTCAGCGATGCCAGTCAGTGCCTTGGCAGAGACTTCCATTTCAGTTGAGTTATCCGCGACTGTCGTCAGACTTTCCTGAATGGTCTCATCAAAGTCAGTAATAAGCTCATCAATATGCTTTTGGCGAAGTGCACGGGCTTCTTGCTCCTGTTCGGATTCACTTTGCAGATTCATGCGCTCAACTGCATTGCTAACAAAGACTTCCAAAGCCTTCGCCATCTGTCCGATCTCGTCTTTACGGTCAGTGAAGGCGACAGGATCATCTACATTGCCCTTTGTCAGAGAGTTCATCCGTGCAGTGATACCGACAACAGGTCTTGCAATGGAGGAGCCAACAAACCAGAGAACGACGACACCAAAGGCAAGACAGATAAGCGCCGTAATGATAGCGTTGTTTCGTGTTGCGTTGGCAGCGGCGAGTAGTTCAGACTTATCCACGGACACAATTGCGGACCAGACCTGCTCTGTACCACGCAGTGTCAGCGGATAGGTCGCTATTTCCTTATCACCAAGCTCAACAACAGTTGGCTGCGTACCTGCCTCAGTGAGGAGTTGAGCAATCTCTGCTGGGATTTCTTCGCCTTTCAACTCCGAATTGGAGTGAGCTACCCATTTGCTATCGTTGCTAACGAGGCCGACAAACCCACTTTTGAATTTTCTGGAAGCTTCCAGACTTGCGATCAAGCCGTTAAGGAACACGTCGCCAGTGATGACACCAATTGCATTACCATTGCCATTGAAGATAGGTGACGACATGGAGACAGCCATTACGGTGTCCCCTTGTGATTCAAAGCTGTACGGCGGTGTGACAACGTCGTGACCCAGTCTGAGCGGAAGACCATACCAGCTATCAGCATCAGCTTCGTCCGCACCTGCAATACGCCACCCAACCTTGCCATCCTTGCGAGAGAAGTAAGGTGAGAAACGGCCGGTTTTTCCGGAATAATCCTGACCAGCGTGGCTAGCATCTTCGCCAATCATATTTGACTCGAAGGAGGTGGTCAGGCCATCAATGGACGGATTGTTGGCAAAGAAGTCTCGGGCGATCTGGGCGATCTGCTCACGAGTTAGATCGGCATGGCGCAATGTTTGTTCGAGCTGGTCTGCAAAACTTGCCGTGATAATTTGTGCTTCGCTAATTGTTTGATTGGCCAGATCCGCTTGAACCTGGGCATTCTCAATAAGTAATTCCTGACCGGCCTCTTCTGAGGAATTGGACATAAGGACGGAAACAACTGTGATAAGTGCAATAAAGCCAAGCAAAAACACGGCATTCGCAGCGGCGAATATCCTTAGGCGCAGTGACATGATTATTTTCCATTGAATTAGTTCAATTTATTCTCAACCTCTCTATCCCTGAAAAATTAATTGCAACTTAAGTCTAGTTCTTTTCAAAGGAAATCTAGTAATACATTTTGACGCACTCACCTGATACCTATTTAAACCATTGCATTATATAAACTAATTACCTCAAACGAATATCTTACCAATATACAAAACTAAATTCTCTACGTGAGATCACTCTAGATATAGATGAATATTTATATTTAATGTGCACGCATCACATATCTAAAAAATCAACTATGGCACGCATTTCGATACTTCAAATTACTTTGCCGGCGAAATTTAATCTAATATATTTGCTCAGTTACGCGCCTTTGCAGCCTTAGGCCAAGAAGCGCAATTACACCCCCACTGCAGGTCAGATCATTTACCTACTTTCTAAATGGCCGTTTCGGCCGTGGCTATGACAAAGCGCCAGCTGAACTGAAGCCAACCATCCTCACCATCTCAAGGATGGAACATGCTGCTCGTTCAGCGAGAAGCAATCAATCTTAGAACCCTTTCAACCCAAATCACGGGACACCCAAATGGCAGATGCAGGCGGCGGCGCAGTTGGGCAACTCAGAGCCTTTGTAGAGTGCATTGAGCGCCTCGAAGAAAAAAGGCCATCCTCGCAGATGACATCAAGGACGTTTACGCAGAAGCCAAGGGCAACGGCTTTGACGTGAAAGTCATGTGCAAAATCGTATCCCTTCGCAAACGCAAACCTCATGAGCGCGAGGAAGAAGAAGCGATCCTCGATCTCTACCTCGACGCCCTCGGCATGACAGGTCCTGTCGCGGAGAATGCTTAAGCATGACAGAGCCGATGAACTTCATTCCGTTGCCAGAGGGCAACTACATCAACCTGACACCCCCGGCCTCCTCCAGGATCACCTGGCGTACTCTGGGCATTGTGTTGGGCCGCGTGGCTGCCCTGCACAATCTGACGGATACGTTCTTTTCGCAGGCGCAGTTCAACATAATGGCAGCGCGGTTCACACCGCGCGCTCTCCGGCCCTTGATGATGACGACCGGCCTACAGGTCATCCTGGCGCATCTGGCTTACACGGAAGCTGAATGCGATCAGGCTCAAACATTGGTGCACCGTCCAACCGGTGGCCTGTGTGAGCTGGCAAAAGCTTTGAGTGAGCTCATTCCGCGCCAGGACAAGCTAAGCATGGTTGAAACCGCCAAGCTGGAGGAGATCCGCCGAGCAGCGGTAACGACCACCCTCAACCAACTCTCCCGCAGAAGCATGTCAGGCCCAACCCTGCCGTTAACCTCCACCATCATACCCCAAAGCCTTGAAATGGCCGCTCTGGACTGGGCGGAGATGATGGAAGAGAGCTGTGCAAACTTCCAACCGAAAGGGGTAGCCGCATGAACCCGATCGAACTTCTCACCACAGCAGAAGCCGCAGACCGCCTGAGAATTTCCCCGCAAACCCTAAACATATGGCGTTGCAAGGGAACGGGACCTGCGTTCTGCAAAATCGGACGTACTGTGCGCTACACCACTGAAGCGCTTCAAGAGTACCTTATCCAAAACACCTGCAGGCACACGGGAGGTTGAAACCTTCCCCTGCAATCAGTCGCGTGAAACAGCATCCAGAACAAGGAGGCCAATCCAGGGAAAACCAATGCGCTTGAAGTACTTACGAAACTCAATACTGTAATTTGCACAGTTTTACACCGAATGACTCATACATGTAAAATATACGAAGAACAGCCCCACATAATATATGTAATGATTAAATATACTAATGAATACTATTTATGTAATTAAATATTGCAAGAATCATATTTAATTTTATACTTACATGATTGCTTTTATATTAAAGGATGTAGAAAATGTGTAAATTATGCATGATGAATCAACTACATGTAACTGCAGAAAGCATATCCTACAACTCAAGCGTAACGGAGCAAAAAGCGGCCCTCAGCGCGCAAGCTGCCGATCAGGTTACAACACAGGTCGAGGTGGCGGATTTCTTCGCAAATACTCTAGTCTTGAATGAGGGAGAAGATGCTGACGCAGGGCCGTCGACGCAATACCTCATTGCCGCAGGGGATAGCTTTTCAGGTACACTTGAAACCAATGGGGACCGCGACTGGGTGGCGATCGACCTTAGTGCGGGATCAAATTATACGATCAACCTTAATGGGAGCGGAGCTGCGCCGGTTACAGATACTTATTTAAGAATATACGATGCCTCCGGAAACCTAGTTGCGTTTGACGATGACGGCGGGTCTGGTTTAAATTCATCTTTAGACTTCCTGGCATCCACGTCAGGCAGATTTTACATCAGCGCCGCTGCCTACTCAGATGGGCAGACCGGAAGTTATACTGTCAGTGTGGAGGAGACCTTGCCTCCATCACCGCTGGATGCGCTCGATTGGGGTGGTTCAGCTGTAGATACAACAAATATTTCTGTCTACTTTGCGCAAGCTGGCGAAGTTTTTGATGGCCAAAGTTCAGATGGCTGGACGCAGGCGCAGATTGATGGGGCGATGGCGTCGTTAAACGACTTATCGCAAGGGACAAATCTCACTTTTTCGGTAGCAAGCAGCTCAAATAATGCAGAGTTTAAATTTGTAACATCTGCCTTTGGCGGCAGTACTTATGCTTATATGAATCCTCCGAGTGAAGCAAATCCAGGTGTAGCCGTTTTCAATACCTCTAATATGAATTTAGCAAACCTAGATCCAGGCTCACTTGAGTACTTTGTGTTTCAACATGAAGTTGGTCATGGACTGGGTATGGCGCACCCTCATGATACTGGTGGCGGTTCCAGTGTGATGAACGGGGTTTCTAGCTCACGCGGCGATTACGGTGACTTCGATCTCAATCAAGGTATCTATACCATGATGAGTTATAATGTCGGCCATGCAGAGCTTTATCCGGAATGGCCGAGTACTTATGGCGCGACGGTGGGCCCTATGGCGTTCGACTTGGCGCTTCTACAGGAGAAATACGGAGCAAAAGACGCGAATATAGATAATAATACATATCTCCTACCAGAACTTAACGGTTCGGGCACATTTTATTCGTGCATCTGGGACACCGGCGGCATCGATACAATCGCGTATACGGGCTTCAGCAGCGTCAATATCTCGCTTGTAGCCGCTACTCTTGATTACAGCAGCACAGGCGGTGGTGTACTCTCCTATGCAGAGGGTGTACGCGGAGGGTATACCATCGCCAATGGTGTTGAGATAGAAAATGCTTCTGGTGGCGCTGGCAGTGATACTGTGGTTGGAAACTCCTTGGAGAATGTACTTCAGGGCTTCTCCGGCGATGATTTCCTTGATGGAGCTCAAGGAGATGACCTTTTAGAGGGTGGTGCGGGACGTGATACCTTTAGTTTCACGAGTATAGGTGACACTGACACTATTGCTGACTTTCAGGACACAATTGACTTTATTCAGCTCGGCTCTGAATTTGGCGCGGACTCCTTTACAGAGCTGTCTTTGACCAATAGAGATGCCGACGTCATTGTCGCCTTTGGAGATAGTGAGATCATTTTACAAAATACGGATCTCTCACTTATTGGCGCCGAGGACTTCATCTTCGTATAATTTAGAATCCCAACATTGGGGTGTAAGGTAAGCGTTTGGTGAAGGCGACCTACCAACCAGCAATGGGCCCTGTTACGCTGACTTTGCAGCGTAACACCACAGCATGAGGTCGTTGATGTGAGTGATCTTGTGATCAGCGATTTGGATCAGAAACCACGTGAGCCAGGCTTGAAGGGTCCAAATTCTTGAGCTTGGCTGTTTCGATGAAGGTATAGGCGATTGCCGCAGCTTTGCCGCCACCTTCTGATCCCATGAAGAGATAATTTTTCCGCCCAAGAGCCGCAGGTCTCATTGCCCGCTCAGCGGTGTTGTTGTCAAGCTCCAGCGAGCCATTGTCGAGATAAGGCCATGTTTTGGGCGGCCGCGTGAGGGCCAACAACGGACATTCGAGGGTTTCCATCAAGAGTTGAGGCAAGATCCGAACGCTGATGCCGTGGAGCGTTTCAAAGACCGCTTGTCACACATCAGTTTGGATCCCTTCTAGCATGAGAGCCCAACGCGGGCGCTTAACAGAACGCAGAGCTCTCAGACGCAATCTGGGCTATGCACGAAACAACTACCGAAACCTATCTACACGCAAAATTAGCAAACCTATTCAGATCGGCTCTACGCAGAACGCACGCTATTCACCCAAAGTGACATTGAACCCTGAATGTTGAGGTTGCCTCTAAATGGCTTAGAGCCTACCAATAGTAAATACCGGCTTTTGGGGCGGTTGGCCTACCTCCACTAATTACTTTTTTTGCCATGATTTCAATAGAAGTCTTTGCTGTTGAGGGTGATATGCGGCGCAGTCTTTATAGCTGGTTCAAAGGAAAGCAAAAGAAACCTCCTTCATCTACGTCCACACATCAGCTTGACTTTGAGTCCCATGTCCCAATCGGTGCTCAAGTTAAGGAAATTGCATTGAAAATGCAGGAGGAGAGTAGTCCAGAGAAGCGATACACTTATGATGAATTACACGACATCATTGTTGAAACTAAAACTCTTGCGATTGGCATGGCACGTGTCTATCCACCCGACCCAACAAAATTTGCATCCTCCTACTTAGGAGGATTGCCCCGATTACCTGCGGATGTTGCTTGGCCTCGGGATCCTATCTCAAACAAACCACGGATGTTTCTAGGCCAAATTGATTGTGCAACCTTACCTCGCTCAACGGAGCGTTATTGGTTGCCTAAAAGCGGTACGCTTTGGTTCTTTGCTGGCCCAGATTTAAACGCATACTTTGATGCGACTGAAACTGATACCGACGAAAGCCATGTTATCTATCGTGGTATAGATGCGAGTTTTCTTTCAGAGCGCAATCCGCCTGATGCTCCCCCATGGTGGGAAGGTCCATGGGGTGAAGGTAAATCGGGTCCGGTATTTGGCCCCCAGAAACTCCATGAAATCAAAGAAGGGCCATTCCCGACGGTACTCGCAAAATGGCCGCTAGAGTTTGCCTTATTCAATAGTTATCGCGATGACTGGAACCAAAGCAGCGCACTCGAAAGTGAAGGTAAAACAGAAGAGGCTAACTCTTCAGATATACCTCGCATTAAGCGAATTGCTTTTAATTGCAGTGAGCAATCAGCTTTGCGCGAAATACATACTAAATTACTCTGGGAAAGCTGGATTGCAACTTTTGGAGTAAGTGAGACAAGAACTGATCCGCATTTTCGACAAGCACCTTGGGAGGGAACGTTAGATACCCCAATCACTTGGCTCGCAGTTCGCAGATTTTGCGTTACTATGAACCATGACCTAAAGCATAAGCTAAAGAAAGAGGAGTTAAGTTCCGAAAATGAAGAACTTATTCTGCGTGCCATTCACCACCTATCGTTTTGGCTGAATGAGGCCGACAAGCACCCCATTATGGGAGTGATGCCAGATAATCGACGTCTGGAGTTTCTGAACTCGTTAAAATCTATTGCAGACACCAGCAATCGGGAGTTTGACCTCAGAAAGTCAGTGCTAGATCTTAGGCAAACTATCTTAGGCAGAGAATTGAACCGATCTATTCACGATGTTTTAAAAGACCAAATTTGGCACCCTGAATGTGGCCCAAGTGGCTTTCCACCAGAAATAGTTTGGTATGAGAGCCATTATCACAAACCATTGAGCCGTGTTGAGGTTTTTCCTACACGCAATCCGGATGGGCCATATGAACGCGTGCAATACCATTCATTGTTCCATCGGTTTTTAGGCGCCCAAACAATCATTTACCGTAATGAGAACCCACCTGATGGGTACATACTCTTAGCTGAATTTAGCTACGATGATGGAATGCGTTTGATAATCGGGGACGTGAATAGTTTAACTATTTGGATCCACCCTGATCATCTGTTGAACCGGGATTTCTCAAAGGTATCGATTGTTGCCAGTTATGGAAAAGACACCGTTATGCATGATCAACTTTTGGAAGAAATGCGCGAAAAAACTTGGTAAGTTTGTTCCACATCGGTCCACATGGCTTCGACAGGGAAATGGGCAAAGACAATATCCAGTTCAATGTGCAGTTTCTTAATGACTTAGTTAATCGGTTCTCAACCACGGTTGGAAACATGCGAAGGTCTGCAATGCTCACGCGCTACGTGTCAGGAATGTCTAGAAGTTCGGGCCATTAAGTATGGACCGCCTGCATTTCGCAAGAGAGTTTTTACTTGGAACCTTGAAGTCGCTACTATGTATCCGACCTGTTTATCGGCACGCGGGCCGTGGCCTTGATGGTAATACGCACGTACCTACAGTCTAATTAGCGGACAGGTTACTTATGAACCATTATGGCCCTCTGACTTTGAGTGCGTTCTTTCTTCCGTTCCATGCTTATGCTCTGTCGCGAACTTTTAAGGAGGTGTCCGTCGTCAAAGATAGTTGGACAAAATTGGCTTTCGATTAGTGGAGTGTCTGGCCCAATTGCGTGTTGATGTTAAGCGGCTTGTGCGTGGTAGCGCAAGCGTCGGTTTTGAATAGTTCTGCGTT